>DATAIH010000307.1:0-24111 GCA_036262755.1 Candidatus Acidiferrum sp.
CCGCCTCGCGTAAAATCGCGCCGGCGCCGAGGAAGCCGATGCCTTGAACGACATTCGACGCGATGCGCGTGCTCCCGGTGTCGCCGAGCAGGCGAGAGATCTCGCCGGAGAGGATCGTGAACAACGCCGTCGCCAGGCAGACAAAAAAGCTTGTGCGTATGCCCGCGGGACGGCGCCGCAGATCGCGCTCAATGCCGATGATCGCGCCCAGCACGGCCGCGACCGTCAACCGTAGAAAGACTTGACCGAGAGAGAACATGGCTCCGGCGCCCCAGCACGCCTGCGGATGATTTTATCTGCCTACAATTTGAATTGCGTCAATTTTGCGAAGTCGCGTGCTCTCGCGTGTATCTCGCTTCGCTTCAAGTGGCGCAAGCGGTCCAGCCCGAATTTCTCCACCGCGAAGCTCCCCAGCACGGACCCGTAGACCATGGCGCGCCGCAACGACGCATCGCTCCTGTCCTTGGCGCCGGCGAGGTATCCCATAAAGCCGCCGGCGAAGCTGTCGCCGGCGCCCGTGGGGTCGTGCGGCTCTTCAAGCGGAAACGCCGGGACACAAAACACGCCGCGCTTGTCCACCATCATCGCACCGTACTCTCCTCGCTTGACCACCAGGATGCTCGGCCCCATCTTGAAAATGTGTTTAGCCGCGCGCAGCAGGTTGTGTTCGTTCGAAAGCTCGCGCGTTTCCGAGTCGTTGATCATCAGAATGTCCGCGTGCCTCAGGGTTTCGCGCAGTTCCGCGTTGGTCCGTTCGATCCAGTAATTCATGGTGTCCATCGCGGCGAGCTTCGGCTTTTTCTTGACCTGACGCAGGACGTCGCGCTGCAGGTCCGGCGCGATATTCGCCAGGAAAACGTACTCTGAGTTTCGGTATTTTTCCGGCAATTGAGGCTTGAACTCGGCAAACACGTTTAATTCCGTTGTCAGCGTCACGCGCTCGTTCAAATTTTGCGAGTACCGCCCAGCCCAGAAAAATGTTTTTCCGGGAGCACGTTCAAGTCCATCCAGGTTGATCGTGCGGCCGCGAAAAACCTGCGCATCCACTTCGCTAAAATCGTCACCGACGATCCCGACCAGGTTGACGTGCGTAAAGAAGCTGGCCGCCACGGCAAAATACGTGGCGGCTCCGCCCACGGCGCGGTCGACCTTGCCGTACGGGCTCTCCAAGGCATCCAACGCAACTGATCCCACGACGAGCAGCGTCACGCTTATCTCCTAGGAAGTATATTTTTTGAGAATGGCCGCCAGCCGCTTCTTGGTGGCCGTTGGCACGAGCTTCAAGTCGGTAACCAGTGCGTGTCGTAGGGCTGCCTCGCATTTGCAGGAGCGCGCCGAGGGCAGCTCGCGCACCGCCGCCCGCAGAACTTTTTGCGCGTTCTCGGCATTCTGGTTGAGGGTCGCGATGATCTGCACTGCCGTCACCGATTCGTGGTCCGGATGCCAGCAGTCGTAATCCGTAATCATCGCAATCGTCGCGTAGCAAATCTCGGCTTCGCGCGCCAGCTTGGCTTCTGTCAGGTTGGTCATGCCAATGACGTCGAACCGCAAGTGCCGATTGACCTCTGCCTCCGCCAGCGTGGAAAACTGAGGCCCCTCGATGCAGACGTACGTTCCGCGATGATGCACCTTCACCGCTTGATCTCGGCAGGCATCAGCCAAAACACCTGACAACTGCCCGCACGTCGGATGCGCAAAGGCCACATGGGCAACAAGGCCGTCTCCAAAAAACGTCGATATGCGGTTTCTTGTCCGGTCGAAAAACTGGTCGGGCACGAGGAATTCTCCCGGCCGCAAATCCTCTTTCAAAGAGCCAACTGCACTCACAGAGATAATCTGCTCAACTCCCAGCAGCTTCATCGCATAAACGTTTGCCCGGTAGTTGATTTCGCTTGGCAGGATGCGATGCCCGCGGCCATGCCGAGCCAGAAACGCCACGCGTTTCCCTTCCAGTGTTCCCACGGCGATGGCGTCGGACGGCTCGCCGAAGGGCGTCTTCACGCGAACCTCGCGGGTCCCCGTCAGACCGCTCATGGTATAAAGCCCGCTGCCACCGATGATGCCGATGCTCGCCTCGGCCGAGTTCATCTTGCCGTTCCCCGCTCCCGCCCTCTTCGCCATACTCCTCCCTTCCTTAGCTCTGGAGTCCGCTGCGCTTCAAAATCTCATTCACCGCGGTAAACGGATCCTTCTTCCGCTCCGCTACTTCTCCTGCCAACTCCGCCAACCGCGCTTCGCCTTCCGGACCGCCTAGAGCGCGCTCGAGCAACCGAGATTCCAGCAGCTCAAGGAGCCGTTTCTTCCAATGCTCCAAATGCTTCCGCTTTCGCTCCCCGCTCGCCTCAAAATGCTTTTCAAATTTCTTCACGGCCGCGGCCAGCTCTTCAATTCCCTGGTTCTCGGTCGCAACGGTTCGAATCACCGGCGGTCGCCATCCGTCGCGCGGCATCACCAGCGAAAGCATCGCGAGCAACTGCTGCTCCAGACGGTCCGCGCCCTCGCGGTCCGCTTTGTTCAACACGAAAATGTCGCCAATCTCCATTAGGCCCGCTTTCATGCTTTGAATGTCGTCGCCGAGCCCCGGCACCAGCACCACAAGCACGCAATCGGCCAGCCGCACGATGTCAATCTCATCCTGTCCCACGCCCACCGTCTCGATCAGAACGTGCTTTTTTCCCGCGGCATCCAGCAACAGGGCCACCTCGGCGGTCGCACCCGCGAGCCCACCGAGAAATCCCCGCGTGGCCATGGAGCGGATGAACGTGCCGGAATCGCTCGAGTGTCCTTGCATGCGAATGCGGTCGCCCAGAATCGCTCCGCCCGAATAAGGACTCGTCGGATCCACCGCGATCACGCCGACTTGCGCCCGGTTCTTTCTGTGAAAAGCCGCCAGACGGTCTACCAGCGTGCTCTTTCCCGTTCCCGGCGCGCCGGTTATGCCCGTCAAGTATGCTTTTCCAGTGTGCGGGAACAGCAGCCGCAACAACTGCTCGGCTTCCGGCGCGTGATTCTCGATCGCAGTGATGGCACGCGAAATCGCGCGCACCTCACCCGCCCGCACTTGTTCGGCCCACTCCTCAACGCGCCGCGGCATATTTTTCCTGAATTTTTCTTCGAGGGGCTAAGGGCATCGCCCCTATTATCCCGATTTTGGCACTGGAGCCCAAAACTTAAAGCGGCCTGGTATGGGGCAATTTGCTTGCGGCATTTTTCTGAATTTGTTCCTGCGCCCCTCGCCTCACGCCCTTTCGATGAACCTCGCGCAGATCGAGAGCCCGCCGGAAGGAACGGGCGAAAAGGGCAGGGAGAAAAATGACCGGCGCAAATCGACGTCCAAGGAGAGCCCGAGGAGGCGCGGTGAAGGCTACCAGCGAAGTTCGCATGAGCAAACCTGGGCGGAGTCGGAACGGCGGCCTTCCGCAATCCCGTCTGCGGGAAGCCCTCCGTTTTCGATCGCTCCGCGACGAAGGAAGATCGTCAGAATCAATATTCTGCGATGGAGATCGCCAGCCGGGGCACGAAACCGGGCGGCCACCGCTTCGCCGTATTCGCTACTTATTCTTGCCGAGGAGTTGCCGCGCAATCACCAAGCGCTGAATCTCGCTCGTGCCTTCGCCAATCGTGCACAGCTTCACGTCGCGATAGTATTTCTCCGCGGGATAGTCTTTGATGAAGCCATACCCGCCGTGAATCTGTACGCATTCGTTGGCCACGCGCACCGCCACTTCACTAGCGAACAGCTTTGCCATGCTTGATTCGCGCGTGAACCGCACCTGATTCTTGTCCGCCAGCCAGGCGGCTTGGTAAACCAGCAGTCGCGCGGCTTCTACCTGCGTGGCCATGTCCGCCAGCTTGAATTGCACGGCCTGGAAGTCGCCGATGACCTGCCCGAACTGTTTCCGCTGCTTCGCGTATTTCGTGGCCGCTTCCAGTGCACCCTGCGCCATGCCCAGCGCCAACGCCGCAATGGAAATCCGCCCGCCATCCAGAATCTTCAAGCTGCCCGTGAAACCCTCGCCTTCGGGCCCCAGCAAATCCTCCTGCGGCACATGGCAATCGCTGAAAATCACTTCGGAAGTATCGCTGGCGCGCATCCCCAGCTTGTTTTCCTTTTTCCCCGGTCTAAACCCCGGCATGCCCCTTTCCAAGATGAAGGCACTGATCCCGTGCGAGCCTTGCAACTTATCCGTCACCGCCATGGCCACACAATAATTCGCGTAGTGCCCGTTAGTCGTAAAAGTCTTCGCGCCGTTTAGCACCCAGCACTTTCCGTTGCGCACGGCGGTCGTTCGCGTCCCGCCTGCATCCGAACCCGCTTCCGGTTCCGTCAACGACCAAGCCCCGATAGCCTTCCCGGACGCAAGGGGCACAAGATACTTTCTCTTCTGCGCTTCGCTGCCAAACTTGAAGATGTGGTTCGAGCACAGCGAATTGTGCGCGGCCACAATCAGCCCAACCGAGCCGTCCACACGCGCCAGCTCTTCAATGGCCAGCGCGTACTCGATGTAACCGAGTCCGGCTCCACCGTATTCTTCCGGAAAAATCACGCCCAGCAGCCCCATCTCGGCGAGCTTCGGCATAATCTCCAAAGGAAAATGCGACGCCTCATCCCACTCCATCACGTGGGGTGCGATCTCACCTTCCGCGAATTCCCGCACGCTTTTGCGTAGTTGCTGCTGCTCTTCGGTAAATGCGAATTCCACGACCCTTCCCCTTCCACTATCTGTTTTTCCTATAGCGCTCCTAAATACTATTTATAGCACGTTCCTTGCTCCGACCTTGCCCCGAGTGCCTCGCCTCCGTTCCTCTGTTAAACTCCCGCACATGCGCCGCCGCCATTTTCTGACGCTTTCCGCCGCGACCCTAGGCGGCGTACTCGTTTATTCCCTTGATCGCAAAGCCTCACTACTCTCCGCGCAGCACCGACCTGTGCGCATCCCGCTTCGTTTTCTAACGGACACCGAAGCCCTCATCCTTGCTGCCGCTGCGTCGCGCATTTTCCCATCCGACGATTCTGGCCCGGGCGCGCGCGAAGCCGGCGTGGCCATCTTCATCGACCGCCAGCTCGCGGGTTCCTACGGCCGCGATCGTTTTCGCTATACGCACCCGCCCTTTGAGGACGCTCCTCGCGAATTTGGCTACCAGGGAAGCGCCACGCCGCGACAAATTTACCGCGAAGGGTTAAAAGGGCTTCAGGGTTTTCATCTTCTCTCGCCAACCGCGCAAGACGAAGCCCTGCGGAAAATCGAGTCGACCCTCTTCTTTGCGCTCCTCCGCAAAAACACGATCGAAGGAATGTTCTGTGATCCGATTCACGGGGGGAACGCCGGTATGGTCGGCTGGCAGCTTGTAGGCTTTCCCGGCCCGCGCATGAGCAACCTCGAGGAAATCGAAAAGTACTACGGCCAGGCATTTCGCCCCAAGCCCCTCAGCCTTCGCCAGGCGGCCGGCGCAAAGGTTCGCCCGAGCGAGGACGAGCCGTGAAGACGCTTCCCGCTGTTGATGTCGTGGTTGTTGGTGGTGGCTGGGCTGGCTTGTTGATAGCCAAAGAACTTGGCGCGCGCACTTCTCTATCCATCGTCGTTCTGGAACGCGGTCCGTCTCGCCAACCCTCCGATTACTCGACCGACATGGACGAGCTCGACTACGCCATTCGTCTCCGCATGATGCAAGACCTCTCGAGCGATACCGTCACGCTTCGCCATGATCCGAGCGGCCGCGCTGTTCCGCTTCGTCAGCATGGAGCTTTTCTGCCGGGCGCCGGCGTCGGTGGTTCCGGCGAGCACTGGAACGCTCAGGTTCCCCGCTTTCTCCCCGACTGCTTTGAACTACTGTCGAAGACCACGGCAAGATATGGCGCGAACGCTCTTCCCGAGGGTCATGCGGTTCGCGATTGGGGCATCACCTACGACGAACTGGAGCCTTACTACACACGCGTGGACAAACTGCTCGGCACTTCCGGCCAGGCGGGCAACATCCGCGGAAAATTGATCGACGGCGGTAACATTTTCGAAGGGTGGCGCAGCGAGGGATATCCCACACCACCCACAAAAGTTCCCTATTTTGCGGCGCTATTCCGCGACGCCGCCAAATCGCTTGGGTATCATCCCTATCCCGCGCCCTCCGCGAACATCAGCCGCGCCTATACCAACCCTGACGGCATTTCTCGGGGTGCCTGCACCTATTGCGGCTTTTGCGGGCGCTTTGGCTGCATGGTTGGGGCTAAAGCGCAACCCACCAACCTTCTCCTCCCGGTCATTGCAAAGCGCAAGAACGTCTCTCTGCGCACGGGGGCCTGGGTTCGCCGCATTCTCTTTGACCCTCCCTCCAAGCCTGCTGCCCGCGGCGTCAGCTACGTCGACACTCGAGGCCAGGAGGTGTTTCAGCCCGCCTCCCTCGTCTTCCTGGCCTCCTGGACCTTTAACAACACGCGTCTTCTGCTGCTCTCTGGCATCGGTGAACCTTACGATGCCGCCTCGGGCCGCGGCACGGTCGGCAGCAATCTCACGCACCAGGTCAGCGTTCCCTCCGCGACCGCCTTCTTTGATCAGCCTCTTAACCGCTTCATGGGCTCCGGCTCTGCTGGATTTCTGTTCAGCGACTATGACCGCGACGATCTCGATCGCTCGTCGCTCAGCTTCCTTCGTGGCGGTTACTTCGCGGCGCGTGGCTACGGATTTCAGCCCATCGCGGCCTTCGGGGTGCTGCCAAACTCCGTCAAAGCCACTTGGGGTTCGGATTGGAAGAAGGCTGCGGTGTTCTACTATGACCGCACCGCAACCATCGGTTTTGCTGGAGAGCACCTCGCCTACAGAACGAATCTCATGGACCTCGACCCCGTCTACACGGACGCCCTGGGTGACCCCCTCCTCCGCCTGACCCTCAATTGGTGCGACAACGAACGAAAAATGGCCAAGTTCGCCACGCCGATTGCCGTTCGAGTCGCCCGTGCGATGGGCGCTCGGGAGATCAATCCTTTCCCAGGCCTGCGCTCTTACGACTCCACCCGCTACAACTCCACGCATATCCAGGGTGGCACCATCATGGGAGACTCACCCGCCCGTTCCGTGGTCTCGCCCTATCTCCAGCACTGGCAATTGCCCAATCTTTTCATCCTCGGCGGCTCTACCTTCCCGCAAAACGCCTCCGCCAATCCCACGCCCACGATCCTCGCCTTCGTCTACCGCACAGCGGACGCCATTATCGACCGCTACCTCAAACATCCTGGCCCGCTGGCTTGAACAAAGCTGCACGTCTTCCTTCTCGGGCCGCACTTTTTGTGGGGGGCGGAATCTGCGCTTTATCCTTTTTCTTGGCTCAAGCGCCCTGTGCGTCTCTATGGTTCCTGTTTTTCCTCTCGGTTTCTACGGACAGCCCCTACTCTAGGACTACGAACTGTTTTCTCACCACCCCACTGGATACCCCTTTGCCTTGTTCTGCTCATCCAACCAAGTCTTCAGCGGCGCGAAATAATCCGCCAGCGCGGTCGCATCCATCTGCCTTTGTCCGGTCAGCGTTTCCAGTGCCTCCTGCCACGGTTTGCTCTGTCCTATGGAGAGCATCTGGTTCAATCTCTCCCCGGCGGTCTCGTTTCCGTAAATCGAGCAGCGATGGAGCGGTCCGCTAATCCCCGCCTCTTTGCAAAGAGCCCGGTGAAACTGAAACTGCAGAATCCTCGCTAGAAAGTATCGCGCGTAAGGGACGTTGGCCGGTACGTGGTATTTCGCGCCGGGATCAAAGTCCGCCTCCGTGCGCTCCAACGGCGGTGCGACGCCCTGATACTGTCTCCGCAGTTCCCACCACGCCTTGTTGTAATTCTCCGGCTTCACTTGCCCGCTGAACACTTCCCACCGCCACTTGTCCACCAGCAAGCCAAACGGCAGAAACGCCACTTTCTCGAGCGCCTGTTGCAACAAGTAATCGATGTCCCCCGAAGCCGGAGGCACGGTCTCGATCAATCCGATCTTCTTCAAATACTCGGGCGTCACCGAGAGCGCGATCGTGTCGCCCACCGCTTCGTGAAATCCGTCGTTCGCGCTATTTTGAAACAGCGGCGGCTGATGCATGTACGCCCGCTGATAAAAGTTGTGCCCCAGCTCGTGGTGAATCGTCCGAAAGTCCTCTTCGGTCGTCTGGATGCACATCTTGATCCGCAGGTCCTCTTTCGAATCGACGTCCCACGCGCTGGCGTGGCACACCACGTCGCGGTCGGCCGGCTTGGTAAACAGCGAGCGCTCCCAGAAGGAGGGTGGAAGCGGCGCGAATCCAAGCGAAATAAAAAAGTTCTCGCCGTATTTCACCATGCCCCGCGCATCCGTCTTCCGCTCTTGCAAGATCTTCGTCAAGTCATAGCTCTCGGGCGGCTTTGGCGAATCCATCAGCGAATAAACGTTGTTCCACTCCTGGCTCCAAATGTTTCCCAGCAGATGTGCCGGGATCGGCCCATCCGCGGGAACCAGATCCTTGCCGTACTTTTTCCGCAGTTGCCCGCGGACATAGCCGTGGAGCGACAAGTACAGCGGCTTTAACTGTTCCCAGAGCCGGTCTGCTTCTTTCGCAAAATCATCCGGCGGCATGTCGTAATTCGAACGCCACAGCGCTCCCACGTCGGTGTACCCCAGGTCCCGCGCGCCCGCGTTTCCCAGCTCCACCATTCGCGCATAGCGCTGCCGCATCGGCGCACCAATCGCGTGCCACCCCACCCAGGCGCGCTTCAGCTCCTCTGGTTCGCGGCTTTCTGCAATCAATTTCCCCACCGCCGTAACGTCCAGGCACTTTCCCTTTTCCCCATGCGGGCACCACTTTCCTTTTCCATAATCGCCATCGAGTGACGCCAGGATGTCCGCCAGCTCTTTTTGTGCTTTCGGATCGTTGGGGGCGGGAAACCCAGCCGCCAGCTCCAGCAGCAGGCGCTTGCGCGCAAGTTCCGGCTCGAGCTTTAATCCGTCAAATCGGTGCGCTTCCCTAGCGTATTTCGTGCTCGCCGTGTTCAACACTTCGTTCGCATCGGCGGCGAGCTTCTCCGTATCTTCGGTAATAAAATTCTCTTGGACCCAGGATGCCCGCGAGGCTTTTATGCCCAGGTCAAATAACTCAGTCTCCGCGTTCTCGATGTATTTTTTTGCCTCCGCGGCGGATGGCGCAAACGTATTGCTTTTATTTTTCCCGCCAGGCGTCTGCCCGCGACTCGCCGCTTGTGCAACCAGCAAACAAACAACCGCGCCGCAGAGAATCGCCACCCGCCTTATGCTCATGCCCCCGCCTTTCTCCTCTTCGTCACCACTTCTTTCAATACCGCCAACGCCCGCTCGCATCCTGCCTGGTCCACGTCACAATGCGTTACCACACGCACTGAATAGAGTGCCGTGTCTTGTGCCCACACGCCCTGTGCATGCACCGCGTCGCACAATTCCACTGCCGTCATCCCCGCTTGTGCGCAATCAAAAATCACGATATTTGACCGCACCTTCTGGGGGTCGATCTTCAAACCCGGAATTTGCGCAATCCCGTCCGCGAGCAACTTGGCGTTGTCATGATCGATGTGCAGCCGCGCCGGCGATTTCTCGAGTGCAATCAGCCCGGCCGCCGCAATCACGCCAGCCTGACGCATCCCTCCGCCAAACATCTTTCGGTAAATCCTTGCTTTCTCTATAAACGCCTTCGATCCGGCCACGATCGAGCCTACCGGCGCGCCCAATCCTTTCGACAGGCAGAACATCACCGAATCCACTCTTTTCGTCATCACCGCGACGTGGTCTCCCAACGCCGTTGCGGCATTGAAGATCCTCGCGCCGTCCAAATGCACCTTGAGCCCGAGCTTGTGCGCCTCGTCGCAAATCTCGTTCACGCGGTCGGTCGGATATACCGTTCCGCCCGCCATGTTGCTGGTATTCTCCAGACACACGAGCGCCGTTTGCGAGTCGTAATAAATCTTTGGACGGATGACCGCCTTGATCTCTTCCCAAGTCAGAATTCCGTCTTCCCCGCGGGCCGCCCGCGGCATACATCCGGCAATCGCGGACATCGACGCCAGCTCGTATAGATTCACGTGGCTGCGCTCTTCGCAAATCACTTCACTGCCGTGATGCGTCCAAATCTTGATGGAAATCAAATTTCCCATGCATCCCGTGGGCACAAACAGCGCCGCTTCTTTCCCAAGAATCTCGGCAGCGCGCTTCTCCAGTTTGTTGACCGTGGGATCCTCTCCGTAGACGTCGTCGCCCACCTCGGCTGTGGCCATCGCTTGCCGCATTTCCGCCGTCGGCCTCGTCACCGTGTCGCTTCGCAAATCCACGACACCTTCCGGGGCCTTGCCCATGGCTTTGACCTCATCCGGATCGACCCGCTGATTTCCCTTCGCCACTGTATAGCTCATGTCCTTTTCTCTCTTCTATGTGGTAATCGCCTCTGCGTCTCCGTTGTCTTTTTCTTTACGTCTTTCGATTTCAGCGCTTCTCTATTTCATCAGCTCGACGAACACTTCGTTCGATACACTCAGTCTCTCTTCCGCCAACCGCACGACAACCCCATCTCGTTTCACCAGCCCCGCTGCGGCCAGAGGTTCAAGTCGCCCGCCGAGCGCGACTCCGTATTCCCTCTCAATCCGTCCGATGTCAATGCCATCCAACTGCCGCAATCCGAGAAACAGTTCCTCCTCCAACGCCTGCTCCGCCGTCACCGTCTCCAGTTGCTCCACAGGCAATTTCCCGCTCTCGATCGCGCCCACGTACGCCGCCGCGTCATGGGCGTTCGCCCAGCGCTGCTTGCCCGAAAATGAATGCGCACCGGCCCCCAAGCCCAGATAGGCCTCGCGCCGCCAGTACTTCAAGTTGTGCTTTGATTCAAACCCAGGCTTCGCCCAATTCGAAATTTCGTAGTGGCGATACCCCGCCGCGCCCAGCGCCTGTTGCGCCATCTCGTAAAACTCCGCCATCTCGTCCTCGCTCGCCACCGCCGCCGCCCCGTACCGCGTTCCACCTCCCAGCAGTTCCTTCCCCAGGCGGCTCCCCTCGTCCACCTCCAGCAGGTACACCGATACATGCTCCGGTGCTAGCGCAACTAACTCCGCGAGCGATTGCTTGCAACTCTCTTTTGTCTGATGTGGCAATCCCGCGATCAGGTCGAAGCTGATATTTCGAATCCCTGCCGCGCGCAGAATCGGCACCGCCCGATAAATATCCGCCCGCCGGTGCATCCGTCCCGCCGCCTTCAATTCTTTGTCCGAAAACGACTGCACGCCAAAACTCACTCGGTTGATTCCCGCCTGCACCCACGCCGCCGCCTTTTCCTCTTCCACGGTCTCCGGGTCCGCCTCCAACGTCACCTCTTCCAAAGCCGTTCGGAACGCTCGCCGAATCTCTTCCACGATTGCCTTTAAGTGTGCGGCTTCGAGCAGACTCGGCGTTCCACCCCCGAAATAAACCGTGTCCACAGGAAATCCTCGAGGCCCCGCTCCTGCTTGTCCGTCTTCTCCTTTTCGGGGCGCGGCCGCGCTTCGCCCTGAGCACCCTTGCCAATCCACGCCAGCCGCATCGAGCAACCGCCGGTGCTCCCGGATCTCCGTGCATACCGCCTCGACATACGGCGCAAACCGCTCCCTGGCCACCACTCCGGTGTGAAAATTGCAATAGGTGCACTTCGTCTGGCAGAACGGCACTTGCAGGTAAATCCCGAGGCTCCTCATGGTACAAAAACTCTAGCACAGACCCCGAACCCCCGTTGAGACCGCAACTTCGAAACCTCCGGAATAGAAAACATGTTGCATCGGTCGTAAGGGCGCAGGCGTGTACAATCCCGTAGTTCTAGGGGCCTTAGCCCTGGCTTACGGGATGATGGTTTTGGTTTTGCCATCGCTCGACGGAAGTATTCCCGGATTCTAGGGAGGTAGGAGCGGTTATGATCCTTCTTTCTCGCGCTCGGATTGTACAGCGGGGAATCTCGGCGAGACGGCCCATCGAACGTCTGTTGGAGGCCCTGGCTTGGACGGCGGTCCTTTTGCTCGCCCTACGTGTCATCCTTGCATGCGCTCGAGCCTCCGCTGGCGACACGTCCCGAGACTCCTGGCCCTACTACGGCCACGATGCTGGCGGTATGCGCTACTCGCCGCTAACCCAGATCAACCAGGGTAACGTCGCCCAGCTCAGAGTCGCTTGGACCTTTCACACCGGAGACGTTTCCGAGGGCGGTGGCCCAAGAAAGCGCAGCGGCTTCGAGACCACGCCGCTCCTCGTGGACGCAACTCTCTATCTCACTACCGCCTTTAACCGCATCATCGCGCTCGACCCCGAAACCGGCAAGCAGCGCTGGGCTTATGACCCGAAAATCGATCTCGATGGCGATTATGGCGACGGCCTCGTCAATCGCGGCGTCGCCACTTGGCTCGACCCGAGCCGCTCCGCAAAACAGCCGTGCCGGCGTCGCATCTTTGAGTCTACCCAGGACGCCCGCCTGGTCGCGGTAGATGCCGCCACCGGCGCTCCCTGCGCCGACTTCGGCAAGGCCGGTCAAGTGAGCCTCGGTAACGTGCTCCAATACAACCCCGGCTGGTACCACATGACTTCCCCGCCCACGATCATCGACGACCTCGTGGTTGTCGGCTCGGCCATTGATGACAATCATCGCGTGGACATGGCTCGCGGCGCGGTGCGCGCCTATGATGCCCGCAGCGGCGCTCTCCGCTGGAGCTGGGATCCTCTTCCCGCGAATCCCATTGCGGCGGCTGCCGAAGGCAAAAACCCATCCTGGCGCAGTGGCGCCGGCAACGCCTGGTCCATCATGGCCGTGGACGCCCAGCGCGACCTGCTCTTTGTCCCCACCGGCAGCGCCAGTCCGGACTATTACGGCGGCCTTCGCCCCGGCGACGACAAGTGGTCCAACTCGGTCGTCGCCCTGCGCGGCAAAACCGGCGAACTCATCTGGGGCTTCCAGCTTGTGCATCACGATCTGTGGGACTTCGACAGCGCGGCCCCGCCCCTGGTCGCCACTTTGCATCTCGCTGGAAAAGACGTTCCGGTGGTTATTCAGGGCAACAAGTCCGGACTCCTCTACGTCCTCAACCGCGACACCGGCAAGCCCGTTTTCCCCGTCGAGGAGCGTTCCGTCCCGCAAACCGACGTTCCCGGCGAGGTCACCTCGCCTACGCAGCCGTTCCCCCTGAAGCCGCCTCCGCTCGCCGCGCAGACTCTTTCCGCCGAGCAACCCTGGGGACCGACGCCGGAAGACCGCGACTGGTGCCGCAATTACATCTCGCACCTTCGCAACGAGGGGATTTTCACACCGCCGGCCCTCGAGGGCACGCTGATGGTTCCGGGGAATCTCGGCGGCATGACCTGGAGCGGTTACGCCTTCGATCCCAAGCGCAGCATCCTCGTCACCAACACGAACAACTTCGTTGCCATCGCCCGTCTGATTCCCCGTGAAAAATATAACGATCGCAGCTCGCACACCGAAGACGGCGATTACGGCGACCAGCTGGGCGCGCCTTATGGCCTGTACCGCCGCTTTATTCAGTCGCCTTCCGATCTTCCCTGCAGTCCCCCGCCTTGGGGCTACCTCACAGCCGTGGACATGACCGAAGGGAAGATTCGCTGGCAGGTGCCTCTAGGCTCGATGCAGGATTTTGGCGGCTCTCACGCTCAGCAGATACCGCCCGGCTCCATCAGCCTCGGTGGACCCATCGTGACCGCCGGCGGGCTCGTTTTTATTGCCGGTACCACGGATTGTTACCTGCGTGCCTTCGGCACGGAAACCGGCAAGGAGTTGTGGAAAGCCCAGCTTCCCGCCTGCGGCAACGCCACGCCTATGACCTATCGCCTCGGTTCCGCCGGCAAGCAGTACCTGGTCATCGCCGCTGGCGGCCATCCCAAACTCACCGAAGAAAAACTCGGCGACTCCCTCGTCGCCTTCACCCTGCCGTAATCGAATCGGGCGATCTGGAGACGGGTGCCGAGCGCCAGACCAACTTGGGAGCGTCTTGAGCGCGGACTTCGGCGTAAGGGCCGCCTACGTCCGACACGACGGACTGCAAACAGAGCGGTGCTAAGCCAAGGAAAGCGCGGAGGGGGAGAGCCAGCAACTCCGGAGAGGCTCCAGACGAAGCGAGAGCCGTGCTTCGCGAATGCGCGGAAATTCACTTCGCGTCTGGCACAACTTTCACCATGAGTTTTCGTTCGCGCGGCCCGTCAAACTCGCAAAAAAAGATTCCTTGCCAGCGCCCCAGCTCTAGCCGTCCGTCCTCCACAAACACGACTTGGCTGCCGCCAACGAGCACCGACTTTATGTGCGAATCGGAGTTGCCTTCGCCGTGCCGGTATGGTCCCGTTTTGGGGATGAGCCGGTCCAGCGCGCTTTCCACGTCCCGGGCTACATCGGGATCAGCGCATTCGTTGATGGCAATCCCTGCTGTCGTATGCGGCACGTACAGGTAGCAAATGCCTTTGGAAATTTTCGTCTCAGACACGACTTTCTGGACTTGGACGGTCACGTCCAGAAGCTGTGTCCTCCGCCCCGTTTTCACAGGCAATGTCTGCATGGATGGATTCTCCGCCCTCGATATTTGGAGTGTCCAAGTCTAGCGCAAGGCGGAGTCTCGGCGGCCTGCCGGCCGAAAGCAGGTTTGCGGCCTTTGCCTTCCCAATCGACTTTTACCGCTGCCGGGGAAAGAATTTCATGCCTGAAACGACTACGGAAGGGAAACGATGAAGTGATGCCCGAGCTTCGTGCTGGCACACAGCTTTTGCAGTTCACCTGCGCCGTCCGCACTCCAACGCGCCAATAGCGGTAGCAGGCAGAGTTCTCGCTCTTGCAGACCCTTGTGTGGATTCAATAGCGATTCCAGGTGCTGCTCGTGCGACCGAAGCACGCCAAGCCTCTGGTCCAGCGCGCGGCCAGCTTTCTGTCGCAACTGTTCGAGGTGAAAACCAATTCCTTTTTTGGTTCTTTCCACCGTGCCCGCAAGCGTCGCGTCGAGCTTCTCAATTTGTTTTCCGAGCCGCTCAACCATCTTGGCGATCTGTTCTTGGTCCCGGTCGAAACCCTTCGACAGCGACTGGGGAACTGCTGCGCGTTCCATCTTGCGCCGCAATTCCTGCGACCCTGCCCAGACCTCTTCCACGGTCAATCCGTATTTGCCGAGCAGCTTGTTGGCCTTCGCGTCCACCAGCGTAAATCCCGCGCGCGGCAGCATCACCGGCATGCGTCCGAGAAGATGCTCGTAAACCACTTCCGATTGCGCGATGTAGGAAAGCTCGGCAGGTCCGCCGATGAAAGCCACCGTCGGCAGCAAGTAATCCTGGACAACGGGCCGGAACAAGGCGTTCGGGCTGAAGTTTTCCGGCTCCTGGTGGGTGAGATGCACGAGCTCGTCGCGCGCCCAGCTCCTGTCGCCGGCCTGAAAACTCTCGCTGCCCGCGGAAATCGGTTCCCTGGCCCCATCCCCCATGTAGAACAGCAGTGTGCTCTTCGACGTCACTTTGACCTGCGCGCCGAATCCCGCCCGTTCCAATTGTTTTCCGCGGTCGAGCAGTTTCTCATTGAGGGCGTCGCGCTCCGCCAGCGCGTGCTGATAAAGCGGCGCGGCAACCCGGTGCAGCCCGGCATCCAGGGGATCCATCAGGATCAACCCTTGCTGCGCAAATAACCGCGCAAACAATTTCCCAAACGCGCTCCCGTACGTTTCCTGGGCTTGGTAGCTTTCGGCGAGAGATTGCGCAAGCAGGCCGCCGCCGTCTTTCTCCAGTAGCGCCACAGCCTCGCGCGCGAGGCGCTGGCCTTCCGCGCCTAGCGAAATCCGCCCGACCGGCATTCCCTCTTCATTTCCATCCGGCAACTCGAAGCGGATCAGCTTCCCCGCGTCGAACCAGCTCGTGTGGCGAACTTCCTCCAAATCGTGATCTTCGGTAGCCATCCAGAAAACCGGCACCGCGTCGATCCCCTTTCGCGTCAATTCCTCCGCAATCTGAATGGCCGTCAAAGCTTTGTACATGGCGTAGGCGGGCCCGCCAAACAGGCCGACCTGTTGTCCCGAAACAACCGCGACGGCTCCCTTCGCCAGTCGCGCTAAGTTGGAAGTAGTTTCCGTCCCCGCACCCAGCGCCGCGTTCTGTTTGCTGAGAATCCGAGCCACTTCCGCTCTGCGCTCCTCAGGATAGTCCAGCTTCTTCGACTCGCGCGTTACCGCCTGCATCGCGGGAGGCTGCGCGTAGAACGCCTTGACGCTTTCAAATTTCTCCAAATAGGCAAGGAACAGCTTGGGCTGGTGCGGGAGTTGGTGGAAGGCCAGTGCGCGACAATCCATGAGCGGTTAGATGAACTCCGCGAAAAAACGTCTCATCAATAATTTCCGGTTTGCGCCCCCATGCTGACCGCCGGTTCAAAGCGAAGCCGGGTCGTCCCGGTGTCTCAGGCGCGCATCACCGCCGGCTCGAGGGCCTCCAGGAGCGCGTTAAGGCGTTTCTTTTGTTCATCCTGGAGCGGGAGAAGCGGAAGCCGCGGGAGGCCGCCGCGGTAGCCACGCTGGTCCATGACGTATTTTACTCCGGCGATTCCGCATTCCGAAACAACGAGTTTCGAGACCCGCAAAATCGCGGTGTGCAGTTCGCGCGCTTTTTCCTGCTCACCCTGACGGATCAGATCGTACAGCGCGACGCACTTCTCCGGTAGCGCGGACGCCAGCGCGAGGATTGCTCCGCGCGCGCCGACGGTAAGGGAGGGATACAGGCCGCCTGCCGAGCCCACCAGCACTTGAAAATGCGGTGAAGCGGCGGCAACAATTTCGGCCACGCGCAGCACGTTTCCCGAGCTCTCCTTGATACCGATAATGTTCGGATGCTCGGCCAGTTTTACCACTTCCGGGGGTTCCAGCGCCACACCGGTGAATTGCGGCACCGAATACAGCAGCACCGGAATCGGCGAAGCATCCGCGACGCGGCGGTAATGTGCAAAGTAGACTTCCGGCTTGTAGGCCGGTTTGTAGTAATACGGCGTTTTGACAAGCGCCGCGTCGTAGCCAAGTTCGGCGGCCCGCTTGGTGCGCTCGATGGTTTCCGCCGTCGATTCCACGCCCGTTCCCGCGATCAGTTTCTTGTCCGGGAAAGCGGTTTCCTTTACGGCGACCAGAACTGCTTCCATTTCCGATTTCGAAAGCAGCACTGACTCGCCCGTGGAGCCGTTCACCACGTAGCCGGCCACACCCGTGCGGTTGTACTGGTGAATGTTGTGCTTCAAGTCGGCCACGGAGACCGAGCCATCGCCGGCAAACGGGGTGGTTAAGGCGGGAAAAATACCGGCAAAATCCATGAGCTAATCTCCTGATGCGGGCGCGCCGGAGGCGGCGGCTTGCCCTTTATGCAAGTCCTGCAGAGCGGCAACTTCAATGCCCTGCTGATGGAGCGCGTGAATGCCCCGCGCCGCTGCGTTGGCCGCCGCCAGCGTGGTAATACAGGGTATATTGTAGCGAATCGCGGCGCGCCGAATCGATTTCTCATCGTAGAAAGATTCGCGGCCGAGCGGTGTGTTGATGATCAGATCGATTTTTCCGGTTTTCACCAGATCGACGATATTGGGGCGGCCTTCGTTGACCTTGAACACGGGCTCCGCCTGAATCCCGGCGGCTTCGAGAGCGGCAGCCGTGCCGCGCGTGGCAAGCAAGCGAAAACCGAGAGAAACGAGTTCCTTACCGAGCGCGCCTAGGTGCTTCTTGTCGCGGTCGTTTACGCTGAGAAACACGGTGCCTTTGCGGGGCAAACGCTGCCCGGCGGCAAGTTGCGCCTTGGCAAAGGCCTGACCATAGGAAGTCGAAATGCCCATGACTTCGCCGGTGGAGCGCATCTCCGGTCCTAGAATGGTGTCCACGCCGCGGAATTTGTTGAACGGAAAAACAGGCGATTTCACGGAATAAAATTCGCGCACGGCGATTTCGGCAACGCCGTTGTTCTTGACCACGGGCAGGTCCATGCTTGCCAGCTTTTTCCCGGCCATCAACCGCGCTGCGACCTTCGCGAGCGGCACGCCCGTCGCTTTGCTCACATAGGGAACGGTGCGTGAGGCGCGGGGATTCACCTCCAGCACGTAAACGGAGTCGCGCTGAATGGCGTATTGCACGTTCATCAAGCCGACGACCTTCAGCGCCAGGGCTAAGCGACGCGTGTATTCGCGAATCGTGTCAAGAACTGCCGGTGTCAAGCTTACCGGGGGAAGCACGCAAGAGGAGTCGCCCGAATGCACGCCGGCTTCTTCAATGTGCTCCATGATGCCGCCGATGATCACGTCGGTCCCATCGGCAAGAGCGTCCACGTCCACCTCGGTGGCTTCCTCGAGAAACTGATCGATCAGCACGGGTCGCGCGGGGCCCATGAGAGCGGCCTGCGCCACATAGTCCTGGACGGTGTTGACGTCATAGGCGATGACCATGGCGCGGCCGCCCAGGACGTAACTCGGGCGCACCAGAACGGGCAGGCCGATTTCGCCGGCCACGCGCGCGGCTTCTTCGGGGATCAACGCCGTGCCGTTGCGCGGCTGGGGAATTCTCAATTCTTCGAGCAAGCGGCCGAAGCGCCTGCGGTCTTCCGCAAGATCAATGGATTCCGGCGCCGTACCGATGATGGGCACGCCGTTGCGCTTCAATTCCAGAGCAAGATTCAGCGGGGTTTGCCCTCCGAATTGCACGATGACGCCTTGCGGCTTTTCGCGCTCGACGATCGCGAGCACGTCTTCGAGCGTCAGCGGCTCGAAATACAAGCGGTCCGAAGTGTCGTAGTCGGTGGAAACCGTCTCGGGGTTGCAATTCACCATGATGGTTTCAAAGCCGTCCTCGTGCAAAGCATAGGCGGCGTGGCAGCAGCAATAGTCGAATTCAATTCCCTGCCCGATGCGGTTGGGGCCGCTGCCCAGAATCATGATTTTGGGACGCGGCTGGGCGTCGGACTCGTCCTCATCCTCGTACGTCGAGTAAAGATAAGGAGTGAAGGATTCAAACTCCGCAGCGCAGGTGTCCACACGCTTGAACACGGGTGCAACGCCGTAACGAGCACGCTGCAGGCGCACCGAAGCGGGCGTGGTACGCCAAATTTGCGCCAGTTGTTCGTCACTTGCGCCATGACGCTTGACTTCCCGCAGCAAGTCTTTTGAAGCCGTCTCGACGGTGACGCTCGCGGCGCGGCGATTCATGGCGGTCAACTCATCAATCTGGTGAATGAACCACGGATCGATTTTCGTGAGCTCGCAGATTTCCTCGGCGTGGAGCCCGCGTTCCATCGCGGTCAGCAGCCAATAAATGCGATCGGGACGCGGCGTGGCCAACTTTTCGCGGAGGAGGGAGTCGGGGGTTTCGGCGGGCGCGCGCCAGGGAGTGCTGGGTTCCAGCGAACGAATTCCCTTTTGCAAGGCTTCTTTGAATGTGCGGCCAATGGCCATCACTTCGCCAACCGATTTCATTTGCGTGCCGAGCGTGCTGTCCGCACCGGGAAATTTCTCAAACTGCCATTTCGGGATCTTCACCACGACGTAATCAATGGTGGGCTCGAAACACGCCGGTGTCTTCTCCGTGATGTCGTTGGGAATTTCGTCAAGGCTCATGCCAACGGCGAGACGCGCGGCAATTTTGGCGATGGGAAACCCCGTGGCTTTGCTGGCGAGCGCCGAACTGCGCGACACGCGCGGGTTCATCTCGATGGTGACCATGCGGCCGTTTTCCCGATTGATGGCGAACTGCACGTTCGATCCGCCCGTTTCGACGCCCACTTCGCGGATGATGGCCGCTGCGGCGTTTCGCATGCGCTGATATTCCTTGTCGGTCAGCGTTTGCGCGGGAGCAACAGTGATGGAGTCGCCGGTATGAACGCCCATGGGGTCGAAGTTCTCGATCGAGCAAATGACCACGAAGTTGTCGCGGAAATCGCGCATGACTTCGAGCTCGAACTCCTTCCAGCCGAGCACGGACTCCTCGACCAGGGCTTCGTGGACGGGGCTCAAGTCCAGCGCGTGCGAGATGGCTTCGGCAAATTCTTCTTTGTTGTACGCGATGGAGCCGCCAGTGCCGCCAAGCGTGAACGACGGTCGAATAACCAAGGGAAAGCCCAGTTGGTCACAAAGACGCAACGCGTCTTTCGCGTTATTCACCAATGCGGACGCGGGAACTTCGAGGCCGATTTTACGGCAGGCGTCTTTGAACCACAGGCGGTCTTCGGCCACTTTGATGGCGCGCAGCGATGCGCCGATCATCTCCACTTTGTGTTTTTCGAGCACGCCGCTTTCCGAAAGCTCGACGGCCAGATTCAACGCCGTCTGCCCGCCAACCGTGGGCAGGAGCGCTTGCGGCTTTTCCTTGGCAATGATTTCTTCCAGGTATTCGCGCGTGAGCGGCTCGATGTAGGTGCGTTTTGCCAGTTCCGGATCGGTCATGATGGTTGCCGGATTGGAATTTACCAGGATGACATCGTAACCCTCGGCACGCAGGGCCTTGCACGCCTGCGCCCCGGAATAGTCGAATTCGCAAGCCTGGCCGATGATGATCGGGCCGGAGCCGATGATCAAAATTTTCTTAATGTCTTTCCGTTTAGGCAAATCGTCCGTCCCCAGTTTCTGGAGCCTCACCGCTGGCCACCGAAAAACAGATCCCTCCGTTCGCTTGGAATGACAAAATTACGTCGACAGGAGCGGCCCAGGCCAATTTACTGAACGCAAAAAAAAACAACCTCATTATTTTCGAGAGCTCCCCTGCTGACGCCATTCCTTCATCATGTCCGTAAACTGCGTGAACAAATAACGCGAATCGTGCGGCCCGGGCGAGGCTTCCGGGTGATACTGCACGCTAAACAGCGGCGCTTTTTTGTGGCGCATGCCCTCGTTGGTGTGATCGTTCAGGTTGACATGCGTGATTTCCACGTCTCGCGAAGGGAGCGAATCGGGGTCCACGGCAAAACCGTGGTTCTGCGCGGTGATTTCCACTTGTTCGGTGAGAAGATTCTTTACCGGATGATTCGAGCCGTGATGGCCGAATTTCAGCTTGAAGGTTTTGCCGCCGAGGGCCAGGCCGCAAAGCTGATGGCCGAGACAAATCCCGAAGACGGGCACCTTGCCGACCATCTTGCGGATGGTTTCGATGGCGTAGCCAATCGGCTCCGGGTCACCGGGGCCGTTCGAGAGAAAGATGCCATCGGGCTTCAAAGCTAGCGCATCTTCGGCGGAGGTTTGCGCCGGCACGACCCACACGTCGCAGTGGTGATCCACGAGCAGCCGCAGAATGTTCTGCTTGATGCCGTAGTCGAAGGCCAGCACGCGAAGCTTATGGGTGACGGGCTTCGCGTCGGACCCACCAGTTTGCTCCAACCACGGCGAAATTGCCACTTCGACCGAGCCTTTGTCCCAGCCATAGGATTTTGCGCAGGTCACCTGGCTCGCAAGCTCCTGGCCGGCCATTTTGGGCAACTGCTTGGCCTCGAAAACGAGTTGGTCGGGAGGTGTTTCGTCGGTCGAAACCATGCCGCGCAGCGCCCCGACGTTGCGAATGTGGCGCACCAGCGCGCGTGTATCGATGTCCCAGATGACAGGAATCTTGTGGCGGTTCAGGTAAAGCTGAGCGCTCTCCGAAGACCGCCAATTCGACGAGATCTGCGAGAATTCGCGGACAATCAGCGACTCGATGTACGGGCGCGTGGACTCTTCGTCTTCGAGATTCGCGCCAACATTGCCAATGTGCGGGTAAGTGAGGCAGACAATCTGCCCCGCGTAACTTGGGTCGGTGAAAACTTCCTGGTAACCGGTGAGGCTGGTATTGAAAACAACTTCGCCGCCGCGGCGGGTAATGGCACCCGCGGCACGGCCGTTAAAGAGGCGCCCGTCTTCCAGCGCGAGGGTCGCGGGTCGGTGCTGGACTTCTGTCAGTGGAGCCTCCTTGAGGTCTCATGCACATGGACATTTATTTGCTGCTCGCTTCCGTGCTCTCGAGCGAGCCGAAGTGATCCACCGGCCAGTAGGCAAAAACGGCTCGGCCGTAAATGTAATGGCTCGGAACGGGGCCGAAAACGCGCGAGTCGTTGGAGCTGATGCGGTGATCCCCAAGGACAAAAAACTGGTCCTTGGGCACCACCAGGGCCGGGTAATCGCTGTTGTCTTCATATTGCGGCGGCACGTACGGTTCGGGAATGACTTTTCCGTTGACGTAGAGCACGCCCTGGCGAATCTCCACGGTCTCGCCGGGCAGGCCGACAACCCGCTTGATAAACGATTTGGTGTGATCCAGCGGATACCAGAAAACCACGACGTCGCCTCGCTGGATGGGCTCGAAGCGGTAAACGAATTTGTTAATGAAGATGCGCTCCTGGTCGGAGAGCAGCGGCGCCATGCTGGTGCCTTCGACCTTCACCGGTTGATAGAGGAACACGATGATGACAAGCGCGAGGCCGATGGCGATGAGCAGGTCGCGCGTCCAGACGCGAATCTCTTTGCGGAGTGTGCTTGCCGAGGACGCGGCACCGCTGGCCGCACCGGCGGATACGTTCGCCGAACCAGAAGCAGAGGACAGGTGGGAGTCCGGATTTTCCGGTGAGGGTAGAGAGCTGCGCTGTTTCTGGTCCGAGCGGTCCATCTTGGTTGCTGTGTTATTTATAGCATGGGCGTCGCAGCGCGCGCCAGTTGCCATTTCCTTTTTTGCGCAAAAAGCGACGGGCCATGCGAAGCCTTGTACTGTTAGATTCTCGCCCATCCGGGGCGTTTCAACGCCGCGATCACAGGCAGTGTGGCTAAAATCCTAATGGCCCTCGCCGCCCGCCAGGTTCAAGATTGCTGGCCGGAAAGACCGTAGTTTACCGAGGCGAGCGCGGCAATCACCGCGGTTTCCGTGCGAAGGATCAACCGACCGAGCGATGCCTCGCGAAAACCATGGGTCCGGGCGCGCTGGACCTCCTCCTCGGTCCAGCCGCCCTCTGGGCCGATGGCCAGAACGACGGCGGCTCGCACGTCTTGCCCTTCCAGGATGCCGCGGAGGGGCGGCGCTTCAGGGCGTTCGGAAAGGAGGATTTTCAGTCGGTCGGAATGCGATGAAAAAGCGGCTTCGGGCTTACTGAGCGGAGCTAGTTCCGGGATGCGCACTCGGCGGGACTGCTGGGAAGCTTCGCGAAGAATCTTCTTCCACCGCTCGGCACGCTTGGGGGCCGCGGCCAGCAGGGATTGTTCGCTGCGAGCCGCAACCAGCGGTACTATCGCCGAGACGCCCAGCTCGGTCGCCTTTTCGAGGGCGAACTCGAAGGCGTCGAATTTTACGACCGAAAGAAGCAGCACCGTCGGTACGCTGGGCTCGCGTGACGACAACTCCTCAATCAGAGAGAACTCCACGCGGTCGCGTTGCACTTCTCGAATGCGCGCTAGCCAGACGCGGTTGCCGTCGCTCAGTTCATAGAGCTGGCCCGGCTCTGCGCGCAACACGCGGCCCAGATGGTGCGCCGTCTCGCCAGCCATAAAGGCGCGGCCGTCCGCAAATTGGTCGACGAAAAAGCGCCGGCGCACGTCGAAATTCTACCGTACTATCATGGCATTCGCCGGCCAAAACGCTCGCTAGCAGCCCATTACGCCGCTGCCGGTAGAGTCAGGTGCAGTTGAATCCCCTGCTAGGGCAGCCGCAATCCAATTTCGAGATTGCCCTAGCCCAAGATGTCCTTGACCTTGTCGAAGATCGCGGATCCGCGCTCGGCGGGCTTGTTTTCCATCTTCAACGTCGCGCCGAGCTGTTCCATCAGTTTGCGCTGCTCGCGCGTGAGCTTGGTTGGCGTGAGCACGTGTACGTGATAGTAGAGGTCGCCCCGGCCACCGCCGTGCGGATCAGGCAAGCCCTTGCCCTTGACGCGAAACACCGAGTCGCTTTGCGTGCCTTCCGCGATCTTAAGCTTCTCCTCGCTGTTCAGACCCGGCACCTGAAGCTCGGTTCCGAGCGTGGCCTGGGCGATGCTGATGGGGATGGTGCAGTACAAATCCGCGCCGCGCCGCTCGAAGAACGGATGCTGTTTGACTTCCAGTACGACGTACAGGTCGCCTTTGGGGCCGCCGTTCGGTCCCGGTTCGCCCTCGCCGCTCACACGCAGCCGCGTGCCGGTATCGACGCCCGGAGGAATGCGCAGTTCA
>DATAIH010000308.1:0-8551 GCA_036262755.1 Candidatus Acidiferrum sp.
CATGCAACGGACAACCTTGCCGAACCAGACAGGTTCTTCCATGACTTTATAGGACTTAATGAAGACCAAATTCGAGCTGTTCGGGAAGGAAAGGCAATCGCGAAGATACTGGACTCTCCGACTGCAGATCAGGTGTTTGTTTTTGGCTCTGTCTACATAAACTCGACTCCGGAACGTTACCTCAAGTTTGCATCCGACATCGATGCGCTCCGCAAGCTTCCGAGCTATATCGCGCTTCAGAAGTTTAGCGACCCGCCCGAGATCTCGGACCTTACGGGCTTCACCATGGATGAGGAAGATTTCAAGGAACTGAAAAATTGCAGAGAGGGCCATTGCGAGGTGCAATTGCCGACCGAAGCGATGGAAGAGTTTCAGCACTCCGTAAATTGGTCCGCGGCGGATGCCGGCGATCAGGCCAATCACCTGGCGCAACAAATGGTTTTGCAAGCCCTTCTTAACTACGAACAGGGCGGCAACGCGGCACTGGGAACCTACCGCGACAAGAAACATCCTTCCGTTGTGGCGGAGACCTTTGCTTCTTTGCTCAGCCGTTCCAAAGCACTCCCGGTGTACTTGCCCGAGTTGCGCGAATACCTGCTCAACTATCCCAAAGCGGATTCTAGTGGCATCCAGTCCGGCTTTTATTGGGAGAAAGTGAATTTTGGGCTTAAGCCCACCCTTCGCATGGTGCAAGCGATCATCTATCAAGGCAAGTCGCCGCAACAGCCCGTGTATGCCGTGGCCGTGAAACAACTCTACGCGAGCCATTACTTTGAAAGCGCGCTGGACTTAACGGTGTGCGTCAGGGACGGCGAACATCCGGCCAATCCCGGCTTCTACCTGATTACCATGAAGGGATCACAGCAGGCGGGACTGACTGGTTTGAAGGGCGGAATTGTTCGTAAAGTCGCCGTGGATAGGACGCGATCCTCGCTCGAAAAGGCCCTGGCTTCGATTAAGCAGAAACTCGAGTCTCCAGCCCGATAACGTGAATCGCGGGGTGATGAACATGGCGTTCCCTGATCGCCGCACTTTGAACGTATTGTTGACCACATTGCTGTTCGCGGTGGTGCTGGCCATCGTCTATGTCGCTCGGGCCGTCATCGTAATCTTTGCTTTTGCGATCCTGTTCGCCTATTTGATCAACCCCATCGTGAGATTTCTTCAGCATCATTCCCTATTTTTCAAGAATCTGCGGGGACCTCATGTTGCCGAGGCCTATCTGGCGCTCGTTATTGTCATCGGTCTGATCGTTCATGGACTTGCTCCGCAACTTGTGCCCCGGCTGGTCCGGCTCGCCAGGGAATCACCAACGATGATGGAAGGCGTCTATTCCGGCGATATTGCAATTGACATCGGACACCGGAATGGCTGGGATGACACGCAGACGCTTCGCGCAAAAGCCTTTCTGCGAGGAAGCAGGGAAAGTATCCGCGGTGTGGTGGAATCCACAAGGCAGTTCCTTTCGGTGGTGGTCGGCGGGATCGTGCTGATTCCGATTATCGGCCTTTTCTTTCTGAGTGACGGCGAAAAGCTGGCAAACGGAGTCATTCAACTCGTCTCGACCAAGGAGACGTTCGGAGAAGCACGAGCCCTGGCCGCCGACCTGAACGACATGTTGCGGCACTATATTCGAGCCAAGGTCATCCTGGCCGCTCTGTCACTCGTCTTTTGCTCAGTTGCCATGCTGTTGCTGGGATACCCGCACGCGCTCGCTCTGGGGCTCTTGGCGGGTGTGCTCGAATTTATTCCCGTGGCCGGCTGGATCACCGCGCTTGCCACGATCACGGCTGTTGGCATCGCAACACATTCTCACTGGATCTGGATGGCCGCACTACTCGGCCTTTGGCGGATGGTCATGGACTACGCAATTGCCCCGCGCGTAGTGGGCCACGAACTAGAGATGCACCCCTTGCTGGCTATCTTCACCGTTATGGTTGGAGGGGCGGTCGGCGGAATCGTGGGAATCTATCTCTCCGTGCCGCTGGTCGCCGCGTTGCGTGTCATTTGGCACAGGTTCTCCTCGCCACCACTGGAGAAGGCAAGCAAAACTCCAAATGCCGTGAGCCCCATCGCCATTGCGAGTCAATAAGGTGCCGATCCCCTATGCTGTTTTTTTCTAGCGCATGCAGGTGTGTCCTCAGAGAGAGTGGCCGCCTCCCCTCGATCGAATCCGAGTAGGGCTAGTTCCCCTGCCGCATTTGTTGGAACTGTCAAAAGTGACAGATGACAGCTTGCGGGACGTAGTTACAATTCACCCGCCACAGAGCACTCAATGGCAGCACAACGGCCCGAGACTGGCCGCTGCGGTGCATGCAAAAATTCGTGAGAACACGGGGTTGTCTGGTGTCAACGGCATTGTCCATCTCGCCGGGCAGCGCTCATGTGCAGGGTGGCCCGGAAGAAAGCCTTTTCCACGCGACGACGTTGTGGCCGAGCGGCGATAATCTCGGGACGTATCTGGGCCTAGCGACGAGTCCCGGCGGCCGATCAAGCGCAAATACCTGCCACCTCGATTCATGGTGGATTGAGAAACGACGGCTCGGCGAGCGCGTTACCGCGCATTTGGGTCAATTCGCCGGGCCAGCGTTCCGTGGAGCGCAACACGACTCCGCCTCCCTCATCCGCGAGCCAACGGGTGACGCGCTGGGCAACTTGCTTACTCACATAGAGTCGCTCGACGCTCCGTCCACGCCAGCGATGGAAGTTCGCGTCACTCCATTGCGCACCCTAGGCGTGAAGTCGACGGTCGAAGCCGAAGATCGCGCCATCGCGCCGCCGCACTCGAATCGAGCAGGTATGCGCAACAAGATCCTCTGAGAAGGAGTAGCGACGATGGCCACAGCGAGCACGCCGGCCCCCGTCAAAAGGGCGGAGCCTGAACAGGTTCCAGAACAACCGAAGCCTAAGCCGAAATGGCAGAGATTCGCGGTGCCCGCATTGGTCGTGCTGCTTGCGGCTGCGATCGTGGCCACCATCAGTTGGAACTGGAACGCCTGGGAGGGCGGGCGCATTAAACAGGTCACGGACGACGCTTACGTCCGCGGAGATATAACTCCGCTCAGCACAAAAGTTGCCGGCATTGTGCGGGACGTGAAGGTCTCGGATTATCAGCAGGTGCATAGTGGAGACCTGGTTGTCGAGTTGGAAGATGACGATTTCCGGGCACAGGTAGACCAGGCGAGCGCCGCAGTCGAAGCCGCGAAGGCCGCCATCGAGAACAATCGGCGCCAGCGCGAGCTTCAGGATGCCCGGATCGAGCGCGCGCTGGCCGGAATCGATCAGGCAAAAGCACAGATTGCCGCCGCCCAGGCCGGCATCGAGGCCGTTCAGGCCGACGTAGTGCGCACGCGCGCCGAGCGCGCTCGCCAGGAAGCACTTCTGCAAACGCACTCGGCCACGCAGCAGAAAGTGGAGCAGGCGGTCGCGGACGAACAGCGGTTTGCCGCCCAACTCGCGAGCCGACAAGCCGATCTCGAGCAAGCCAAGACTATGCTGCGCAGCAATGAAGACGCCGCCGAAGCCGAGCGGCGCACAATGAAAGTGCTCGAGTCACAGGAGCGCCAGCTCGTTGCCGACCTCCATGTGAAGGAGGCAGCGCTAACCGTGGCGCGGGTGAACCTCGGCTACACGAGAATCGAGGCGCCTGGCGATGGCACGGTGGGCGAGAGGCAAGTACGGCCCGGACAGCTGGTTTCGCCGGGAACGCAAGTCATCTCCTTCGTGCCGCTCACCAAGTGGGTTCAGGCGAACTATCGCGAGACGCAGCTCACCAACGTGAAAGTTGGCGATCCAGCGGAGATTCGTATTGACGAATATCCTGGTCGCGTGGTCCACGGCAAGGTACTAGAGATTGCCCCGGCCAGCGGCTCGCAATTTGCCCTTCTCCCTCCCGACAACGCGACCGGCAACTTCACCAAGGTCGTTCAGAGGATTCCCGTGAAAATAGCGCTCGAGGATTCAAGCTTTGCGAACGGTTTGCGCCCGGGACTCTCGGTAATCGCCACTGTCCGGACGGGACGCTAATTGGAGCGCTGGATGTCCGCCTCAACCCTAGTCCTGCCTCAACCCACTCCAGCACAACTCGCGCGCGGAATTGCGGGAGCCGTGCCAGGTGAGCTTTCCAAGAGCCCATTGCTTGGAATCCTCGGCGTAATCATTGGCGCGGGAGTCGTCACTCTCACAAGCCGGATGATCTCGCTCGGTCTTCCCGACTTCAAGGGCCACCGCGGATTTGGGTACGACGAGAGCGCGTGGATCGGCACGGCCTTCGACGTCGGCCTAATGTTCATCGGGCCATTCATCGTCTACCTCGGCGGCCTGATTGCGCCACGGCGGATTCTTTTGACGGCGGCGGCATTGTTTACGCTGCTCTCGATATTTTTGCCTCTCATTCATAATTACGCCCTCGTCATCGCGGTTGTGGGTTTGGCTGGTTTGACTTCCGGCACTTTCTATCCCCTCACGCTCACCTTTGCCTTGCGCAACATTCCTATTCGGTATCTTCCTTTCACGATTGTTCTGTACGCCTCATTCGTGGATGGCGCGGTGAACATTGCCCCGTCGCTTTACGGCTGGTACAGGGATCATCTGTCCTGGCACTGGATGTTCTGGAATTCGGCGGTGATCACACCGGTCATGATCTTATGCATCTACTTCGGGATACCGAAATCTCCTCCCGCGAAAGAGCACGGCGAGGCGCCGAGCTTTGCCGGATTCCTATACGCGAGTGCTGGTCTTGCATTGATTTTGGCGGCGTGCGAACAGGGTGAAAGGCTCGACTGGTGGCGATCTGGGGTATTCACTGGCCTGTTCGTCAGCGGCTCATTCCTCCTATTGTGCGCCCTCATTCGTCGCCTGCGCGGCCCCAACCCCCTCGTGGATATGCCCTACCTCCGCCAGTGGAACACCATTCTGCTGGGCACCGGGCTGTTCTTCTTTCGCTTTTTCCTAGTGACAACCATCATCCTGATCCCGCAAGCACTGGCCATCCGCGGGTTCGAGCCGAACCAGATCGGGCCCGCGGTGATTTGGACCGCCGCTTCTTTCGTTCCACTGGCTTTGGTGGCAGGCGTTCTGCTTGCTTCAAACGTTGATCCGCGCATGCTCCTCGCAACAGGCTTTGCGGGTATGGCGTTTGCCTCCTTCCTGAACGCCAGAATCACTAGCGCATGGGCGGCACCAGATTTCTACCGCACTGAATTTCTCATGGGCTTCGGACAATGCTTCGCCTTCATCGGTTTGGTCTCCGCGATCATCTTGCAGGGGCTTTTCTCGGGTGGGTTATTGAAGCCCCAGAGAATCCTCACGTTTTCTGCTTTTTTTCATACCGTCAGGATTTTTGGAGGAACTATCGGAGCGATCTTCATGGGCCGGTTCATCGCCGAGCGGGAGAAATTTCACTCGAACCTTCTGGGGCTTCACGTGCAGCAGGGGAATTGGATTACCGATGGAAGCATCCGGCAATTGACGGCCGGGCTGTCTGCCAAGTCATCAGGCCTGGCTCAAGCCACTGGCCGCGCCGTGGATGTGGTAAACGCGCGCCTTCGTCTTCAGGCTTACACGCTCAGTTTGATCGACGGATTTTACTTGGTCGCTTGGGCCTCGGTGATTGCCTTGGTCCTCGTAGCCCTTTTGCGAGAATCACCGCTGAAATATGGCGACCTCAGCGCTATCGAACAGCATCCGGCTGCGGCGAAAGGAGAGAAGTGATGAATTTCTGCGAGAAGGCTTCGGGCATCATACTATTTCTATTTGGTCTGGCCGCTTCCGCCGGTGCGCAAACCGCCGAACCGGGGCTGCGGCACGTCACGCTCCCCCAGGCCGTCCAGTTGGCCCTGATGCATAACCATGTTGTGCGCATCGCGGGACTCCAGGTGCAGGAGAAACAGCATGCCAAGGAATTCGCCCGGAGCGGATACTTTCCTAACGTTACGAACGAGAGCCGCGTTTTCACGGTGACGGACACGCAGTTCATTCAGATTCCAGCAGGCAGCTTGGGAACCGCAGCTGGCAGCCCGATTCCAGCGCAGTCGACGATTATCAATCAGGGTGGTAGGACCTTCGTAACAAGTGGCACGATGCTTTCGCAACCGCTTACACAGCTCCTCACCCGAGTCAAGCCATCGAACGAAATCGCGCGCGAAGATTTGAAAGCGACTCGCGCGAATGAGCAGGAGACGGCGAACGAGGTTGCATTGCGGGTTCATCAAATTTACTACCAGGTTTTGGTCACGCAGCTCCGTCGGCGCGCCGGGGAGGCGAAAATCCGGGCCGCCCAAGAGCTGGAGAGCGAGCGCGTGGAGCAGGTGAAGTATGGCAGCGCGCTGGACGAACAACTCATCGAGAGCCGGGCGCAAACCCTCGAAGCCAGGCAGGACTTGCTCGCCACGGAGTTGCAGCTTACCGACCTGACCATGCAGCTGAACGATCTGATGGGATTGCCTGTAACGACTCCAATCGAGCTCGATCCCTCGGTCCCCGAACTTCAGGAAATTTGCCGGCGGGAGGAGTGCGTCAAAACGGCATTGGCATCGCACCCGGAAATTGTCGCGGCACGTGCCGAAGTGGAGAAAGCTTCGGCGGCGGTCCGCCTGGCAAGGGCGGACTATTTCCCCGATATCTCGGCCTTTGCCCGGTACAGTTATCAGGACAACGTCCCATTTCTCGCCCGCAACTTTGGGACATTCGGAGCCCAGCTGACCTATGACTTGTTTGATGGGGGGCGACGACGGGCAGCCGCAAGGGAGAGCAGCGTCCGTCTCGCGCAGGCGCGAGAAAACCTTGCGCGAATGACGGACGAAGTGGAGCGGAGAGTGGAGACGGCAGTCAACAAGCTGGAACGAACGCGAGAAATGGTGAAGGTATCGGAAGAGATATTCGCGCTGCGCGCCGAATCGAGCCGGGTGTCCGCGCAACAACTCGAAAGAGGCGAGGCTCTCAGTTCGCAGGCCGATGCCGCAGTTGCTCAGGAGTTCGACGCCAAGGCCCTGCTTCTCCGGTCGCAGCTCGAATACGTCCAGGCGAGAGACGAGATGATCCAGGCGATGGGCCAAACACCCTGATGAGTCCCATGAGCTGTTCGCCGAGGAATGGCTCTCAGATCGCATTGCGCCATCCATCAAAGAGGCCTGAACTATCCTACGCAACGAAAAAGCTCGATGTCGGGAGTGTCAGCCGTCGCGTTGGCTATGAGAGTTCCTCACAGTTCAGTCGTGAATACATCAGGTTCTTCGGCACGCCTCCGGTCCGCGAAATCAGTAAGGCGCGTCTGCGAACTGACGATTGGGATCCGATCCGATGCCGAGAGGTCACGAGTGCCTACACGTGTCCAGACGAATCTCGTCGTAGTCGATCAATGCTGAATGGATATTCAGTGCAACTGGCTAGTAGAAAGGCTCCGCCACTCGCGGAGAATACTGAGAAGTCCAGAGGAGCCTTAATCCCCAGAGCTCCTGCCATCGTAACTGCGAACAATAGAAGCAACACTCCACTTAACAGAGCCGCGGTCCGCGTCTGCCATCCCAACAGCAGCAGAAAACCAAGAATGGTTTCGGCGCAGGTCGCGACAATGGCTAGGGCGGTAATCGTCCCTTTCGGTAAGAACCAATTGAGCTGTCGGGTATAGGCCACGAATCTGGCGAAAGTTCCCCACGCCACGTGATGCTCGCCAAAGGATCCCCAGAATCCAAATCGATCCCCAACCGCAGACAAGAAAGAGAACCCAAGTGCAAAACGCAAAAATACAGAACTGAAGGCCACCAGAATCGCGGAGGCGTCGTCTTTATTAGTTGATCGAAACTTAGACATAAGAATTACGCCTTCGAACTGCGTCAATCATTCTGTACGCCGAGAACCCCGCGAACTGGTCCGGCCCGTTTGCTTCGCGTGTTTTGGGGATGGCTGCGCTGCCTTCCCCACGCGGTCTTCCAACACAAAAGACCACGGGATTACATGATCGACGGGCAGCTGTATCGGTCATGCCGTCGTTGCGGCGGAATTCCTGCGATCTCTTCCTATAATCTCGGTGCAAATGTGAATTGCTCTGTAAAGCGCACCTACCCGCCGATTGCAAGCAGTTGTATGCTGCGATAATACTCGGCCAAGGAGTCCGTTCGACATGCCCATCTGTTCCGACATCACCATGTCTCTCGACATGCTTGCTTCTTTCGCGATGCTTATCTCCTTTTTTTAAGGAATGCTTCTATCTTCCGCTCCATAGGAAATTCAGACCAGAGAGAAAAATCTCCCCAAGCGCAATCGATGCTATTTGGGGTTTTTATCGCGAAGGATGGGATAGAACTGAATCCAAGTCATGTCGGTTTTGGCGACATACTGCTGGTGACAGAAGGCGCATACGGTTGCGGGGGATTCCGTAGCTGTCTTCGCGGATGGCAACGGATGATGCCCGAAACTGAAAAAGCCCCAGCCATTGGTTTTGGCGAACCGTTTACTGTCTTTAACGGTTACGTCGATGCCGTTGTACTGGCCGTTGAAAAACCCACGTCCAGACGGTTCTGTACGAGAGCCATCTGGAAACGTCGGATCAAGA
>DATAIH010000309.1:0-3101 GCA_036262755.1 Candidatus Acidiferrum sp.
CCATTCGCTTGCTTTTGCAGCACGTCTAGGAAGATTCCTTGATGAGAGGCGGTCACAGCCTTTCCGTCCTGCACCGTTGTCCACGCCACATCGTCCGTTCCCCACACATACGCGATTTGCCCGTCACCGCCGATACCTTGCCCTCAGGGGTCACCCAAAACCGGCCATATAGGGTCAGCTGAAAACCGGCCATAGCAGAGGCCCGGGACATTGACTCCGATAGGAGCCCTTATAGGCTCCGTCGGCATGAGCAATGTCTTGAGCGACGAAAAGAAACAGCAAGTCATCGCACTGGGGAAGCTCGGATGGTCTTTACGACAGATCGAGCAAGCCACTGGTGTCCGTAGAGAAACAGCCAGCGTTTACCTAAAAACCGCCGGAGTGGTGGTGTGCCTACCCGGATGGGGACGCCGGGCGCGGGCAAAACCGGCCATACAGGTGACCACCGACCCGGACACGGCAAAACCGGCCATAGGGGTGACCACCGACCCTGATCCACCAAAACCGGCCATGCAGGTGACCACCGACTCTGGGCCTCCTCGGGGACGGTCGACTAGTGCCTGTGCACCGTATCGCGAGCTGATCGAGCAAGGACTGGATCGTGGCCGGAATGCAATGGCCATCTGGCAAGACCTGGTTTCCGATCACGGTTTTGCGGGCGGCTATCAGACGGTAAAACGTTTCGTTCGGAAGATTCGTGGATCGGAACTGCCACAAGCAGTTGGGATCATCCTCACCAAACCAGGAGAAGAAGCGCAGGTCGACTACGGCCGTGGCCCTATGGTGCGCGACCCGCAGAGTGGCAAGTACCGACGAACCCGCCTGTTCGTGATGACTCTCGGCTACAGCCGCAAATCCGTCCGCCTGCTGACGTGGCGTTCGAGTACACGCATCTGGGCCGAACTCCATGAGAAAGCGTTTAGGCGCCTCGGGGCGTGTCCCAGGGTCATGATCCTCGACAACCTGGGAGAAGGCGTGCTGGTGCCCGACGTTTACGATCCTACTCTCAACCCCCTTTATCGAGATGTTCTCGCCCACTATGGCGTGGTGGCCCTGCCTTGCCGGGTCCGAGATCCGGATCGCAAAGGGAAAGTAGAGTCGGGGGTTGGCCACGCGAAAAAAACGCCGCTCAAAGGCATGCGCTTCGAGAGCCTTGAAGAAGCGCAGGCGTATCTGGATCGCTGGGAAGAGCGCTGGGCCGACACGCGCATTCATGGCACGACCAAACGCCAAGTCGCAGCGATGTTCGCCGAAGAAAAACCGCACTTGCTGCCATTACCGCTCGAACCCTTCCGTTACTACCAATACGGAGAACGCGTCGTGCATCTGGACGGTTGCGTGGAGGTCGAGGCGGCCTACTACGGCTTGCCGCCGGGATGGATCGGACGGTCGGTGAAGGTGCAATGGGATGAACTGCACGTGCGTATCCTGCATCCCACGACCAATCAACTTCTTCGCGAGCACCTGCGTCAGAAGCGCGGTGGATATCGCATTCAGGAAGAAGACCATCCGAAGAAAATGCCACTGAGCACGGCGCAACTGCTGCGTCGCGCGGAACACGCGGGAACCAAAATCGGCAAGTTCTGCCAGCTGATCCATCAGCAGCAGGGAGAAACCGGCATCCGCCGCATCCTGGGTGTGCTTTCCCTGACGAAGAAGTACGGAACGGCGGCGGTCGAAGATGCCTGCGCCGCGGCGCTTGACATCGGTGTGCACGAATATCGTTTCGTGCGCCGTTATCTGGAGCGCCGGCCACACCAGCAAATGTTTTTACGACAAATCGATCCGCTGATCCGCCGGCTCACCGAGTATCGCGATTTCGTCAATCTCAAAACCAAGGAGCAACCAGAATGAATCTGATCGAGCTAAATCGTGCCTTGCGTCAACTCCGTCTCGGCGGGATGGCCGCGGTGCTGGAGACCCGACTGCAACAAGCCCAAGCAGAGCCGATGGTCCCTATCGACTTCCTCTCCTGTCTGGTGTCCGACGAGCTGACTCGTCGCGCTGACCGACTGCTGGAACGGCGCCGGAAACAAGCACAATTCCGCGATCCGCAGGTAACCTTCGACAATTTCGATTTCAACTTCAACAAGAAGATGAATCGTAGCCTGGTGTTCGATCTGGCGACCGCCACGTTCGTCGCTCGCCACGAAGACGCGCTGTTTTTGGGTCCACCCGGCACTGGGAAAAGTCACTTGGCCCAGGCCATCGGGAAAGCGGTCATCGGCCAAGGCTGTCGGGTGATCTATCGCGAGGCACACATCTTGCTTGAAGAAATCGCCGATGCGGCCCTGGACGGAAAACGCAAAGAACTCATGGAAGTGCTGGCTACTGTACCACTGCTAATCATCGACGATTTGGGGATGCGCAAGTTAGGGCCCACCGCAGCAGAGGAGCTGCTCGAGATCGTGATGCGCCGTTATGAACGCACCAGCACGCTGGTGACTTCCAACCGGCCAATCGACGACTGGGGAAAACTGCTCGGCGACACCGCGGCCGTCACCGCCATGCTCGACCGTCTCCTCCACCACGGTCATATCCTCAAATGCGGACCGCGAAGCTGGAGGACTCGGTCGCAGACGGAGCCCCCTGCGCTGGAAAAGCCATGACCAGAACCATGGACGACCTCAAGAAAATGCGGCCACGAGCTTCGGAAAGCGCTTTTTTCCGAGCTTCGAGGAAAAAATGGCCTAGCCTCCGCTCGGACGGCCGTCAAGGATCGAGCCCGCTTCGCGGCGCTCCGCTCGGCCCTCGCTCCGCGTCCTTGACTGCCGCCCATCGCTTCGGCTCTAGTCCTTTCATGGGGAGCTTGCGCTCCCCGTCGACCGAACCGACGGCGGTTGGGTGCGTAGAGATGAAAATCTTCGGGATAATGATTAGATTAAACTTGATTGAAGAGCCGATGACCGGGTACAACATCTAAAGTTCCGAGCACCTGCCTATGGCCGGTTTTGAAGCGACCACGCATGGCCGGTTTTGACGTGACCACTGAGGTACCTTGCGGCGTTACAACCAGCTTTGTTATCTGAGTCGGCGGTGCGTTGGGAGGAAACCAAAATTCCCTCAATCCGTCGTGTCCGATCCGAGGTTTGTCCCCATGG
>DATAIH010000310.1:0-84198 GCA_036262755.1 Candidatus Acidiferrum sp.
TCGGCAGCAACTAAAAACATCAAAGAGCTTGCGGAAGGAAAAAAGGAAGCAAAAGAGAAACCCTATCAACTCTCAAATCAGCAAGCAGAAGAAGAAGCCACTAAATGATATTGGCCGGTTATTCGTATCTCAGCGCAACCACCCGATCGAGGCGCACGGCGCGTCGCGCGGGAATGTAGCACGCGGCCAGCGCGATGAGCGTCAGCACAATGGCGACGGCGGCAAAAGTGAGCGGGTCGGTAGCGCTGACGCCGAAGAGAATCGTGCCCATCAGGCGCGTCAATCCAGCGGCGGCGGCAAGGCCGATCACCACGCCGAGGAGCGCAAGGCGCGCGCCCTGTCCCAGGACGATCTTGAGCACATGGCTTCTCTGTGCGCCCAGCGCCATGCGAATGCCGATTTCGTGGGTGCGTTGCCCGACAATGTAAGAAATTACGCCGTAAATTCCGATGCTGGCGAGCACCAACGCGAGCGCGGCGAAGACCGCGAGCAGAATCACGGCGAAGCGCCGTGCGGCCAGCGACTGCGAAATAATCTGATCCATGGTTTCCGGTGCGTATAAAACAGCTTTGCTGTTGAATTCGCGCAGGGCATCGCGAACAGCGCTCGCAAAGGCATCCGGCGAACCCTGTGTGCGAATGATGAAGCCGGTCGTGGAGCTTGCGAGAGTCTTGAGCTGGTCGTCGGGCAGTTGCATAAGCGGCATATAGAACTGCGCCTGCACCGGGGAGTTGACCGTTTCGTCGAGGCCGTACTGCTTGACATGAGCAACCACACCGACAATCTGGAGCGGCTCGGTGTACACGAGGTCGAAATTAAGGCGCTTCCCTAGCGGGTCCTCATTACCGAAAAACTTCCGGGCGAAGTCTTCGTCAATAACGCACACGCCCGGCGAATTGGCATCATCCTGCGCGGTGAGGAAGCGCCCACGGAGAAGCCGGATTTTCATGACTTTGAGGTAATCCGGGCCCACGCGATACCAAAGCGCAAAGGGCATGCTGGCTTCTGTCGCGGGTTGCGCTTGACCCTCGCGCCAAAACACCAGTGCCGACTCGTGGTTCAGCGGGATTGCGCCGTTCGAAACGGAAACGGCGCCGACACCCGGCACAGAAGCGATCTTGTCGGTGAACTGCCGGAGGCTAGCGCGAATCGCGTTGGCATCGGCGCTCGAGAGTGAAGGCGGAAAGCCGACGCTGAATGAAAGCACGTTGTGCGAATCGAATCCAGGATTGACACTCCAGAGGCTCACGAGAGTGCGAATGGTGAGGCCGGTGCCGATGAGCAACACGACGGCGAGAGCCGTTTCCACAATTACAAAAATGCTTTGGGTGCGGTAACGCACGCCGCTTGCGCCGCGACCGCCTTCCTTGAGCGTTTCGTGCAAATCAGGGCGCGCCGTTCTGATGGCCGGTGCGAGTCCGAAGAGAATTCCGGCAAACAGCGAGACGATCAGTGTGAAGAGCAGCACGCGCGGATCCAACCGCACGTCGTTCGAGCGCGGCAGCGCACCGGGAAGCGCGGCCAGCGCTGCGCGGGTTCCCCACCAAGCCAAAAGCAAGCCGAGCGCGCCGCCAGCCATGGCCAGCAGGACGCTTTCGGTCAATAGCTGGCGGACAACGCGGCTGCGGCTTGCACCCAGTGCCGCGCGAATGGCAAATTCGCGTCCGCGTCCCGTCGAGCGCGCGAGAAGCAAATTGGCCACGTTCACGCAGGCAATCAGCAGCACGAAGCCCACCGCCGCCAATAGCACCAGAAGGAACGGGCGGATATCGTGCACCATGACTTGCTGGAGTGGCGTAACCACAATTCCCACACCTTTTTCGATGTCCGGGTACGCTGCCGCAAGGTTGCGCGCCACGCCATCCATGTCCGCACGGGCTTGGGCGAGCGTGACGCCCTGCTTCATTCTTCCCACCGCGCGGACTCCCGGGGTGATTCGCCGGTCGCGCATCCACGGATCTCTCGATACGCCAATGGGAACGTAAACATCACTCAAGCGAAAGTCGATAGTTTCGCAGCAGAAGTAAAAATTCTCTGGAATGACGCCAACAACGGTGAAGTCCGTGCCATCCAAACTCAATGCCTTGCCAAGGATGTCGGACGAGGAGCCGAATTTCGTTTTCCAGAAACCGCCGCTGAGAATGACGGCGGGCGGACCGCCCAATTGATCTTCAGCGGAAGAAAAACCGCGCCCGATGATGGGATCCACACTGAGAAGTGAAAAAAAACTCGCCGAAATTTCCATTGCGGAGACGCGTTCCGCGTCGCCTTGACCAGTCAAATTGAAACTGCTCTGCCGATACGCAGCGAGCGAGGAAAATGTATGGTTGAGGCGCACCCAATCGAGGAAATCCGGATAGGAAATCGAGCTTTCGCCAAATCCCGGGAACCAGTTAGCCGCGGTAACGACTTGATCGGAATAGGGGTAGGGCAGCGGGTTAAGGAGCACGCCGTTCACTACGGAAAAGAGCGACGTATTGGCACCGATGCCGAGGGCCAGCGTCAGGATGGCGATGGCGGCAAAGCCGGGGGATTTCGAAAGCGCGCGCAGGGCGTAGCGCATGTCCTGCCAGAGCTGCTCGAGCCAAACAAAACTCCACACCTCTCTTGTCTCTTCCTTCACCCGGGTCACGTTGCCGAACTTCCGCACAGCGGCATAGCGGGCATCCTCGGGCGACATCCCGCGCCCGATGTTGTCCTGCGCCTCCATCTCAATATGCTCGCGGATGTCCCGGTCGAGATCCTCCATCATGCGTTTGCGACGCCTCATGATTCGCCCTCCGGTTCTGCCGTGCGGAGAATCTGTGCGATCGCCCCCGCCAGCTTGTCCCACTTGCGGGTCTCAACCAACAATTGCCGCCTGCCCTTGGCCGTCAGCCGGTAGAACTTGGCTCGGCGGTTGTTCTCGGACGTACCATCCTCGAACGAAATCCAGCCCCTCTTGATGAGCCGGTGCAGCGCCGGATAGAGCGAGCCCTGTTCGACTTGCAACACGTCGTCGGAGGTGAATTCGATCGCCTTGGCGATGGCGTGGCCGTGCGCCGGCCCCAGCACGAGCGTGCGCAGAATCAGCAGGTCCAACGTGCCCTGCAGCAGCTCGATGCGCTCTGCCGTTTCTTTGGTAGACATTCTAGGTGAAAATACACACCTTCACCTAGAATGTCAAGGTAGCCAAGGTCTGGCCAGGATCCGCGGTAAGGGAATAGCTCCGCGCAAGACCGGAAGCAAGAGCTCGGGTTTTCCGTTGCAAAGAATGACCTAGCGATTCCGCGAAGCGACAAGACTCTCAGGACAAACGCGCATCACCGCTTCCTCAGCAGCACGAGCGTCAGATCATCCCGGCCCTCTGGGTCGTGAATCCACTTCTCGACGGCGCTGGTAACCGCCGTGATGATGTTGTCGAGGGATTTGCCGGTCTGGGCGAGCAATACCTCTGCCAGGCGATCCGCGCCAAACTCCTGTTGTGACGCGTCCATGGCCTCAGAAATGCCATCGGAGAAGATGGCGAGGAGATCGCCCGGTCGCAACAGAACGTCTTGCTGTTCGTAAGTTACCTCCGGCAGTAAACCCACTACCGTGCCGCCGCCCTCCAGCCGAATCGCCTTTCCTTGGCGCACCAGAATCGGGTTCAAGTGGCCCGCGTTTGTATAGCTGAGTCGGCCGGTTTCGTCGTCGTAGGCAGAACAGAAAAAAGTTGCATATTTTTCCGGCGGAGTGTTTTCGTAGAGTTGCAGGCTGATCTGAACCATTAACGTGGCCGTGGAAAATCCAGGATTCGAGGAAACTCCCTTGAACTTCAGTTGCGCGTGCAGCGCTGATTGAAGGCTGGCCATCAGCAGCGCCGCCGAGACCCCTTTCCCCGAAACATCGCCGAGGACGATTGCCGTCCGGCGGTCATCCAAGCGCAGATAATCGTAGTAGTCTCCGCTGACGACCCGTCCCGGAATGCAGACTGCAGCTATCTCCAATGTGTTGAGTTTCGGCGCAGACTTCGGGAACAGGCTCGACTGAACCTCTCGTGCGATCTCCAGTTCGGCGTCCAGCTTCTCCTTTTTCTTCACCTCGCCAATCAGCTCGCGAATCTTCGCCGTCATGGTGTTGAAAGACGAGGCCAGTTCGCTCAACTGATGCCGGCCTCGCACAGGAATCTGGTGCGAAAAATCTCCTTGCCCGACTTCGAGCGTTCCCTGGTAAAGGTCGTCCACGGATTGCGTGATGGTCCGCGAAAGCCTCAAGCTAGAGAACAAAGAGACCGCTTCCAGAATAAAGTAGAGGCAACCGACAGCAAGCAACATAGAGAGCGCCATCGACGCCATGCGGCCAGTCGTAACACCGGCAAGCAACAAAGACGGCCTGGATATTAAGGGTAGCAACACGTCCGCAGTTCCTGAGGAAGACTGCGCCTTCCAAGTCAGCAAGCCAGCGACCGGCACATCCCACCAGCTCCGGTGTGGCGCTAATCCGGACGCTACGATTTCCCTGCGGACGCCGCTTTCCTCCGCGGATATCCGGTTGCCGGACAGACCAAAATAAAAAGTGGTGAAGGCATTGCCGCGCAGCACTTCGGGGACGGACACAACCCCAGGCGTGAGGGAGGCGAGCGCCTGCTGATCCAGCGGCATGTAGGCGAAGGCTTCCAGATTTTCATCGCGGACTTTAGCACCAATGAAGTAGCGGCCGTCCGACTCGAACAAGCCGCTCGATCCCGGCGCAATCCACGACGGCGCGCTCCGGAATTCGCCGTCGGGAGGCAGCCTGAGGGCATTGCCACTGACCTGGACCACCCATTTCATGCTCGGCACGCGCTTGCGAATCCCATCCAACACATCGGCCTTCGCTCCGTAAGAGGTGGCCAGTACGAAATTTTGCGCCGCGGAGCGAACGCCTTCGATTCGCGACTCTAGGTCCTGGCGGACGCGCTGCGTAGCGATTTGCCCCAGCAGCAACTCAGCCGCGAGGGTCAGCCCCAAGGCGATGAGGATGATGGGAACAACACCGAAGAGGAAGTAGGTGACGAGAAGCCGATTGCGGACGCGCCACAGCAATTCCTTGCGGAAAGCGATGTAACTGATGATGAGCGCCAGCAGGAGGAATCCGAGAGGCGAGCCTCCGCCCAGGAGAGCAGAGAGTATGGCAGCGCCTAGCGCCAAGAGCGCTAGAGCCAGCGCGATTTTTTGAAAGAGAGTCCTGCCCCGGAGCCACTCGGTCATGCTTCGATCATAACCCGTTAATGTGCGGGGCGGCCTGTCCGCTCGGAGGGGCGGGCTCGCGTGTTCGGAATGAACGGTTGCAGACGTGGTTCCTGGAGCGGTACTGGTGCTCCGTCGGCACCTTAGTTTCAGACATAATAGAGCGGATGTCTCCGAACGGCGGCGAAATCACGCACGTCAGCGACACCGCGCTCATGGTGGCCGCTTGTCGCGCGCATGAGACCGAGTTGGAGGACGCCTTCGTGCGGGACCCATTCGCGGCGCGGCTGGCCGGAGAGCGCGGATTCGCGATCCTCGCGGCGTTGCCACATTCGAACGTACTGCGCCTCGGACTCGCCGTGCGCACCCGCTTCGTGGACGAATTACTACTGGAAGCGTTGAGGCAATACCCCATCACGACCGTGCTGAGCGTCGGCTGCGGTCTCGATACCCGTCCATGGCGTATCGACTTAGCGCCAGATCTGCGCTGGATTGAAATTGACTTCGCTGGTGTGCTCGACTACAAGGAGCAGTTAATGTCCGACGAGGCACCGCGTTGCCGCCGCGAGCGCCTCACTCTCGACGTGAACGATCCGGCACATCGGCGCGCCATGTATGAGGTCGCCGGTTCGGCCCCGTCGCTAATGATCACCGAAGGCCTGCTGATGTATCTGCCGGCCGCAACCGTGGAAGCGCTGGCTGCCGAAAGCTGTCGCCACAGCGGCGTCGCCCACTGGATCAGCGATATTACGACCAGCGCCTTCAGCAAAGTTCTAGGAGGAGGTGCTGACACGACGCAGCCCATCCGCCATGTACAGGCACCGGATGCCTTGAAAGGCGAACAGATTCTCGAGGTGGTTGGGCGCAACGGCTGGACGACTTCCGCAGCGCGAAGTTATATCACCGATGTGGGCTTCGTGCTGGAACGCACCCGACGAGCGATGGGCGGCGCCGCACCACCTGCGCTGCCGTTTCCGCCGAACGATCCGACCGGAGTTCTCCGTTTCGGACGCGGGTAACCGCAGCCCAGAATTCCGACTCTTGAAAAATGAAGAGGGGGGCGCAAGACAAACCGTTTGCGCAACACCGGAAGCCTAGGAGCACAGCAGGCGTGACTGTCCACCTGCGCTCTTCTAGAGGTTTGTTGAATCGCCCCGGCAATTCCTTGGCCGTGCCGCGACGCCAAACCTGGACGCCACTATCCTGCCTTTGGCACCCAGATATCAACGCCTGAGGGGACATCGAACGCCCTTGGCATAATCCCAACGACGGTAAAGGCCTGTCCATTGAATCGTATGGTGCTACCGATTATTCGTGGGTCCCCACGAAATCGCTGTTGCCAGAGACGCTGACTGACAATCACAACCTGCTGCCTGCCCGAACCGTAGTCCCCCGGAATGAAATGACGGCCGAGCAAAGTCGGCATTTTCCCAGCCTCAAAAAAGACGGGGGTAACTGACGCGCCGCGAACACTCTGAGAGCTTCCACCCTCCTGAAGCTCAAATGAGCCGACCTGATAGCTCGTAGCCGGCGGACTAAGTGCGTGCGCTTCGCGAGTTTGCACGCAGCCCGCAATTAAGATACCGCTCAGGACTCCAGCCACGGCCAGAAACGCAGATGATTTCACGTGGTCCTCCAGAATGGGCCTGGTGAAAGTGTACGGCAGGAAGGTTTCATGACTGTTACAGCCAGGGTTAGGCGCTCGGCGCTTGGCTGGGAATAGCAATCACGGAAGGATAAGGATAATGATTGGCAATTCGGAGATTATGGACACAGTCCCTGATAAACGCTTATCGGACAAATAGTCTCAATGGCTCTGGACTGCATGATACGGGAATCGCCAAAGCAACCCGTTGTGATAATCCGTCAGCCAAATTGAATCATGTCCGAAGCGGAGGGAGTCGCCGCCTCGACCGACCCATTGGCGCAGAACCTTATTCGTATGGCTGTCAATCCGGCTGAGCGGAACGTCGAAGACACTGGTCCATACAGAGTCCGCGCCATAGCAGATGTCGCCGCCCAATCCCGGTATGCCCACGGTGATGGTGGCCGTTAACTTCCTGCTGTTTTCATCAACTCGACTCACCGTTCCGTCACCTTGGTTCAAAGTCCAAACTGAACCCTCGCCGGCTGTTAGAAACCGGGGCTTTGGTCCAACGGGAATTGACCCGAGGACTTTACCAGTGACAGCGTCAACCGCGGTCAGGACATTGCTATCAAACCCGGTGACCCAAATGATGCCGTCGCTGAAAAGCGGGTTATAGGAACCAGCTGGAATCGGAATCGTCTGTTGCACAGCGCTCGTTGCCGGGTTGATGCGACTGAGCGTTCCCTTACTGTCCGTTACGATCCAGATGCTGTCGTCACTAACCGTGATTCCCCCCTCCGGCCCCGCCGGCCCTACTGGAAGTGTTCCGGTGATTTTACTTTTGTCGGTATCTATCCGAACGAGGGAAGGTTTCTTGCCGCAAAGGGGAACCCAAAGGCTGCCGAACCCGATTGCCAGACCCGAACACGCTTCCCCATCCAAACTGACCGTTGATACAACCTTGTTGGTCGCCGGATCGATTCGCTGGACGGCATTTGGTTTTGTGGTTGCAACCCAAACAGCGTCAGCCGTGATGAGGACCCAGTCCGCAGTTCCGCCGACCTTAAACGCAGCTACAGATTTCAAGGAAGCAAACGGGACCTGAACTTCTTGCACTCCGGGCCTTTGAATGTTTGGCTTTGTCTCGTAAGTCTGAGCCAACGCTATTTGACCCGTCAGCACGAGCAGAAGGAGCTTACGTTTCATCGACGCGTCCCTAGAGGAGGCTAGCGGAGTGCATTCTACTCCTCGCTGTTGGGATAAGCTCGCGCTAACAGACCAACCCGAAAGGTCGATCATTTCCGTGTTGCGCGTCTAGCACAGGCGGGTACAGCCTGAAACCGGCCAAGTTGCGCATGAGCAGCGACTCAGGCAATATGACTAAGCCCTGGGATACCAACACTGGAGCGAAAGCGGTGCCCACCTTTCGCGTCCCCGACAGCCGCCGCTCAGAGCGAGTGGTAAGGACGAGACGCGCTAGCATTGTTGCTGACATTCGAGGGCAAACCGAGAGATTTCCCTGCCTGATTGTAGATAGCTCGCAGAACGGCTTCCGACTTCGCGGAAATTTCAGCAGGCTAAGACGCGGACAAACCGTGGAGATCATCCCAGAGGACGACCCTCTCGACACCGTTTCCTGTAGTGTTGTATGGATCGGCCCGCGAGGGTCTAAGCAAGAAGGCCAGATCGGAGTGCACGCGGAACAGTGATGAGACGGCCCGCCGGATTCGCTTCGATCGTTCCGCTCGAATCAAGTTCAACGCGGCGCTTCAATGGTACCTCGGCCCTCATCCGCCGTTTCTCGGTAAATTAAGCAGCTCGTGACGTTTCCGTTGGTGCGCCCCGCCACCAACGCTGATACCTCTCTGATGACCCCCTCCAAGGTAGGGCGTACCTGGTCAAGACTCTTTATCCGGGCCAGGCGGCCTCGGGCCAAGTCATGCGCCAGCGTTTTGCTGGCCTCGCCGCAGCCCATCACCAGGACGCGGCCGGATAGGACTTCATGCTCGACGAAATTCTCGCTCCTCGTCCACCGCAAACACCGGAAACGTTTCTGCGCGGCATCGTATCCCGTCAGGAGGAGATCTTCGTTGTGGGTTGGTAAGCACTCGACCAGCCCCTGGGCTGCGAGTGGGATTGCGACCGTAAGATATTCAAAAAGCTGGTCGTCACCGCGGCTTTGCTCCACGAGCGGTTCGAGGCTCTGTACCAGGACATCAAAGAATTCGTTACCCGCAGCGGCGGCGATGATTAAGTCCGGTGTGAAAACGTGAAACTTGGGAGCGTCCTCACCAACCAAACCTGCTTTACCATTCTCGTCTTTCGCGACGGCCTTACCGTCGCTGGCCATTGCGACAAAATTCTCCATGAGCCACCCCACGACCAGGGACATTGCTGGATCCTTTCGCTGATGAGGGGCAGTGCCAACCGAGTCGCCTCCAGGAGGTGCTCACACGGCAGTTGTCGTGGTAGGAAGTCCTCGCTGCTCTCGACCACGGCCCGCCTGCCCGCCGGTTACGGTATTCCATAGATTCTACCGCAGGGGACTGTCGTCTTCAGGCGAAAGGGCCTGCCTCAATCCTCAAAAGTAATCCGGCTCTTCGGGGAGGTGTTTGTCCAAGAGCAAGAGGGCCTTCGAAGAGCCGAGCGATGAAGGTCTGCTCGCCCGGGAGGCAATCCCCCGATTGCTTCCGCGTTTCGCCCGTAGTGTAGGAAGCCGCAACACCTCCAACGACTGCGAGAGCGGCTTTCGATCCGAACAAACCGTGTCAACGTCAACCGACAGGTCTTACGGCATCTGGCCGTTCGACGATAGAAAACTGCCAGCGCCCGTACTTCCCTTGTCTTGACCTCAGTACATAGCGCCGATAAGCTTAATGTTTCTCCCTTTTCTACGGAAGGCGCCATGGAGCAGATCCACGTTACCTTGCCGGATGGCAGCGTCAAAGATGTCCCGAAGGGCACCACGCCGGCGGACATCGCGCGAAGTATTTCTCCGCGTCTCGCGGATGCCGCGCTGGTTGCCCGCGTGGCCCAACCGAGCGACGGCGAGGGTGAACTCTTCGATCTGCGCCGTCCGCTCGAGCGCGATGTAAAACTTCAAATTCTTACCGAAAAAGATCCGGACGCGCTGTTCGTCTTCCGCCACTCCGCGGCTCATCTCCTTGCCGCCGCGGTCGTGGAGCTTTATCCCAACGTAAAGCTCGGCATCGGCCCGCCCATCGACACCGGCTTTTTTTATGAATTTCTGCGCGACGAGCCGTTTACACAAGAGGACCTCGCGAAAATCGAAAAGAAAATGCACGAGCTTGCCGCGCAGGACTTGCCGAACGAACGCAAGCTGATTCCCAAGCCCGAAGCCCTCGACTTGTACAGAAAGTCCAATCAGATTTTCAAGTGCGAGTTGGTGGAAGAAAAAGCCTCGGAGCCCATGGTCTCTTTTTACTCCACCGGCAAGTTCATCGATTTCTGCCGAGGGCCGCACATCCCTTCGACCAAGCGCATTCAGGCGTTCAAATTGATGAATGTAGCGGGCGCTTATTGGAAAGGACAGGAAGGCAATCCGCAGCTTCAGCGCATTTACGCGGTGGCGTTCTTCACGCAAAAAGAGCTCGACGAATATCTGCATCGCCTGGAAGAAGCCAAGCGCCGCGACCATCGCAAGCTGGGAGTCGAGCTCGATCTCTTCAGCATCGAGGAGGAGGCTGGCCCGGGACTGATTTTTTGGCATCCGAAGGGCGGCTTGATTCGAAAAATTGTCGAAGACTGGCTCCGCGACGAACTTCTCAAGCGCGGCTACGATCTCGTCTATACGCCGCACATCATGCGCCTCGACCTTTGGAAAACCAGCGGCCATACCGGCTTTTACAAGGACAGCATGTTCGGCCCCTTGGAAGTCGAAAAAGCCGATTATCAGCTCAAGCCCATGAATTGCCCGGGTCACATTCTGATTTACAAGTCCAGGCTGCGCAGCTATCGGGATCTGCCCGTGCGGCTTGCCGAACTCGGCACGGTCTATCGCTACGAACGGAGCGGAGTGCTCCACGGCTTGATGCGTGTCCGTGGCTTCACCCAGGACGACGCGCACATCTTCTGCATGCCTTCGCAAATCGAGAGCGAGGTGGAAGCGTGCGTCGATTTTGCCTTCGCGGTGATGAAAAACTTCGGTTTCGACAAATTCGAAGTCGAGCTTTCCGATTGGGACGCTGCACATCCGGAAAATTACGCCGGCAAGCCGGAAGACTGGCACCGCGCGACCGCTGCGCTTGCCGCAACCATGAAACGCATGAACATTCCGTACCGAGCGATCCCCGGCGAAGCGGCCTTCTACGGGCCCAAGATTGACGTGAAGCTGATTGATGCCATCGGCCGTCCCTGGCAGCTCACCACGGTGCAGTTCGATTTCAACTTGCCAGCGCGGTTCGGCCTGCAATACGTCGCCGAGGACGGCGCCAAGCATCAGCCGCTCATGGTTCACCGTGCGCTCCTCGGTTCGGTGGAACGCTTCTTCGGCATTTTGATTGAGCACTATGCCGGAGCGTTTCCGCTCTGGCTCGCGCCGGTGCAAGTGGAGATCTGTCCTGTCAGCGAAAAGGTCGCGGACTACGCGAAGCACGTCGCCAACACGCTGAAACGCCACAATTTCCGCGCGCATCTCGACGACCGCAACGAAAAGCTGCCCGCCAAAATCCGCGACGCCCAGCTCCAGAAAATTCCTTATATGCTCGTCGTCGGGGCCAAAGAGGCCGAAGCCGGCACTGTTTCCGTACGCCATCGCAGCAGGGGCGACCTTGGTCCCAAGCCGCTCGCCGAAGTTGTGGAAGCGCTTCAGCGCGAAGTCGACACGCGAGGTCTCCCGACCTAGCGGCCGATGCGATTAGACGAGATCACCTTTGTCCAAGCAGTTGACGCATTGGCGCGCAAGGATGGCGACCTGGCGCAGGTCGTCCAATCCTACGGTCGGCCGCCGCTTTGGGTGCGCGAGCCGGGATTTCCCACCCTCGTCTACATCATTCTCGAGCAGCAGGTTTCCTTGGCATCTGCGAAAGCCGCTTTCGACCGGCTCAACGCGACGGTGAAGCCGCTGACTCCCCGGGGGTTCTTGAGGCTCGATGATGCCGAATTGCTGCGCATCGGCTTCAGCCGACAGAAAGCACTTTACACACGCCTTCTTGCGGAATCGCTCGCCCGTCGGCACTTCGACCTGCGCTACCTCCACAACCTTCCGGATGAGGCCGCGCACAAAATGCTTATCGCCTTTAAGGGCATCGGCCGCTGGACCGCCGACATTTATCTCTTGAGCGCGCTCGGTCGCCCGGACATCTGGCCGACCGGCGACCTCGCCCTCGCTACCGCCGTGAAGGAAGTGAAAGGCCTCCGCAAACGCCCCTCGCCGGAAAAACTCGAAGCCCTCAGCGCCCCTTGGCGTCCCTGGCGTGCCGTCGCCGCGCGCCTGTTCTGGCATGCCTATCTTTGCAAACGCGGACTCAAATCCTCCACGGTGAGCTTGTAATCTCAATCTTAGAAGTACGTGCCGGTTAGAACGCCTACGACAAAATTTCCCTTCTGACGGGTTCGAAGCTGTGCTAAGTTCCGTCCAACACCGGGAGTGTGGCGATGACCGACAATGTGCCCCAATTCGGAATCGCCGAGTACCCCTCGGCCTCGGGAACCGACATCTGCAAGTCCTGCAATCAACCCGCGGTGGGACACTATTACCGAGTTAACGGGGCACTCGCCTGCGAACGCTGCAAAGAGCAACTCGAAGCGCAGCTTCCGAAGGATAGCCATGCGGCGTTTGTGCGCGGGCTCGTTTTTGGAGTGGGTGGCGCGATCCTAGGATTAATCCTCTATTCGGCCTTCGGGATCATCACGGGCCTCGAAATTGGCTACATTTCGCTGGCGGTGGGCTACATCGTGGGCAAAGCAATGCGCATGGGTTCCCGCGGGATCGGCGGCCGCAGCTATCAGGTTGTCGCCGTGATTCTAACTTATGCGGCAGTCTCGATGTCGGCAATTCCCATCGGGATCTCGCAATCCGCCAAAGAGAAAAACCCGCCTGGTGAAGCCCAGGTTGCAAAGCCTCCGTCCGCAGATCAGGAATCGGTGAACCCGGGACTAACTCCAAATCCGGCCGCACAGCCGGCCAAGCCTAAGATGAGCTTGGTCGCTGCATTGGCAGGGCTGGCCGTGCTTGGCTTGGCTTCACCCTTTCTCGAACTGCAAGATCCCTTCCACGGAATAATTGGTCTGGTCATCTTGCTAATAGGGATTCGCATCGCATGGCAGCTCACTGCAAGCCCCAAAATTGAAGTCCTTGGACCTTTTGGTTCCAAAAATCCCGCAGCACCCGCGGCCACTCCCTGACCCATTCGTTTCGGACAAACCGTGCCCAACGACTTCGCAGAACCCATTCGCAATTGCAACAATTGCGGCGCAAGCTTGCCTCTGGGTGCACTGGCCTGCGAGCATTGCCATACTTTGGTTCATAGCGAGGACCTGATACGCATCTCGGAACGCGCAAAAGCTCTCGAAGCGGAACAACCATTTCTCGCCAAGCAAGAATGGCTCAAAGCACTCCCTCTTCTCCCAGCAAACTCAACGCAGGCCACTTGGATCCGCGACCAAATCCAGAAACTTGAGCTTTCCGCTAGGACATTTCCGCCTCCGGAGCAGAGTCATGGCTGGGCCCGGAGGCTCGGGCCGCTCGCTCCCATCGCCATTGTTCTGGCGAAGAGCAAGACGTTTCTGCTGGCGATTTTCCGACTGAAGTTCATCTTCAGCCTCTTTGCTTTTATGGGTGTTTATTGGGCGCTGTACGGAGCTGCCTTTGGCGTTGGTTTTGCTGCTCTCATTCTGGCGCATGAGATGGGGCACTACATTGACATCCGTCGGCGCGGGTTGCCTGCGGATATGCCTGTTTTTCTTCCTGGGTTGGGCGCGTTTGTTCGTTGGAAGGCTCTGGGAGTTACGCGTCAAACGCGCGCCGCCGTCAGCCTGGCTGGGCCATTAGCCGGGCTCCTCGGCGCCGCCGTTTGTGCCCTGCTCTGGTACCGCACGGGGAACGGACTCTGGGCAGCCCTCGCACGCACCACAGCAGCGCTGAACATTCTGAACCTCACTCCGGTGTGGGTCCTCGACGGCGGTCAGGCCGTGGCTGCTTTGGGCAGGTCCGAGCGGCTTGTCCTTCTGGCAGCTTGCCTTGTGTTCTGGTTGTTTCTCGGCGAAGGAATTTTCTTCCTGGTCGCTGCGGGCACGGTCTATCGCCTTTTCACCAAGGATCTGCCGCCCCAGTCCAGCCCCTCGATTGCCGCGTACTTCGTGGGTGTCTTGGCATGCCTTGCAGCGGTTTTCTGGATGACCCCAGGGCAAGCCCTGGGAAGGCCTTAGAGAGGAATTCTACGCGGTCCCCAAGGTGCCCATGGATCCCCAGAAACTCTCGGACTGTCAATCCAGCTACGACCGCATCGCCGAAGAATACACCGCGCGAATCTCGAGAGAGCTTGAGCACAAGCCGCTCGACCGCATGCTTCTCGACGAGTTCGCCGCGCGGCTCAAAGGCGCCGGCCGCGTCTGCGACCTAGGGTGTGGCCCGGGCCACGTCGCGCGCTACTTACATGACCGAGGCGTGGATATCTTCGGCATCGACCTTTCCCCAGGCATGCTCGAACAGGCGCGCAAACTGAACCCAGCTATGGAGTTCCGGCAGGGCAACATGTTGGCGCTCGACGTCGAGGACGGCGCCTGGGCCGCCATTGTGGCTTTCTACTCCATCGTGCACCTTCCGAAGACCGATATTCTCCAGGCATTTCGTGAAATGTTCCGTGTCCTCGAGCCTCGCGGCAAGCTCTTCCTTGCGTTTCATATCGGCGTTGATGTTCTTCGCCAAGAAAACTGCTGGGGCCATCAAGTGTCGCTGGATTTCGTTCTCTATGGCAGGAAAGAAGTGGAGCGCTACCTCGGCCTTACCGGCTTCTCGATCGAAGACTCCCTCGAGCGCGATCCCTATGCGCCGGAAGTCGAATACCAAAGCCGCCGCGCTTACATCCGGGCGCACAAGCCCACGCCAACCTAGGCGGGTCACAAGCGGGCTCCACATTCAAGGCACAAAAGTGTAATCTTCGATACCGCACGCAAGCCGATGAGGGGCACCAGGAAATGGCGAACATTTCGCGCCGGACGTTTCTCGCATGCACTTCGGGAGCCCTCATCGCGCCGCGCACTTGGCCGGCTTGGCCCGAGATCGCCGAGGTCCCCACTTTGCTTGATCACATCCTGCTCGGCGCGAGCGATCTTGAACGCGGCGTCGCCTTCGTCGAACAACACACTCGGGTTCGCGCGGCTTTCGGTGGCGTGCATCCGGGCCGCGGCACGCAAAACGCCCTTCTTTCACTCGGTGAGCGTCGCTACCTCGAAATCATTGCGCCCGATCCCAAACAATCCAGAGTGGAGCAGTACTCGGTCATTACCCAGCTCAAGGAACCTCGCCTTATCGGCTGGGCCGCGCACCGCGACGATCTGGAAAAATTTGCCGAGCAACTTCGCCAGGAGGGAATCGAGTTTGAAGGTCCGCAAGCCGGCTCCCGCCAGCGCCCGGATGGCAAAGTGCTTCACTGGAAGGCGCTCCGCCTCAAGGACGATCACGGCGGCCTGCTTCCGTTTTTCATCGAGTGGAGCCCGGACTCGATTCATCCGTCGGTGGATGCTCCCAAGGGGTGCACGTTGGCGCGTTTCGAAGCGACCACTCCCGAGGCCAAAGATCTCGGATACGCAGTCTCTCGCCTGCAACTGGACCTGCGCGTTTCAACGCTTGATCATCCTTCTTTGCTCGCTTCCATCTCGAGTCCAAAGGGCCAGCTTTCCCTCTAGAGCTGACCGTTCGGCCCGACCCTTGGCCACCCGTGTCTCCGGCCTCCTCTCCACCGGCTTGCCTTCCAAGCTCATCAAAGAGCGTAGACAAACGCCCTAGTGTTGTTTACCGTAGCTGTTTGGATGGCACACGTATCGGGCAGCCCCCGCAGGAGGCACATCATGAAAAGTCTGGTTGTGTCTGCATTCCTACTGCTGGGAGCCGTTTGTCGATCGCAGGCGCAAGCCATCACCGAGGAAGCGGTTCCCGATACGGACAATGTGGGGCCGGATTTCTCCGCGACCTCGGCGGCGAAGGTTACGGTTCCTGATTTCCTTGCGGTAGCCGATCCTTTCCCCCAGCCCCGCACAAACTCGGCGCCTCCCGTCTCGGCTCCCAACCTAAGCACGACGCTACTGGCGGAACCTGCTCCGGCTAAGCCGGCGGCGCCCCCTGATCCGAGGTTCCTTTACGGAGACCGTGAGGACTATCGCTGGCAACTCGGTGTTGCCTTCGCCTGGGTCCGCTTCCGCTCTTCCGTTTACGACATCAAGCAATACGACTCCAACCAATTCGGACTAAAGGTTGGCGTCACCTATTTTCTGAATGAGTGGCTAGGCGTCGAAGGGAGTTTCACCGGCGCCTTTGGCGGAACCGCCACTGGCGGTCAAAACACGAGAACAGGCCTCTACGGCGGCGGCCCCAAGGCGGCCTGGCGCCAAAAGCGATGGGAGCCGTGGCTGCACGCGATTTTTGGCGGCGCGCACCAGGGCCCGCAGACGTCGTTTGGGGGCCGCAATTCTTTTTCGATGCAGATAGGCGGGGGGGCGGATTACCGCTGGAACCCCCGTGTGTCCTTCCGGATTGAAGCCGATTATGTTCGCACCGGCTTCTTCCACCAAACGCAAAACAATTTCCAGCTTGCCCCTGGAGTCGTCCTTCACTTCTAGCTCCTAGGGCGAATTCCCTGGCTGAAGATCGTTTGCCTCCCGAGGGTCCTACCATATTTTGCAGGCTTGCTCGCGTACCATGGCTTCCCCGTGTTTGCATCCAAACGCTTTGGCAAATTCCGCCATGTTCGATAGCGGGCCGTTCGCACGAAACCTTCCCAACGGGTGCGGGTTGGTGTTGGCCATCAACCGTGCATATTCGAGCCGCTCATTGGCGCCCCACACCTGAGCCCAACCCAGAAAAAAACGTTGCTCCGGAGTAAATCCATCCCGGTCGGGAGGCCGCGGCTTGCCCTCGAGCGATTTCTCGTACGCCGCATAGGCGATCGCCAGCCCGCCCAGGTCCGCGATGCTTTCGCCGAGGACCAGCTTCCCGTTTTCGTGCAAGTCGCCGTCAACCACATATCCGTCGAACTGATCGGAGACGCATTTCGCCCGGGACTGGAAATTCTTGAGATCTTCAGGAGTCCACCAATCTTTCAGATTGCCCTTGCCGTCAAATTTGCTGCCGTGGTCGTCGAAGCCGTGGGTGATTTCGTGCCCGATGACCGCTCCCATGCCGCCGTAGTTCACCGCGTCATCCGCGTTTGGATCGTAGAACGGCGGCTGCATGATCCCCGCGGGAAAGACGATTTCATTCATGCTGCTGTTGTTGTAGGCGTTCACGGTGGGCGGCGTCATGCCCCATTCCGTGCGATCGACGGGCTTGCCGATTTTATTGAGCCGGCGTGCGAAATCAAATTCCGAAGCACGCACCAGGTTTTCCGCATACGAGCGCCGGTCGATTTTGAGCGCCGCGTAATCGCGCCACTTGTCGGTATAGCCGATCTTCACGGCGAAGGCTTCGAGTTTCGCCCTGGCCTGAGCGCGGGTTTCCGGACCCATCCACGGGAGGGTCTCGAGGTCGTCTCGGAGGGCTGCAAGCAAATTGTGAACCATCTCGAGCGCGCGGGCTTTAGCGGCCGGAGGGAAATATTTCTGGACGTAAGCTTGCCCCAGGGCCTCGCCGAGATTGCGGTCGGTCGACTGCACGCAACGCTTCCACCGCGGCTGGATTTCTTTCGCGCCGGTGAGGGTCTTGCCGCGAAAATCGAAATCTTCATTGACGAATTTCTCGGCCAGCCCGGGAGCGGCGGAATTTACCAGATGCCAGCGCAGATAGCTCTTCCAATCCGCGATGGAGGTGGCCGTCAACTGTGCGTTGAGCGCCTTGAAAAAGTCCGGCTGACCTACATTGATCTCCTTCAGTTCCGGGTGCCCAACGGCCGTGAAATAAGACTCCCAGGAAAAACCCGGAGTCAGCACCCTCAATTCCGCTAGCGTCATCTTGTGGTAGGTCTTATCCGGGTCCCGCAGATCAGTGTTCTTCATCGACGCCGTCGCCAATGCGGTCTCCATTTTCAGGACCGTCGCAGCTTCCGCCGCCCTCACATCGGCAGAATCACCAAGCAACGCAAACATGTTGGCAACGTGTTTCACATAATCTTCCCGAAGCTTCTGCGATTTTTCGTCCTGCTTCAGGTAATACTCGCGTTCGGGCAAGCCCAGGCCGCCCTGAGACGCGGCGCCAATCACCTGCGAGCTGTCCTTGGCGTCTTGGGTGGAAGTGAAACGAAACAGCACGCCTACGCCCTGCTTGTGCAAGCGCGCAGTTTCGGCTTCGAGATCGGCCAAGGTCCCGACGGCGGCAATCAGCGTGAGTTCCGGTTCGATTGGCTTGGCTCCCGCCGCGTCGATGGCCGTTGCGTCCATGCAACTAGAATAAAAATCGCCGATCTTCTGTTCGTTGGTGCCCGCCGCGGCCTTGCTCTCCGCCGCGGCTTCCAGGACTTCCCGCAGATTCTTTTGATTCCTGTCGGCAAGCTGGCTGAATGAGCCCCAGATCGAGTACTCCGGCGGTATGGGATTCGCTTTCATCCACCCGCCCATGGCGAACCGATAGAAGTCGTCACAGGCCTTGCAGGTCCTGTCGAGGTTTGCGGTGTCGAATCCCCACGACTTTGGCGGGTCGACTGCCTTTAGCGAACCATCGAGCCCGACACCTGCAAGTCCTACCGCCAGAACGCCCACCACCGCAAGGATGCCGCTTTGAGAAAGAAATCGTTTGGACATTGCTCCGCCCCTGTGTAGCTGAAGTGTGAATCGGCGACCGCCACTCCTCGAGTTTTTGCCGCGTTCGGAACTCTTTCCTGAGACGAAGGAAATGGCGATTGGGTTACCAGGCACGAAGGAGCAGTTCCGGCCGGGGACCATGGAGCAGTTAGCGCAAGACTGTTCCGTAGAACACGCCCTTCCCGCCCTCGAGATTGCGACCGTAAGAAAAAACCACGGCGACTCCGCCGAGGATCTGCACCTTGCATTGCAAACCGGAATCCCAGAGCCAGCCTCGCGAACCAAAGAACCCCGAAGAATCTGCGATGGCGCCGTTGTCCAGGAATGGCCCGAGCTTCACGCTGAAAAGACCATTACCATACACATTCTTGTCCATCTCCCAGTTCGCTAGAAAGTACCGCCGACCGAGCGGGGCGGCCCCTTTCCTGCCGTCGATCGTTCCCGCATGACCGCGAAACCACAGATCGTTATCGCGTTCTACTCCCAGCTGGAAAAGTTCGTCAAGCGAAGCCTTGCCCGCAGTCGCTCCCGCGCGAACCTGCCAGCGCATCCCGTAATCGTCCCCTTTCGCGCGGGGAAACCAGCGCGCGCTTAGCGCTCCTTGGAGTGTCGCGAACGGTCCGAGCGTGGCGGCAAATTCGCGGCCCGAGGCAACCTTTGCGGACGAATCGAGAAGGAAGCGGCGCTCGGGAATCCGCAGCAAAGTCCCTCGAGCGCCCACCCAGCCAGCAAGTGAAGTTCCGCCGGTGAAAAATGCGCGCTCGGCGGGCGAGAGCGCGCCACTGAGATTGCGAAAGTTTCGATTGGCGGCCTCGGTCCCGGCGCTCCAACTGAAGCGCCCATTTATCACCTCTCGAAACTCAGCGCCGGCGGCCACTCGGCGCATATTCAAGTCTGTCAGTGGAGTTGTGGGGCCGGAGAAGGTTTCTGACAAGTTCCAGTTCTCATTTCGCGCGTCCGCGTAAAAACGCAGGCGCAAGCTCGGGTCGCGGTAAAGGGGAAGGGAAAGGTCGGCAAAGACGCGGCGCTTTTCCGCATCCCACCGCGCGAGCGAAGTAAGATTCACGGCCCCGCGACCCAGATTGTAGAGCTCCGGATAGACGGTTCGGTAGGGAAGCCCGCTCAGCAAAGACACGATCCCTTCCGCTTTCGAATCGCCCCAGAGATTCCTCTCCGTCAGGTGCAGCGTGAGGTCGTAGGTTCCCGATTCCGCAGGCGTCAGTTCCATGCGGCGGCTCGAAAAAATTCCCAGGTTGTCCAATCGAGATTCCGTCGAGAGCAAGGAATCTAGACTCAGGACTTGCGGAGCGTTGAACGCCAAAGCGCGGTTGCGTAGCGGCTCCGACAATTCGAGCGAGGGCACGACCGCCACGCTCCGGAGCCGCGGCTGTTCTTCAGGATTCCAGTACTTCAGCGCGGCCTCGAGATTTCCTTCGAGGAAATAAATTGTGGCGAGAAATTCGTGCGCATACCCGTCGTGCGAATTCAACCGCAGTGCAGTTTCGAGGTCTTTCTTGGCAAGGCGGAAGTCTTTCTGTTTATAAGCGATGCCAGCCAGTTCGACCGGGAACCGTGAATCCCGCGGAGACTTTCGCGCCCCTCGATCGAGTGCCGCCTTCGCCTCGTCCCACTTCCCGAGGTGCGAGAGCGCCAGCCCTCGCAGCAGGTCCAGCTCGGACGATTGATCCCGAGGTCCTTCCGCAAGTCGGGCGGCTTCATCCCAGTGTGCGGCATCGAGTGCTTGCTGGACCGCGGCCAAGCGCGCGTGCTCGGGACCGCCATCCTGGGCGAAACCTGGAGTCGAAAGAAAAACCAGGCCGAATAGGATAAGCGAAAGGCGGATCACGCGGCCTTTTCGGGCACCGCCAACAACATCCAATTGCGGTTGGACCGCCATTGTTTTTCGAACTCTGCCCGTTCAACGCGAAGAAGTTTGCCACGGGCCGGGTCGTGTACAAAAACCGCGTCGCGCTGCCAGTCGATCCCCGTCACCACCACATAGTGCAGCGGAGCGCTTCTATTGCCCGGCTGAAGGCTCACAATGAGCGGGCGCCCCTGCCGTAGATTTTCTTCCAAGTCCGGCCAGCTTCCCGCCAGAGGAAAGACCAGGAAGCCCGAGCCTTTAAGGTAACTCTCGATGTCGGAGGCAAAGATGCCCCGCGCCTTGGGCGAATAAAGTTGCTTCTGGATGAGCTGGGCATCTGCGCGCCGCGCAGCGATCTCGACGCCATGCGCGCCCCAATACTGCAAAATCATGGAGATGGCCGCGGATCCGCAGCCATCCTCGCTCTGCTTGACGAACGGAACGTCCAGCCAGACCCCTGCGCTTTCCTGGGGCGCGGCACCGACGGCACGCCCCAGGAAAAGCGTCAGGAACAAAACCAACGTGGTGCGCTTTGCGCGCGTAACGAACAACTCCGATGGTCGGGAATTAGCGCAACGCCAGCGCCAGAACGATGATGGCGATCGCGATCAGAATAATCCAAAGCAAATCGCGGTCGGAGATGCGTCCGGCGGCGAAATCGGCTTGCGCCTGCCGGGAACGCTCCGCCAGGTTGGCGAGGTCTTCGTCGCTCAATTGGCCAACGGCCTTGTCCACCTTATGGTAATCGAGCTTGGCGGATTTCAGCGCTTTTTGACCCTGGTCGGAAGAAAGCAATGTTCGTACAGCTTCTTCATTCGCTTGACGCGTCTGGGCCGGCCGAGCCGCGTCTTTGCTCAGTTCGCTGAGAGAAACGACGTGTTGCTGTTCCTGCGCCCGCGCCGGGGTTTCTGCCGCTACGAACAGAGCGGCGATCCCCAGCACAAACAGACTCCCTTTGAGGCGAGAATGCATTCTTCCTCCTGTTGGCTGGGATGAATCTAGTTTACGAATTGCCCCGCACACTGACAAGGAACTTCTCACTCCGTTGTCGTTGTTCACGCTCCATAACTATGTTTTAATTCGTTCTTCGCGGATCGACCCCTATGGAATTACTCGCCGTCCTTGCGGTCGTTCTGGCCATTATCACCCCGATTCTGGCGATCTCCGCGTTCGTTCGCGTCCAGCGATTGGCGGAGCACTTGCGTGCCTTCCCGCTCGACAAGGTCATGGACAGGCTCTCCGCCTTGGAGCGGCAGCTTACCGCGATCGAAGGGAAGCTTCGGTCTGCCGAGCCGCGAGCGACACCGCCACTGGAACCAACCGCCGCTCCAACCGCCCGCGTGACGCTTCCTCCCGAGACCGTTGCGACACCATCCTCGGAAACTGCTCCGCCATCGCCCGGCTCGCGCGAAGAAACTCCCAGGCCGCGCGAGGTGGCACCGACGCATTTCCCAAGCCCCTTAGCGGCGCCTCGGCTCTACGCTTCGCAGCCTAAAGCGAAGTCCTCTCTCGACTGGGAAACGATCATTGGCGGAAGGTGGCTGAATCGCATCGGCATCGTGGCCCTGATTGGTGCCACGACTTTCTTCTTGAAATACGCCTTTGACAATAACTGGATTGGCCCCCGGGGCCGCGTGGCCATCGGCATCCTGCTTGGGGCCGCCATGCTGCCGTGGAGCCAATGGCTCTTACGCCGGGGATACTCTTATTTCTCCGAAGGCATTGCAGGACTGGGCGCCGCGGTGATGTACCTTTCACTCTGGGCGGGCTGCCAGTACTACACGTTGTACTCGCGGGACGTCGGCTTCTACTCGATGATTGTGGTCACCGCGGGAATGGCCGCCGTGGCTCTCGGGAGAAATTCCCAGCGGATTGCTTTGCTCTCCCTGGTTGGCGGGTTCCTGACCCCCATCCTCGTAAGCTCCGGTAAAGACGAGCAGGTCGTGCTCTTCAGCTATCTGCTTACGCTTGGTCTGGGACTTCTAGCGATGGAGCTTCGCCGCAATTGGCGCTCTTTGACGCCGGTGTCTTTTGTGTTCAGCGTGATCTATTTCTGGGGCTGGTATGAGAAGTTTTACGAACCGCCGAAGCTGGAACGCACGCTGGTCTTCGCCACGCTCTTTTTGCTTCTTTATGCTCTCGTGCCCATTCTTCGCGCCGTCAAATCTTCGAGCGTCGGCGAACTCGATTTCTTGCTGGGCTTGGCCAATTCTTTTGCCTATTTCGTCGCGCTTTACGCAATGCTGTGGCCGAACGACCGCGGAGCTTTGACCCTGCTGGCTCTCGCCCTTTCCGCAGGACACCTCACCGTCGCGCTGGTTATTCCGCCGCCAAAGTCCGGTGAATCACCCATGATGCGATTTCTGTACGCGGGCTTGGCGCTGACCTTCGCCACGCTGGCGATTCCTCTCCGCCTGGACGGCAAATGGATTACCCTCGCATTTTCCGTGGAAGGTGCGGTGCTGGTGTGGACGGGCTTCCGTTCTGCCATGGCAGGCCTACGCGGCGCCGGCTATTTACTGATTACCGTCTCCGCCGTACGGCTGCTGGTTTTCCCTCTGCCCGCGCGACGGTTCCTGCTGAACGAAAGGTTCGCGACCTATGCGGTTTTGATCGCCTGCCTTGCCGCGGTGATTTCGAGCGCCGGCAAACAGCTCTCTTCGGTCTCCTCGGAAGAACGCGGCTTGCTCGGCTTTCTTGCCGTCGCTACCAATTTTTTCGCGCTTTTCGCCCTGTCCCTCGAGCTTTGGGATTATTTCGGCCGGCAATCCGGCTTGGGGATCGACTCCCGCCTCGCCCAGCATCTCTCGCTCTCGCTTCTTTGGACGGCCTACGCTTCCGCGTTGATTGCGCTCGGCATTCATCGCAAATCCCTTCTTCTTCGCTGGCAGGCGCTCTCCCTGTTTGGCTTTGTGGTGATCAAGGTATTCATTTACGACAGTTCGTTTCTGGAGCGGTTCTACCGCATCGTCTCGTTTTTCATCCTAGGCCTGGTCTTGCTCGTGGTTTCGTTTCTCTATCAGCGCAAAGTGGCGGGCCAGCGTTCCTCGTGAACAAGAAATGACCACACGAACGAGCGAAAAACTTGTTTTCCTGGTCTTCCTGTTCCTTGCGCTGACTGCCGCTTCCGCCGCGGACCTGCCCTCGCCCTGGCGTTCCTGGCGCTACTCACGCCCGATGCAAGCGGTCGACGCAAACACGCTCGACTACATCACCCTCGATCGCCAAGTCTTCTCGCACTCGGAGAACCAACTGGCGGACCTTCGCATCATTGATGATTCTGGCCGGCAGCTCCCCTACGAGATGCGCGCGCAAATCACTGCGCCTCGAGAGCCGGTAAGAATTCCCGCCACGTTGCGAGAGAACAGCTTCGTGCCCGGCCAGTTTACGCAGGTGATTGTCGACCTCGGCGAGCGCTCGAGGTTTCACAATCGTCTTCGCGTAGAGACCCCGGAGCCCGATTTCATCCATTGGGTCGAGGTTGCCGCGAGCGATGACGCGCATGTTTGGCGCATCGTCAATCCTCGCGCGCCCATCTCACGTTTTCGCAGGGACAATCTGGAAGGCAATCAGACCGTACGCTATTCGGAGAACAATGCACGGTACTTGCGCGTCCGGATCGAGCAGGCGGGCGACTCGTTCCGGGTATCTGACATCGCAGTTTTTTCTTCTCCTGTCAGGAAACCGGAAAACCCCGCCGAAGGTCCCTCGCTCGCGAGTTCTCTGGCCCCGGACTCGGGCGTGGAAGGCTCCGAGACGCAGTGGACCGTGGATCTTGGCAGCGGCAACGTTCCCGTGGCACAGTTCAAATTCGAAACCAGCCAGCCTGACTTTTATCGCGCGGTGCGCATCCTCTCGAGCAGCGACGAAAACGAATGGCAGCTCGCGGGCGGTGGCGAAATTCACCGCTACGCGGCGGGCGGCAAGACCGAGCAGTCCCTGGCCGTGCCATGCTACGAGCCGTCGGGGCAGCGCTATTGGCGCGTGGAGGTGCTCAACGCCAATGACGCTCCGCTTTCCGCAGTCCGCCTTTCCGCCGTAATGCCGCTGCGGTTTGTGCTCTTTCATCCCACGGCAAACCGTTCCTATCGGCTGATTTACGGCAACGCCCGCGCCAACGCACCGCAGTACGATTTAGCAAGGACCCTCGAGATCCCCCCTTTGGAGACGATGTTTCGCGCGAACCTGGGACCCGAAGAGCCCACTTCCAACTACGCTGATCCGCGGCCCTTTACCGAGCGCCATCCGAACCTGCTGTGGATTGCTCTGGGCATGGCAGTGATACTTCTTGGCTATGCCGCTCTTCGGGCCTTCGCTACACCCTCCGCTGCAGACGGAGAAAAATGAGTCATTCCTTCGAGCGAGGCTTGAGCTCGACTTTTGCCCGGAAGCGGGCTGTCGCCGCTAGTTGTTTGGGAAAAGAAGCGTCACTTCACCGGCACGGGTTGCGTGTATTTCGTTGCATCCACTGATTTCCACTCGCCCTTGATGATTCCGGCGCGAATCTGAGCCGCGGTCTTGCCTTTACGAACCTGCTCGTAGCTGTAGAGGTCCTCATAGATGCAAGTGCCGCAGCCCGAGCCGTGCTCGCTGGCAAAACAATCGAGCAAACTCGTGTGGCCTTTGCTCCGGTCGCAGTGGCAATAGCAGGGCTCCTGGTAAAGCGTCTTCTTGATCTTCGCAGCAACGGCGTAGGCATTTTCGACCAGGGGATTCGGGAAGTGTTCCGGATTCATGGTTTCGGGCAGGTCGCCCTTGGGAGCCTGCGCGTGATAAGCGGGGATATCATCGTTCGCTTCCGACTGCGGAGGGTTTTGTTCCTGCTGCGGTCCGGAAGTTGCCGTCAGCGGAACAAACGACAGTGCCATCGCCAGGCCAAACAGAGCCGCCGCGCTCCCGACTTTTGCAATTCCGTGCATACTCACCTCCCAGCGACTTTTTCGCTGCCCGAGATTCGCGAACTCTTGCGAAGGAACGAGACTATGCGGGGGCATACGCCCGCGATGGCGGCATTGCCGATGCTCTTGCTTCAAGATGCCTCCCGCGCAAATGCCGCTGCACGCGCCGGCCCCAGCCGCGCACAAACGAAAAGTTCAGCGCGCCGCCAATGGCCGAACTGGCCAGGGGAACCATTCGCCCGACCCACTTTTCCGCGCTCTCGGTTCCGAGCTTCGCGGCCAACAAGCGAACAAGGCGCGGCGCGACTTTTTCGCATACTTGCTTCCCCGCCAAATCTTTGCCGTAATCAATTCCCGACGCGGCGGCAGCCGCCTTCCACATCTCGATCCGCTGGTCGCCTTCGTGCCCTTCGAACCCGTAGAGCAAGGCCAGCCGCTGAATCAGGCGTAAGGTAATGATGGTGAGGAAGCTCGCGTCAGGAAGAAAGGTGATCATGCCGCCAAGCCCGAGTCCCGCGCCCTCGAGGAGCGCCAGTCGCTCGGCATCGCGGATTAACCCGTCGGCGATAGCGTCCAAATGCTCGAGCGGGACATCCTTCATCCGCGCGAAGCTCGGGACCCACAGGCCGTGTTTCTTGGCAAGCTGGCGCCGGAACCGTTCGGGATCAATTTCAATCGACCGCAGACCGCGAAGGCCGCCAAACCGCAGGATCCGCCGCGCCATACGCGTGAACGAGGGGTTCTCGGAGTTGTGCAACTTCGCCATGTCTTGTTTCATCATAAGGTCTTCAAGGTCACGCCGCAACGGGGAATGGAGGGCAGGGTTTGAAAGCGCAGAAATGGGAGGGTTAGCTCGAAGGCGTCAGAAAACATAAGTCCTACTTGACGCGGAAACACTTTTGGGTAAACTGCATTTTTCTTTATGGCCACGCTGCCACAATTCGTTCCCGCCGATACGCAGCAGGATCTCGACTATCCGCAGCGCGAGGCGGCGCTTTTCTATGGCTTGTTCCTGCGCGGCCATTCCGCCGACCAATTGCGGCGCGACATCGAAGTGCCCAGTTCCGTCCTCGCCAAATGGCACCGCGAAGCCGAGCGTGATCCGCAACTGAAAGACGTCTTTGAGCGCATGGTGGATTACCGGCGCCACGTGCTCGCGATCTTCGACGCGCTGGTCGGATCCGACGGCCAGCCTCAGCGCGTTCAGTAAGCTCTCCGCTTTTTAACCCGTCGAAGCTCCCTCTCGGCTGACCTTGCCCCCGCTCTAAGGGCCTCGGCCAATTCTTTCCCTTACTGCTCGCACGTGTGGGCGCGAATCGCGGGCGCATGCCCTGTACCTCGGTCCAGGTCAAAAACTGTCAGGCAACCAAAACTTGCGACGCGCGGTCTAACGGCTCGCGGGGGACAAGTGTCAGAAAATGCAGGGGATTGGGCCGATTGACGGAGGACTCGTCCAAGGGGTAGAATTCCAACGTTTGAGGGCTTGAGGTGTCTCCATGTCACGGATAACGCGGTCCGTAGTCGTAGCGCTTTTCTCGCTCACCATCTGGTTGCCGGCAGCTCTGTCCCAAGACGCACAGGACGCCGGCGACCCGTCAACGGCCCCGAAGAAGCTGGATAAAGCCGCCAAGCGAAAGATAAAGCAGACACTGAAAGAGCTTGATAACGCCTACAAACAGTGGCTCACCGAGGACGTGATCTATATCATCACTCCGGAAGAGCGCAACGCCTTTCTCCAGCTGCAAACCAACGAGGAGCGCGAGCAATTCATCGAGCAGTTCTGGCTCCGGCGCAGCAGCAATCCCGACCTTCCAGATAACGATTTCAAAGAAGAGCACTACCGCCGCATTGCGTACGCCAACGAACATTATGCCTCCGGCATCCCGGGCTGGAAAACCGACCGCGGCCGCATGTACATCATGTGGGGGCCGCCGGACGAGGTTGACTCGCATCCTACGGGCGGCACCTATGACCGGCCGATGGAAGAGGGCGGCGGCTCCACTTCCACTTACCCCTGGGAGACCTGGCGTTGGCGCTACCTGGAAGGCATCGGAGAAAACATCATCCTGGAATTTGTCGATCCGAGCGGCTCGGGCGAATATCACCTGACCATGGATCCCTCGGAAAAAGACGCTCTCTTGCACGTGCCTGGCGCCGGCCTGAGCTTGCTCGAATCCATGGGCATGGCCTCCAAAGCGGACCGCTTCACGCGCTCGGACGGCACGAACCTGCCGACCGCCTTGGGCGGCACGCCTGCAAGCATGGATGAATTCAACCGCCTCGAGCTTTACGCCAAGGTCCAGAAGCCTCCCGCAGTGAAGTTCAAGGATTTGGAAGCCATCGTGACGTCGCGCATTGTCCGCGACCAATTGCATTTTCTCTACCGCACCGACTTCATGAAGGTGACCGACGATACCGTTCTCGTTCCGATAACCATTCAGGTTCCCAACAGCCAGCTGTCTTTCCAGGCCAAAGAAGGAATTCACACGGCGACCATGAATATCTTCGGGCGCGTGAGCACGCTGACGGGCCGCATCGTGCAAACTTTCGAAGCACCCGTCAGCCACGATATCCCCGACTCCCTGTTCCAGCGGTCCATGAGATTGCAATCGATTTACCAGAACGCCGTGCCTTTGCGTCCGGGCCTGTATCGCCTGGACTTGGTCATCAAGGACGTGCAGAGCGGAAACGTTGGCGTGGTAAATGCCCGCCTTGCCGTGCCTCGCTATGAAGACGATAAGCTCGAGGCCAGCACGCTGATTCTCGCCGACCAGATCGAGCATGTTCCCGCCAAGCAAATCGGAGCGGGCATGTTTGTGCTGGGCTCCTCCAAAGTCCGGCCGAAGCTCGAAGCCGATTTCACCACCGCTGACCGGCTGGGCATCTACATGCAGGTTTATAACTTGAAGCCGGACGACGCAACGCACAAGTCCAGCGCGAATTTTGAGTTCACCGTCAAGCGAGGCAACGAGCCGGTTCCGGGAATGCAGTTCAAGGAAACCTCGGCGGACATGAAGCAAACCGGGCAGCAGGTCACCATCGAGCGGTGGATGCCGCTCTCGACGCTCCCGCCGGGCAAATACACTCTGGAAGTGAACGCTACCGACACCCGTTCGAATCAGACCATTTCGCGTACGGCGGATTTCACGGTGAAGGCGCCGCCGGAATCAAAAACCGCGGCGAGCGCTGCACCGGGGAGGTAAACAAACGTGAAACAAGGGCGACTCCGAATCCTGGGGGCCCTGGTCCTGACCGCTGCGGTTTCTCCTTTTGCTGCGAAACCGGCGGCCGCGCAAGCTAAGCCCGTCCTCGGCAAGCTTGCGGGAGTGGTGCGTGACACGGCGGGCACGCCGCAGATGGGCGCAAACGTGGAGCTTGTCCCCGAATTTACGGGAATTGCTGCGCCGCACAGCTTGCTCACGAACACGCAAGGCATTTTTGAAGGGAGCAAGCTGGTCCCCGGTCTGTACACCTTGCGCGTAACCCTTGCCGGTTTTCTTCCTACCCTCGACAAGCACATCCGGGTGAGTGCCAATCTGACCACGGTGGTTCGCGTGGAACTGGAATCCATGTACGCGACCCTGGAGCAACTGCGTCGCACGCCCTCCAACGCCCCCACCAAACCGGACGATTGGAAATGGGTGTTGCGCTCGGCTGCGTCCGTGCGGCCGATCCTCGAATGGGTCGACGCGTCCGATTCGACGCTCTCGGCGCTGCATGCAGACAATCGCAGCCTCGGCGTGCCGCGTGTTCGTATGGAGTTCACCGACGGAGCGCGCCGGGCCGGCTCGCCTTCCAGTATTGCTCCGCGCCCGGCGACCGCGGTCGCCTACGACCAGAAGCTTGGAGGCGCAAGCAGTCTGCTTTTCGCAGGGCAGATGAGTTATGACGAGGATGCGCCCGGTGGCGGCATTGCGACGGTGTGGTTGCCTTCGGGGACCCTCGGTGCCGGGCCGCACACGGCGCTGGTGCTTCGCGAAGCCAAGATCGGACCCGATGGTCCGAGCTTCCGCGGCGTGCGTTTGGATCAAGGCGGCAGCCTGTCGCTCGGGGATCGCCTGGTCCTGCACTATGGCGGCGAATATGTCCTGGTGGGGCTGGGAGCCTCGGCATCCGCGCTGCGTCCCCGCGCTCAACTGAATTACCGCATATCGCAGGATTGGTCGACCGAGGTGGTTTTTGCCTCGATGCCGACCGGTCCGGAACCGCTGGAAGCCACGGAAACGCAACCCGGGGCCGTGCTGACGGCGGCTCTCAACGAGCTGGACGCATTTCCGGCATTGCTTATGCGCAGCGGCCGACCGGTCCTCGAGGGTGGATTCCACGAGGAAATCGCGGCGAATCGAAAAATCGGCGCTCACGGCGTTCTGCAGTTTGCCGGTTTCCGCGACGACAACCGGCACGTAGCCGTTTACGGTCTAAGTGGAGATACTTTGCCGGCTACGGATTACTTCCAGGATTACTTCTCGAACGGATTTGCTTATGACGCTGGCGCCTCGAGCAGTTGGGGAGCCCGCGTGGCGTTTCGCAAGAAACTGGAAGGCGACACCGAGTTGACGGCGCTTTATTCCGTGTCCAGCGCGCTTGCTCCGGCGGCCAATGACATAGACAGCGTGTTGCGTGACATGCTGCAGTCGGTTCCGCGGCATTCGCTTGGCGCAGGCGTTTCCACCAAACTGCCGCGTCTGGGGACGAAGCTGCATGTCGGCTACAAGTGGATCAGCGGCCCGGTAGTTTCACGCCTCGATGGCTATGGCGAATCTCTTTATCAGATGGATCCCTACTTCCACCTGATGGTACGCCAGCCGCTGCCGAAATGGGCTTTAGGAAGATGGGAGGCGATTGCGGACTGCGACAATTTGCTGGCACAGGGGTATGTTGCAACCAGTAGCAGGGATGGCCACGTCGTCCTGGTGCCTTCCTTCCGGACCTTTCGGGGCGGATTGAGCGTGCAGTTCTAGTCCGGAAGTTCTCAAAAGCTGTATCTACCCTCCCAGAAACTGGATGAACCAGGGTCGTCCAGCCCTCCGCGGTTGTAGATTATTGATGACGCTAGAGTTAGTTACGGGGTAATCTACCAAACAGTGGACATTGGCTTGCTTTCATACTCGAGCATCGGTTGCCGCTGTTGCGGACGGTCATGAAACAGAACCTGCGAGTCAGTCTCGGGGCGGTCGTGCTGGCACTAGCGACGCTGGCGGCGGTAATTTTTGCCCTGTTGAACTTCGACCAGCGCACCCGCTATGACCAGGCCTACGACGGGGTCACCTGGATCGATACGGACCATGGCGTGCGAGCCCAGCACGTTGCCGCCAATTCCCCGGCGAGCGATACGGCGATCCACGAAGGGGACTTCCTACTCACCTTCAACGGCGTTCCGGTCTCCCGCGCCACCGACGTTGCCAGGCTGCTCGACCGCGCCGGTCTCTGGACCCAGGTTCGCTACAGGCTCTCGCGCAACGGACAAGAATTCGAAACGCCGCTGGTGACCGCTGCCGCGAAAAAGCCCCTGGCAATCGAAAACTACTTTCGCGCCGTAGGTTTGCTGTACCTGTTCGTCGGCCTGTTCATTTTCATTCGCCGCTGGAACGCTCCCCGCGCGGTGCACTTCTACATCTTCTGCCTGGCTTCGTTCATCGTGTGGTCGTTCCATTTCAGCGGGAAGCTGGACATTTTCGACTGGGAGGTCTATTGGTCGGAAATCGCGGCGCGCCTGCTGGTCCCGGCCTTGCTCCTTCATTTCGCTTTGGTTTTTCCCGGACGGACCGAATCGCGGATGCGCACGACGGCCAAGCTTCTGGCGGTTTATCTCTTGCCCGTGGCCCTGCTGCTCGTGCACCTCAGCACGGCGGTGAATGCCCTCGGATTCGTGCCCTGGCTGGGATCCTATATCCTGCTGGAAAAACTCGAGCTTGGGTATCTCGCGGCCTACTTCATCGCCGCGGGCGTCGTCTTTTACCGGAATTATCGCGAGGCGCCGTCCGGCGTTCTTCGGCAGCAGTTGAAATGGCTGACCGGCGGAACTTTGGCCGGAAGTTTGCCCGTCTCCCTGCTTTATATTCTTCCGCTGGTGCTCGATCTTGCGACACCCACGTGGATGAAGCTTACCGTCATGAGCCTGGTGCTCATCCCCTTGTGCTTCGCTTACGCCATCATCCGTTACCGCTTGATGGACGTGGATATCATCTTCAAGCGCGGCTTGGCGTACACGGCGGCTACGGCGGCGGTGGCCACGGTCTACTTCTCGCTCGTGGCCCTGAGTACTTCGCTCTTCCACGCGCCGGCTACCGGGCCGGTAGGCGGGATGATCGCCATCGTCATTGCGGCATTTTTGTTCCAGCCTTTCCGCGAATGGATTCAGGCGCGCCTGGATCGCTTTTTCTACCGCGACCGGCTCGACTATCGCCGCACCCTGATCGAATTTGGCCGCACGTTGACGAACGAGGTACGGCTGGACCCCATGCTGGGTTCGGTGATGGACCGCATTTCGCAAACCTTGCTGGTGGACCGCCTGGCGGTTTTTGTGGACGATCCCGAGCAGCCCGGCCAGATGCGCCTGGCCCGCTCGATGGGGGTGCGGCTCTCGGAATCCATGGATCTTAGCTTCCTCAATCCGGTCCGGCCCGAATTCGCCCGTGGGGCGCTCTTTTTTGAGTCGCCCCGTGTGGCGAAAGAGGTCACGGACTCGGTGCGCCGGACGCTCGAGCAATTGGACCTGAATTATTTCATTCCGTGCCGCATCCGCGAGCACACCGTAGCGGTCCTCGGCCTGGGCAAGACCGTCGACGGGGATTTTCTGTCAAGCGACGACGTCGAGCTGGTAGAAACCATCGCTGGTTACGTTGCCGTGGCACTCGACAACGCGCAGCTTTATTCCTCGCTCGAGCAAAAAGCTCTGGAGATCGCGCGGCTCAAGGATTTCAGCGAAAACATCGTGGAATCCCTGAATGTGGGCGTGCTGGCGGTGGATTTGGAAGGCATCGTGGAATCCTGGAACACGCGCATGGAGCAATTGTTCGGAGTCCTACGCCGCGATGCTGTGGGCCGCAGACTCAGCTCTCTGCTGCCGGAAGAATTGACCGAGCAAATTGCCGCGCGGCGCGACCAGGAGCACATCAGCGGCATCTATAAACAGAGGCTGCATCATCAGGGAACGCATCTGACCTTGAACATTTCCATTACTCCGCTGGTTAGCAAGTCCAACGAATGTATCGGACGCCTGCTGCTTTTCGATGACGTGACCCAGCGCGAGCGCATGGAAGAGCAGATCACGCAAACCGAAAAGCTCACCTCCCTGGGCCTGCTTGCCGCCGGCGTGGCCCACGAGGTGAATACACCCCTTGCGGTAATCTCGAATTACATACAGATGCTGGCCAAGCAGATGCCCGAAGGCGATCCTCGCCAGTCGATCATCGACAAGATCGTGAAGCAGACGTTTCGCGCCAGCGAGATCGTCAATAATCTGTTGAATTTCTCGCGCACCGGAGCTGCCGAAGCCGCGAGCGTGGACGTAAACCGTGTCGTCGAGGAGACTCTTTCTCTGGTTGCTCATCCCCTGAAAGCCGCGCAGATTCAGGTGGTGAAGGAACTCGGCAAGTCGCTGCCGCCGGTGCACGGCTCCGCCAACAAACTGCAGCAGGTTTTCCTGAATCTGTTCTTGAACGCGCGCGATGCCATGCCCGGCGGTGGAATGCTGGAAGTGCGCACCTCCGCGCAGAATGGCAGCGTGGAAGTCGAAGTCGCGGATACCGGCGCAGGAATTGCCCGCGAAGATATCAACCGCATTTTCGATCCTTTTTTCACCACCAAATCCAATGGCCGCGGCACGGGCCTGGGCCTGTCGGTCAGCTACGGCATCATCAAGGAACATGCGGGAAAGATTGACGTGCGTTCGACGCCCGGGAAGGGCACTTCGTTCCACGTGGAGTTTCCCGCGGCCAGGAAAGCGGCTCATGTCTAAGGGTTCCATCCTCGTCGTCGACGACGAATCCGAGATTCGAGAAGGCCTGGAGGTTCTGCTGAAAGGCGAAGGCTACGGCGTGGCCAGCGCCGAAACCGGAGAATCCGGGCTCGCCAAGCTGGAAGAGCATCCCTTCGATCTATTGCTGCTGGACGTCAGCTTGCCCGACCGCAACGGTCTAGACATGCTCAAGGAGATTCGCCGCCGCGATCCGGACCTTTCCGTGGTGCTGATCACCGCCTACGGCTCGATCGACATGGCGCGGGCCGCCTTCAAAAACGGCGCGCTGGACTACATCACCAAGCCGTGGTCCAACGACGAATTGCTCGCGCAGGTGGCGCAGGCCGTGGAATCGCGCCGGCTTCGCGACGAGAATCTTCACCTCAAGCGCGCCCTGAAGCAGCGCTTCAATTTCCCGAACATCGTCGGCAAGAGCGAGAAGATGCAAGTGCTTCTGGACCTCGTGGCGCAAGTGGCGCCCTCGCGCTCGACCGTGCTTATCAGCGGCGAAAGCGGCACCGGCAAGGAGCTCATCGCCAAGGCGCTGCATTCGGCTTCTCCCCGCGCAGACCGAGCCTTTGTACCGGTGAACACCGGCTCCATTCCCGTGGATCTTCTCGAGTCGCAGCTTTTCGGACACGTGAAGGGGGCTTTCACGAGCGCGGTAGCCTCGAAAAAGGGCCTTTTCGAGGTCGCCGACCAGGGCACGATTTTCTTCGATGAGATCGCCACCATCAGCCCGGAAACGCAGGCGAAGCTTTTGCGCGTGATTCAGGAGCGCGAATTTATGCGCCTGGGCGGGACGGAACAAATCAAGGTGGACGTGCGCATCGTGGCCGCTTCGAACGTCGACCTGCTCACCCTGGTGCGCGAAGGGCGCTTCCGCGAAGACTTGTTTCACCGCCTGAACGTCATTCACCTCCGCATTCCGCCCCTGCGCGAGCGTCGCGAGGACGTGCCGCTTCTCGTTCTGCACTTCCTCGAGCGGTTCTGCACGGAAAACAACCGGGCGCCTCTGCAGTTCACGCCGAACGCCATGAAATTGATGATGGATTACGACTGGCCTGGCAACGTGCGGGAACTCGAAAACGTGGTTGAACGCGCCGTGGTGCTTTCGACGCAAAACCGCATTGATGTGGACTTGCTGCCGGAGGCAATTCGCAGCAAAGAGATCGTTCGCGGCGTGCGGCTGCAACTTTCGGAATTTCTCCCGGCGCTTCCCGGTGAACCCGGCGCGCGCACCGCGGCCGACAACCCGCACCCTTCGCTGTTTCAGATCATGGACGAGGTCGAACGGCGCATCATCGTGGATATGCTCGAGCGCACCAACTGGAACCAAACCGAAGCCGCAGAACGCTTTCTCATTCCGCTTTCCACGCTGAACCAGAAAATCAAGCGACTCAACATCGAAGTCCGTCGCCGCGGCCGCGACGAAGCCGTTGGCGCCAGTTCGGGCAAGTAGCCCGACGCCCGGAGCGCCGTTCAAACCGAGCATTACTTCGGAGCCTCGACGATCCCCCCCAAGTTAAGTTCTAAAGCGCCAAGGAAGTGTCTCGCCTGTGCGTCTGCCGGGCAGTTGGTCATATGTGCTAGAGTCTCGGTCATTATGAAGAGAACCGACCTGGCAGTCTTAAGCTTCTTGGTATTCGCTCTGGTTGGATCGCCTACTGCTCGCGCTCAAGCGAAGCGCGGCGTCACGCCCGAGGACTATTTTTCCTTCAAATTCATCTCCGACCCGCACATCTCCCCCGACGGCAAGGCGGTTGCCTACGTCCTCACTATCGTCAACCAGAAGAAGAACCACCGCGAATCCTCCGTTTGGTTGGTCCCGATAGACGGTTCGTTGCCTCCTCACCGCCTCAGCGCCGAAGGCTTCAACTCCAATTCCCCTCGGTGGAGTCCGGATGGTAAAACCTTGGCGATGATTTCCACGCGCTCTATCGAGTCTTCCGCCACGGACCCGCCAAAACCTCAGGTCTATCTCCTACCCGTGGCCGGCGGCGGAGAAGCCATGCCGCTCACCAAACTCAAAAACGGCGTGCAGTCCTACGAGTGGTCCCCGGAGGGTTCTCGCATCGTTGTCGTCAGCTCCTCCGGCCCGCTGGACAACCTCGCACCAGCGGATCGCAAGAGCGACGTCCGTCATTACTCTCATATCGATTACAAGTTCAACGACACCGGCTGGTTCGACGACAGGCGTCGCCATCTCTGGGTCGTCAACCTGCCCGGCGGCGACGCTCGCCAAATCACCGACGGCCAGGATTGGAACGATAGCGATCCACAATGGTCGCCCGATGGCTCGCGCATCGCCTTTGTCTCCGACCGCACCGGAAAAGCTTTTGACGACAGCCGCAATACCGACGTCTGGATCATCCCCGCCGCTGGCGGCGCACTCACCAAAATCTCCGACCATCCCTTCGAGGACGAGAGCCCGCGCTGGTCTGCCAACGGCAAGCAAATCCTTTTCACCGGTCAGACGGAGCGCCACCAGTTTCGCAAGCTCTACGTAGCGGACTCCGCCGGCGGCTCGGCTTCTCATCTTGCGGTCAATGATCTCGACCTCATCCCAAGCGAATTGCACTGGTCCTCGCGCGGCTTCGCCCTCTTCTCTTCCGGGATAAAAGGCGAAACGCACATCTTCCGCGCCGATCTTTCCGCTCATTCTTTTGCTCCCGTCACCTCAGGCCCTCGCGGCATCCACGCCTTCGACATGAACGAATCTTCCGGAAAAATCGTTTACCTCGCGAACGACTTCGAGCACCTCGATGATCTCTATGCCGCTAACCTCGACGGTTCCGGCGAGCGCCAGCTCACTCGCCTCAACGCCGAGCTCTGGTCGCACCTCGAACTCCAACCCGTCGAGCGTCTCCCCTACAAAAGCAGCGACGGCTGGGCCATCGACGGCTTCTTCGTCAAGCCACTTGGCTGGCGGCAGGGCAGGAAATACCCGATGATCTTGGTCATCCACGGCGGCCCGGAAGGTATGTTCGGCGTGGACTGGTATCACGAATTTCAGGTCTACGCCGCGAAAGGCTACGCGGTCTTTTTCTCGAACCCTCGCGGCTCAACCGGCTACGGCGAAAAATTCGAGCGTGGCGAAATTAACAATTGGGGCGGCATGGACTATCAGGACATCTTGTCCGGCGTGGACGCCGCGCTAAAGCAGTACCCCTGGGTTGATCAAAACAATCTCGGAGTTACCGGCGGAAGCTACGGCGGCTACATGACCAACTGGATTGTTTCACATACCGACCGTTTCAAAGCCGCAGTCACGCTCCGTTCCATTTCAAACTTCATTAGCGACGATGGGACGCGCGACGGACCTTACGGCCACGAAGATTATTTCAGGAGCATCATCTTTGACGATTTCGATCAGTATTGGGACGCTTCGCCGCTGAAGTACGCGCATAGCGTCCACACTCCCACACTGATTCTTCATTCCGACAACGACTATCGCGTTCCTCTCGAACAAGGCGAGCAATGGTTCCGCGCGCTCCAGCATTATCGCGTTCCCTCGGAGATGGTCATCTTCCCGCGCGAAAACCATAACCTCACCCGCACCGGCGAACCGCGGCACCTCGTCGAAAGCCTGAACTGGCAGCTCTACTGGTTCGACCGGTACTTGAACGGTAACGCCGCCGCGAAACCGCCCGATGCGCCGTAGCGTCTATTCCAGTGCGTTAGGTGCACCGGACGTCCGAATTTCTTGACCGTAAATTCCGGTTGCCGGCTGCCCCGTTTACGGCCAAAATGCGCGGGTCTCGTGCCAGCAAGACGCTCGATTGGAGGAGGAAGGTCTCATGAGCAACGCTCCGAGAATCATCACGTCAGGCTCCTCCGTCGGGGCTGTAGCCATTTTCGCCTTTGCCGCTTCCTTCGCGCATGCGCAAACGAATCTCAAATATCAATTGCCACCAAAGGCCATCGTCGACATCGTCGACGCCAAACCCACTCCCGGCGTCAAGCTTTCGCCCGCCGGCGAGAAGCGCTTGCTGCTTATCGAGCATTTCGCTGGCCTGCCCGGGATCGCCGAGCTCGCGCGGCCCGAGCTTCGGCTCGCCGGCCTTCGCTTCAACCCCAAAACCTACGGCCCGAGCCGCGGCCGGTTTGCCAGCTCGCTCGAACTCGAAGCTCTTCATAGCGGAAAGCCCGTCGCGATCTCCGGCTTGCCCGCGAACGCCGAAATCCGCTTCGCGGAATGGTCTCCGGACGGCCGCAAAGTCTCTTTCGTGAACGTCAGCAACGAGCCGGAAAACTCCGGTCTCAGTCTGTGGATCGTGGATGTGTCCACGGCCGAGGCCCGCCAGATTCCCGGTGTAGCCCTGAACGGCATCTTTGCGCGAACCGGTTTTGGCGGCGACACGCTCGACGGTCCTTGCGAATGGCTTAGCGACAGCAAGGCTCTAATCTGCAAAACCGTTCCTCCCGGCCGCGGCCAGGCGCCGGTTCGCAGCGAGATTCCTGCAGGCCCGGTGGTTCAGGAAAACCTCGGCCGCGTCACCCCCGCCCCTACCTTCGAGGACCTGCTGAAAAACCCCGAAGATGTGCAATTCTTCGATTACTACGGCCGAGCGCAAGTCGCGCTCGTGAGTCTCGACGGCACTTCGACGCCCCTCGGCAATCCCGGCGTCATCGAGAGCGCTACGCCTTCCCCCAACGGGGAGTACGTCTTGGTCACCGAGCGTCGCCACCCCTATTCTTTTTTGCGTCCGTACGAATCGTTTCCAGAGCGCGTCTCCGTTGTCTCTATCCGCACCGGAAAATCCATCCAACTGGCCGACAAGCCGCTCGAAGACAATATTTCCATCGTCCGCGACGCCGTGCCTCCCGGCCCCCGCGACTATGACTGGCGCAGCGATGCTCCGGCTTCCATTTTCTGGGTTGAGGCCCAGGACGGCGGCGATCCCCGCAAAGACTCCGCTGTGCGCGATTCTCTCTTCCTGCTCGACGCCCCCTTCGACGGCTCGCCGCGCAAGCTCGCTGACCTTCCGCTTCGTTTTCGCAGCATCGCTTGGGGCACCAATCAGCTCGCCCTCGTCGAAGAACGCCGCTGGAAAGACCGCAAACGCATCGTTCTCGCCGTCTCTCCTTCAGCCCCCGCGCATCTCGCCAAATTATTCGAAGGTTCCTTTGAAGACCGCTACAAGGATCCCGGCGCACCGCTCGAAGAGCCCAATCGTGCGGGCAAGAGCGTCCTCGTCACGACGCAGGATGCCCACGGAATCTACTTCCGCGGTCAAGGCGCCTCGCCCGAAGGCGACAAGCCTTTTCTCTCGGTTCTCGACGGCTCGACGGGCGAGTCCAAGCGCCTCTGGCAGTCCGCTCCGCCCAATTTCGAAATTCCCGAAGCCGTTCTTGATCCTCGCGCATCCGAAGTCCTGATTCGCCGCGAGTCGCCCGAGAAAAGCCCCAACTACTTTGTCGAAAAGCTTGGCTCGCCCTCCGCCGAGCAAGTCACCTCCTTCCCCAATCCCTACGGTGACACTGCGCTCCCCAAAAAACAGGTCCTCCATTACCAGCGGGCCGACGGCGTCGAACTGTTCGCCAATCTCTATGTTCCGCCCGGCTACAAGCCCTCCGACGGCCCACTTCCCACGTTGATGGAAGCCTACCCAACCGAATACAAAACGCGCGCTGCCGCCGCGGAAGTCACCGGCTCGCCTTGCCAATTTGTCGTCCTCGGCTGGGGTTCACCCGTTCCTTTCGTCACCCAGGGCTTCGCCGTCCTCGAAAGCGCCGCCATTCCCATCATCGGCGAAGGCAACTCCGAACCCAACGATTCCTACGTCGAACAGCTGGTCGCCGCCGCCAAGGCCGCCATTGACGAAGGCGTGCGCCTCGGCGTCGTCGATCGCAATCGCGTCGCGGTCATGGGCCATTCCTATGGCGCCTTCATGACCGCGAATCTGCTCGCCCACAGCAATCTGTTCAAGGCCGGCATCGCCCGCAGCGGCGCGTACAACCGCACGCTCACCCCTTACGGCTTTCAAAACGAGGAACGCACCTATTGGCAAGCGCCCGAGGTCTATTACAAAATGTCGCCGTTCTCCTTTGCCGACAAACTCAAGACTCCCATCCTTCTCATCCACGGCGAAGCCGACAACAACAGCGGCACGTTTCCCATCCAAAGCGAGCGCTTTTACAGCGCGTTAAAGGGCCAGGGGGCCACGGTTCGCTTCGTGCTCCTCCCGCTCGAATCGCACGGCTACCAGGGCCGCGAATCCGTCCTGCACATGTTTTGGGAGATGAACAACTGGCTCAACACCTACGTCAAAAACGGGCCAGTCACCACTGCCGGCTCGAGTGCCCCGTCCGCCGCGTCTTCCAAACCCTGAAGCGCCAAGTCTCTCTGTTGGGGAGATGCGGGTCTCCCTTCCACCAACGGCCGAAACCGCTGACGGCATTGGGCTCTGCGGGCCATGGACGGGGTCCTCCTTTCGGAGAGACAGGTCCAAGCCCCGGGAGGACCGCCTGGGCGCCCGTGACGCCTGGCCCAAAAAATCTCAGAAGCTCGGAAACAAATTCGGCCCCTTAACCGTAGCTTATATTGCATTCCCATAGGAAGTAACTGCAAACCTATGGCTTTGCGAAAACGCTCAGGTAAGCGAGGCGTACATGAGATCGCTGCGTGCTTGGTTACTGCGGCTGGCTGCTCTGTTCGACAGGGAACGACGCGACCAAGAGCTTGCCGACGAGATGGAAGCCCATCTCCTGCTGCACATCGAAGAAAATATGCGCGCGGGTATGAGTCTGGAGGAAGCGCGGCGCGACGCAAAGATCAAACTCGGCGGCATCGAACAAACCAAAGAGAACTATCGCGCCCGCCGCGGTCTGCCGATCCTCGAAAATTTTTTGCGGGACCTGCGGTTTGGTGCGCGCACGCTCCGGAACAATCCGGGGTTCACCGCTGTTGCCGTGCTTACTTTGGCGCTCGGCATCGGCCTGAACACCAGCATCTTCACCATTCTAAATGGTGCTGCCTTGCGGCTCCTTCCCGTGCCTCATGCGGACCAAGTCCTCGCCGTATCGCAAACGTATCGCAAGCCGGATGGATCCATGCACCGCAATGTCCGAGAAAATTCGAGCTTCTTTTCCTATTCCGAATACCGGGCCTATCGCGAGCAAAATCGCGTCTTCAGCGGCCTTCTGGCCTATGCACCTTTCATCGAGGTGAATCTGGGCGGTGCGCATCGACAGCAGCACCTACTCGGAGCGCTCACCTCCTGCAACTACTTTGATGTGCTCGAAATGGCTCCTGCTATCGGCCGCGGGTTCTCGGACGCCGAATGCTCCGCTCGAGACGCAGTTCCCGTGGTGGTGTTGAGCCATGCGCTGTGGCGCAGTGCGTTCAGTCGAGACCCTTCTATCATCGGAAAGTCAATTACGCTCAATCGCGTTTCGTTCACGGTCATTGGCGTCGCCCTTCCGGGCTTTCAAGGTAGCGAGCCGGTGCCATCGCAGTTTTGGGCTCCGTTGACAATGCAGAGTGCACTCCTGCACGAGGCGGATCGCCTCGCCGACGATTCTCAAAGCTGGCTCGGACTCCTTGGGCGCATGAAGCCCGGTATGTCCGTGAAACAAGTCCGCGCCGATCTCGCCGTGATCGCCGGCCAAATCGATCTGGGCGATCCGGGACGCGTCACCACGATCTCCGTCGATACCGCGACGATGTTCTCCGTCCCGGAAGAGCGGTTCGTGCTACTGAGCACGGGCGGCGCACTCCTTTTCGCCGTTGGCATGGTCCTGCTGATTGCGTGCGCAAACGTTGCCGGCCTGCTGCTGGCACGCTCGACCGGGCGCTGCAAAGAAATTGCGGTGAGGCTGGCTCTAGGCGCCAGGCGGGGGCGGCTCATCGCGCAGCTGCTGACGGAGAGCCTTTTGATAGCAGCCCTGGCGGGTTTGTTGGGCTCGCTCGTCTCGTTCTGGTCCACGGTTGGCTTGGTGCGATTTCTCGAATCCCATATCTCCGCCGGATATTGGCCTGTGGCGCTGAACATCAATCCCGATCTTTATGTTCTGGCCTACGCGCTTGGATTGACCTTGCTTACCGGGATCGCCTTTGGCCTGGTGCCGGCGCTCCAGTCTTCGCGAGCAGACCTCAATTTCGCGATGAAGGGAGAAACGGCCAGCTCCGAAGCGAAGCTCCGCTCGAGAAATTTCCTGCGCGGCGCGCTGGTAGCGGCACAAGTGGCCGCGTGCATGGTGCTGTTAGTCGTGGCCGGGCTCTTACTGCGCGGCCTTCACCGCGGCCAAACGATTGATCCCGGGTTCCGCATGAAGAACATCGCCGCGCTCTCCTTCGATCTCAATGGGGCAGGTTATGACAATGCGCGCGCACAAGCGTTCGAGCGGCAATTGCTCGAGCGAATCTCCGCGCTCCCGGGCGTGACCGGAGTAGCGCAAGCCAGCGCCGTCCCGCTCGACGACAATCACCGCGCTACGGACCTCTCGGTCGGGAGCCGCGAAGAACACGTCGTCGTCGAGTATAACTATGTTTCGCCGGCATATTTTCGGGTGATAAGTATCCCTATCGTGCGCGGTCGTAATTTTACCGAGATGGAGAACCAGGCAGGCGCTCTCGTGGTGATCCTGACGGAATCAACCGCGCGTCGGCTGTGGCCGCGAGAGGATGCCATCGGCAAGACGATTCGTCTGAACGACAGCTATCAGGATGCGGCGGGCAAAGTCATTCGTAATGATGCGAGCTACGAGGTTGTGGGCGTCGCTAAAGACGCTCAGGTCTCTCACCTGGGCCGCGCCGACAACATTTACGCCTATTTTCCAGCGGGCCCTAAGCAACAGTTGGATCTGCACTTGTTGATTGCTGGGACCGCCGGGGCGCCCACAATGGAGAACCTCCGCGCAATGCTGGCCAGTGTTGATCCGGAGCTGGCGGTGGAGGTCGTTCCTCTCGAAGAAAATCTCAAGCCCTGGCTGACACCAGGCCGGATTTTCTCGACTCTGTCTGGACTCCTCAGCGGGCTCGCTCTGCTCCTCTCCGCCATTGGCGTGTATGGATTGGTGTCCTACGTGGTGAGCCGGCGCGTGCGGGAAATCGGCATCCGCATGGCACTGGGAGCGGCCAACTGGGATGTTCTGAGCCTCGTTCTGCGCCAGGCGCTCGGCCCCGTGATGATCGGCGCTTTAATCGGTATCGCCGGCTGCGCTGCTGTCGCCTGGGCGCTCGCGACGGTTTTGCCCTGGGATGTTTCCGTGCGTTTTCTGTATGGCATCGGTCCGGTAGATCCAGTGGTTTTCCTGGGCGTTCCCGCGTTCCTGCTGAGCGTGGCGGCTCTGGCCAGCTACATCCCGGCGCGCCGCGCCATGAAGGTCGATCCCATAATCGCTCTGCGCTACGAGTGAAGCGGCGCCCGAGCCCGGCACAGACAAAAGGGGTGCGAGGAAGCAAGCAGCCTCTTCATGGCAAGGCTCCCAGGGCCCACTGTCTAGAGAGAGTTCCGCGGCAACGGCATGATGGGCCGATGCCAACGTGCGATGAACCGAGTTGAAGGGTGGCGTCGCGGACCACTTCCTAGACGGCCTTCAATTGCCGAATTATTGCTTGGTATCTCTGAAGGACTTCGCCAAGAACTGGCCGTGCCTTCTTCATGTGACGTGCTCGATGACGATCCAAGACTTTCGAGTAGCTTGGGCCAATCTCAATCAGGGCATCCCTCACCGCCGCTACCTCGGCAAGAACTGACGACAAAGCAAAGCGCTGTTCGCTCAAATGTTCGAAGGCGGAAATCAAAAGAGTCCGCAATTCTTTTTCGCTCAGCATGATTTGCACCTCGCCAATCGCTGCGAGGCTATCCCACAACAACACGGCCGCGCAAGGAATGGTTCCCACAGTTATGGTTCCGCACGAGTGGCCCACGCGGCTGATAGGGCCGTACCGGGCCAGGAATCGTAACTACGTCTGGAAGGCTGTCGTCTGTGATTTTTGACCGCTGACGGCACTAGCCTACGTGTTGATCATCGGAACTCGGGGGCGCTTTGAGCCTTTCCGGCGATCCGGTTTGCTCGGCGCCACCCATCAATTCGTGCGCGACGGCCTTGACATGAGCATATTTCCTCTATATTGTATAGGTAATGTCCAGTCGCGATTACCTTGGGGAATTTGAGCACATCGTCGTTCTGGCACTGATGCGTCTAGGTGACCGGGCTTACGGAGTCACCGTCCGACAAGAGATTGCCGCACGTATCGGGCGTGACGTTTCCGTCGGCGCGATTTATGCCACGCTGGACCGACTGGAAGCCAAAGGTTATGTCACGTCGCGGTTGGGAGAACCAACGGCCGAGCGGGGTGGACGCTCCAAGCGTTTTTTCCGGGTCACCGCCAAGGGAGTGTCCGCGGTCAATCGCACGCGCCGCGCATTGCTGAGTATGTCTGAAGGTCTCAGTCTTGTCGGGAGGTATTCATGAGGGCACACCTCTTTTCACCGCCGGTCATAGCTGTTTGGCTGGTCGGCTTCTTCACCCCTGATAAACAAACAGAAGCCATACAAGGAGACCTGCTCGAAGAATTTTCAAGGCTTGCAGCGGCATCAGGTGTTGCCGCCGCGCGCCGCTGGTATTGGCGACAGAGCATTGACACGGTGGCACGTTTTATGGGCACCGGACTTTGCGCCGCGCCTTGGTTGATTGCTGTAGCCGTACTCGGAGGGTGTTTGTCGTTGTGGTTTGGACTTGCATGGGTGGACATAGCCTTGGGCCGCCTCAACACGACAATTCACGTTCATGGCCTGAGGATATTCTGGCTGCCGTGGGGCATCCAGATCGGACGCTTTCTCCTGATGATGTTCGTTGGTTGTCTCGTCGCTTTGGCGGTCAGGGGAAGAGAGATGGTCACCGCAATCGCTCTGAGCCTTGTCTGCGCCTCGTTGAGTGGGCTTGCGTATCCGATCTGGACGATAGGGCACGACGCGGAATACGCGCTGCCCGTGAGGGTCTTTCAGTTTGTGAGTTCGATTGCAATTTTATTGGGTGCGGCAATCGTGCGCGAGGTTAGATTCCTGGCACATCAGCATCCTGGTGCATGAGCTGCGTTTTTGGCAGCCGACAACATCCAAATCCTTCTCTAGATGCCGGTTCGTCGCGTTACTTCACTTTTGGGGGTTCTCCTCTAGGTCTTTGTAGATGACATGCCCTTGGTGACCGCACGCTTTCTGTTCCTCTGGTGACAGAGGTATAACTTTTTCGTTTGGCAGCACGGAGTCGCAGCGCATGTAATTCTCAAACCCGGGCGCTGAAAATACCCCCACCACGCTGACGGTTTCGGCTCCAGCGTTCTTTACACTTACCCAGGTAAACGCCGGGATGAACACCGTTCCTCCCTCGTGCAGATCGCGCTGCTGGTCTCCCAGATGAACGTGAACCGTCCCTTTTACGATATACAGAATTTCATCCTGCCCGAGGTGCTTGTGCGTTGGAAATTCGTCTCCAGGAGCCATGTCCTCTGTCACCATAACAAGGTGCTGAGAACCGTTGTTTTTTGGGCTGACCTTCAGGATGAAGTCCCCTGGAGGAGGCTCTCGCCAAATCCGCCGTTCACCCTCATTTTTCTCGAGAAGGAGGGGTTTTGGTGCATCCTGGGGCGTGCTTGCGGAACCGGATTGTACCGGTCGAGTTTGAAAGACGCAAACCGCGGCGAGCATCACCGCCGTTGTCGCAAACGTTGTCCGAACTGAATTTGAGTTCATGGCCCACCCCCTTTCGTGCGAAGCGCGACCTGATAATATCACTCCGATAGTTCGCCTTCTCCGGAGAATCCCTCGATTGCCGGGTAACTCCTGGTACGTCGATGATTAGCGGCCAGTTCTGGTGGATCACACCCGCAAAAAGCCATAGCCGAGCTGTATTCTCTTCCAGTTGGATTTTGCTTCAGGCGGACGGGGCTCTGCTTCCGGCGCAGGTCTTAGGAGGTCAATGCCGGAATCGTAGCTCACTAGGGACCCAGCGTGTTTGTCCAACCCCTCTCGATTTCCCGCCAGCCGTCGAGGAAAATCCTGTATCCTCTGGCATGCTCAAAACAAGAAAACTGGCAGTGACATTCGCTGGCGCCGCTCTGTCCGTTTGCGCGCTTCCGTGTGCGGCGCAGGTTGCCGAAACCAGTAACCCTTCATCGAATGTTCCGACACCGCAATCGGTCCTCGGACACAAGCCCGGCGACGATTTCTATCTAGCGAATTACGACGAGTCGCGCGAGTACTTCCACAAGTTGGCGGCAAGCTCGAACCGCATCAAGCTGATCAACGTGGGGAAAACGACACGAGGGCTGGAGTGGGAGATTGCGATCATTTCGTCTCCGGAAAATCTGGCGAACCTGGACAAATACAAAAACATTTCAAGAAAACTGGCCGATGGCCGCGGGCTATCCGACGCGGAGGCGCGCGAACTGGCGCGCCAGGGCAAGGCCATCGTGCACATTGATGGAGGGTTGCATTCAACGGAAGTGGCGGGCGCGCAGCAGTCCATTAATTTGGCGTACAAGCTGGTCTCGTCGCAAGGCGATCCGGAGGTGGACGCAATTCTGAACAACGTTATTTTGATGTTGTGGCCGACGCTGAATCCGGATGGGCAGAACGAGGTGGTGGCTTGGTATCGCCGAAACGTGGGGACGACCTACGAAGTTAGCCCGCTGCCGGACCTTTACCAGGAGTACGTGGGCCACGACAACAATCGCGACGGATACATGAACAACATGATCGAGTCGCAGGACGTGACGCGAACGGAGACAGAGTGGGACCCGGTGATTTTTTATTGCCATCATCAGACGGCGCCTTTCCCGACGCGGATTTTTATTCCGCCGTTCGTCGAGCCTATTTCATCGAATATTCATCCGCTGATGGCGAGATGGCTGAGCGTGATGGGCACGAACATGGCGGCGTATCTGGATGAACACGGAATGCCCGGCGCCGTGCATCGCGTGGGATTTGACAATTGGTATCCGGGTTTCCTCGATTTCACGCACATTTTCCGAAACAGTATTTCGTTCTTTACGGAGACAGCGCTTTATCGGTACGCGACGCCGAGGTTTTATCCCGTGGATGAATTTCCGAAGGAGCAACGCGGGCTGCGATCGGAGGTTTTTTACAGCAGCCCTTGGAAAGGCGGCTGGTGGAGACTGCGCGACGCAGTGAATTACATGGAGGGCGGGTCGATGTCCGTGCTGGACACGGCAGCCAAATATCATGAAGAGCTGCTCTACAACCGTTATCAGGCAGCGCGGGACAACGTGGAACGGTTCAAGAAAGAGGCGCCATTTGCCTATGTGATTTCGCGGGAGCAGAGGGATCTGCCGGAGGCAGCAACGCTGGTCGAGAAGCTGATGATTAACGGAATCGAGGTACACGAGGCGACGAAGGCGTTTCACGCGAATGGACGGGAGTATCCGGCAGGGACGTGGGTGGTGCTGATGGACCAGCCGTTTTCGCCGCTGGTGAAGGAATTGTTCGAGCCGCAACGTTATCCCGATTTGCGGGAGACGCCAAACAGCCCGCCCAAATTGCCGTATGACGTGACCGGTTGGACGCTGCCAATGCAGATGGGAGTGCAGGTCGCTCCGGTGCTGCAGCCGGTTGGGGCGACGGACCACGCAGCGCTCGAGAGACTCGAGAGATTCACGGCACCAGCGGGCAGCATGAACGGTGCAGGAAGCGTTTACGTGCTGAGCCACAAAGCCAACGCCAGTTTCAAACTGCTGAACGAAGTACTTGCGGGCGGAGGACACGTAGGGTTCGCGACGGGCGAAACGGAGACTGCCGACGGCCCCGAGAGCGGGGCGATGGTTCTCTCGGGCATCGAGCGAGGGAAGCTTGACGGCTTGGCGAAAGAAAATTCTTTGACGGTCAAAGCTGTTGCGGGTGCGCCGAAAGACACGGTCAACGTGAAGAAGGCGCGCGTAGGCCTGTATCGGGCGTGGGTTCCGGCGATTGACGAGGGCTGGACGCGCTGGATACTGGAACAATTCAAATTCGATGCCGTGACGCTGCGCAACGGGGATATCCAGGCGGGAAATTTGCGGGACAAGTTCGACGCGATCGTACTGCCGGACGGTAACCCGGACACCATCTTGAATGGATTTGGACCAGGGAGCGTGCCCGGCGAATACGTGGGCGGCATCGGGGAATTCGGAGTGATGTCACTGCGCGAGTTTGTTTTGGCGGGAGGAACGCTCATCACGTTCAACAATGCGTCAATTTTTGCAATCGACCAGCTGGGGCTCCCGGTGAAAAACGTGCTGGCGGGATTGAAGGATGAAGAGTTTTTCTGCTCAGGCTGCTTACTGCGGGTTGAGGTAGCAGACATGACGCATTCGGCGGTGGCGGGATTGCCGCACGACCCGATCGTAATGTTTGAGCGGGGGCCAGCGTTCGAGGTAAAAGAGGGTTTCCACGGGCGCGTGCTGGCGGCGTACCCGAAGGATGAAAGCGCGCTCATGAGCGGGTACTTGCTGCATCCCGAGCGCATTCAAGGCAAAGCGGCCGCGCTCGAAGTGCAATATGGCAAGGGGCGCGTTTATCTGCTGGGGTTCCGGCCGCAGTGGCGCGGGCAGTCGCACGGAACGTATAAATTTTTCTTCAACGCGTTTTACGAGTCCCAGGGACTCTCGAAGCCAGGCGGTGCAATACCGCCACCGAAGGGTGCGGAAGCAGGCGGAGCGCACCAAGAGGGCGGGAGCACAAAGCCGCCAGCACGGTAAGCACGACCTGCGGCAAGGCTGGACTCATTTCTACGCCACCTTGAAGAAGGGCGATTCTCCGGATGACTACGAGAACACGTTGAGCAGACCGGTTCACTTTATCGGGAAAAAGCGGCTTAGGTAGCGGAAAAGTTCGTTCCAGGGTCGCCGTCCCACAAAAAGCAAAAAGCGTGCCTCCATGAAAAAATATCCGCTATGCTCGAACCTGGGCGCTACGGCGAGAAATGCCAAACGAGACCGAGTCATATATCCACGAGATTTGGAATATCCACCGAGACTTGGGTATTCCCGACGACTGGAGGGCAGGGCGGCTCGGGCCAATGTTCCGGGAAAATCTAAGTTCCGTGCAAACCGGAGTGGACAAATATGGCCGAGACCTTTATTTGGCGGAAGCTTGCTCACACGAGTGGTTAAGAATGCAAACAGCTGCCCACGGGGACGGTGTAAGACTACTCGCCGTTTCGGGATTCAGAAGCGTCCGCCGCCAACAAGAAATCATCAAGAAGAAACTCGAAGCTGGGCAGGTGTTGGGAGACATTCTAAAAGTAAACGCAGCACCTGGGTTCAGTCAGCACCATACTGGCTTTGCACTCGACTTGGCCGATGACAGCTCCGATGAACCTCTTACCGAAAAATTTGAGCTCGCTCCTGCGTTCCTTTGGCTGTCTAAGTATGCCCTCCGTTTTGGTTTTAGTCTTCAGTATCCCAGAGATAACATCTACGGATTTGTTTATGAACCGTGGCATTGGGCGATGGACAAAGTGCGCGATTTCGAGGTGTCTGTGACTTCGTTCGAGTAACGGCTAGCGATTCGTCTGTGCTCTATCAACTCGTCTGCGCGCCGTAGCCCCTGATTGGTCCAGAATGTGGAACCAGATGACTTTCAGACGCCCATACTCCCGCACCGCCGTTAGCGGCTGAGAAGCCCCCGGGCTTCAACCGCGGGAGTACGTCACTCGGACGTGCCCTGCGATGCCGCCGCCGGGGCGTGGGGAGGACCAAAACCAATTTCCATGAGCGCGTCCTTTGGCAGCACCACGTCGTGGCCGCGCGAGAGAAAATTCGCGTAGATGGAAGTCGAAGCGCCATAAACGCCAAATGCCAGCGACACGGGCATCGATTTCGCCGCCAGGCTCACCACCGCCCCTGTCAAACGGAACCCCGAACCACCAGCGGCGGTCCGAACACCGGGCCCCGCAGTCTCTGTCGTACCATTCTCAACCTCTGTATGCGACGCGGCCGCGGCGAGCAAAACGGCGAGGCCGGTCGATAAATAGCGTGTCTTGCCATCGGTAGTATGGGCTCCGCCTTCTTCGTCCAGTTTCATATGTGAGCTGCGCGCCACCTCGACGCCTTCTAGGTTTCCAACCATTGCCTGGGAGTCGGCGCGGTGAAGCTCCGCCAGATTTTGTTCCTGCGCTTGTGTCTCGAGCTGGGCCAGCGCTTGGACACCTTCGTCCGAGGTTTCAATGCGCTCGAAAACCACGCGCAACTCGCCATTGCGATGCAGCTTGCGAGCAGGCTTAGCCTTCAGGACTTCGCCGACGAGGCGGCTGTCTGCCGGCAAGATCAGTTGGTGTGTCGGCGAATACAGCGGTTCCGTCAGTACGGCGATGACCGGAGTGCCACGCGAAGCGCTCGCCGAACTAATTTCGGCCACGAGTCGAGCCTTCAGCGCGCTGTCCGGGGATGGTTCGCTGCCTACGGTGGCAAGCTGCGCCGCCGTGCGGCTCGTGGCTCCAAAATCGAGCGGCACGTCGAGGTCTGCGACAAAACGCGTACCTGGTTCCAAATACTGGCGGCGGTACGGTGATTGTGCGAGCAGAAGCCCTTTCAGCCGGTGCATTTTTCCCGGAGCCGTCAACTTCTGCCAACCTTCGTGTACCTGCGCATTGGCCTCTTGTATTTTCCCTTTGGCTTCCCCTTTGGCCTTGTCTGTGGCGCGGCCCACTGCCCCCTTCTGCTTCTCCTTTCCCGGATTGCTTACCAAGTGCACCACGTCTGCGGTTCCCGCTGAAACCGTAGTTTGAATCGGGAGCTGCTTTCCGTCCGGCAGCGTGACAGCATCGAAGCTGATTTCGTATTTGTGAAAGGGAGAGAAATTCCCATTCGCATAAGCCAAAGTGCGCTGCAATCCCGGAACCGGGGCAATGCTCTTCACCTGACCGGTGGCCATGCTGCCGGCGGGTATCACCACCTGGTCAAAGACGTAAACAGGTTCGACCACTCTCCCGTGTATCAGGGCGCCGGGCTTGTCGATGCGGACTTTTTGGTCCAGCGCAATGCGTAGCGGGGTACCAACCGGAAGTTTTAGGGCGATTTCGACTGGCAACAGCGGCGGGGCGTTCGCCTCTTCGGCCTCCTCCAAAGAAGAAGGAACGCATGGGGATGGTACCGCGTCTTGCGGGGGAGCTTCCGAGCAGCCCGGCGGACGGACCGGCAGACGTCGCCGGTTATCCGTGGTGGATTGCGCGCGCACGATAGCGGTGAGCAACGAAGTGGACAGAATCGAGTACACCGCCACTCGCGCAAAACTCATCCTTTTTGGTCTCCCGTGGCGCGTCACGTTCGGCAGGGTTTCGAACCGCACCTGGTGGTGCTAGGAAGATAGCGCTCCACCCTCGCTATCTCCACGGTGGCTTTGAGGCTCGGTCGACTGGCAAGGTTGCCTTCAATCGGGTCCAACGTTTTGTGGACTAGTCTTCCCTGAGCAAATTGTCCCGAACTGGGCCCTAGGTTGGCACGCAATTGGTCATTGGCTTGCCCTTGGCGCATCACCCGGCGCACGCGGTTTCTTAATCATTTGTCGACCCTCGGGCGACAAGAGCCAAAAAGCTCACGCTGCCGATCAGTAAGTCCTCTAGAGTTAGCTTCGTGGTGAGATACATGCGACGTTTGGAAACGCCCCTGCGAGAAATGCTGGAGCAGCGTCAGAAGGAGCCTCGGGGGACAGACGATTTCTCCCCGCTTGATGCTGCGCACAGCGGAGATGATCTCAGTGGCAGATGCATCCTTCAAAAGGTAGCCGAGAACACCCGAACGTACCGCCTCCAGGAAACAGCCAGGGTCTTCAATCATCCCCAATACGATCACTCTCATTCGAGGGGTGAAAACCAAAATCTCACGCAGCAACTCCATGGTCTTGGCCTTATTGTTGACCGCCCTGCCAGGATTCACAAGCAAGACGTCGCACTGGGTTGCAACGATCTCCTTTGCCGTCAAATCGCAATCGCCGCTCTGCCCAACGACAGATATGCCCGCGTTCCGAAACACACAGGACAGACTTTCGCGCAGCGGCGCGCTTTCCGCCACCAAAAACACTCGCAGTGGATCAATAGCGAGCGGCGTTTCGTGCGCTCTTGTTAGCCGAAGGTCCGGCTCGCAGCGGCCGGGAGAGGGATCGAAAAGCGTGAGCGGGCCGCTGCGCGACGTGAGCGATCCATAAAGCGATCTGAACTTGTCCTTGGCGCGATCGAGGAGAACCCTCAGGTATGCGCGATCCGCACCAAATTCCCGGCACACGCTGCCCTTGTCTCGTCCTTCGAGCGAGGCCGCTCGAAGCAGGCCGCGGTCCCCGGGCGGCATTGCGTTCAGGATCTGTGGCACGTGCTTCGCTGACTGTTTGCCGAGGCGCGCGGCCTCTAGATCCAGGACTCTATCCGAAATCTCGACGAGTGCCTCTTCCGGCGTATGGCTTTTCGCCACGGCTCGGTTGCGTTCCAATAGCACCTGGTTACAGACAGAGTCAACGAACGCACCGAAGCGCTCAGGCTCTCGGCCTTCTGCACCTCGCCGGAGCGCTGTAATAACCCGAATAAGCATTTCCTGCCGAAGGTCTTCCATCCTGGCAGAAGGCACCGCCCTTGCCCGGAGCTTCAGATTCAGAAATTTCTCAAAATATACGAAGAAGTGGTGCTCCGTTGCAGGGTCCCCATTTCGAAGTCTCTCCACATAAGCCCTGTCAAATCCGACAAACTTTTGCGGAGCCGTTCTTGTTGGCTGAGCCTGCATCTCGCTCAATTTTGGCCTGACGATTCGCTTTGCCTCAACACGAACACATTCCTCGTCGTCATACTCAAAAGTACAAGAGACTTCATCGCCCCACGGCAGCGAGACCTTCCAAGCTTCCTTCTTGGGTCCGTCGTACGTCGGCAGATAGGTCGCGATGACCACTTCTCCTTCCCCGTCGCGTCCTACGATTTCGACTTTGGAAGTACCTCCTTCAAATTCGAGCCGACACCAGGACTCCGAGTCGATTACACGCTGGTGGAGGCCATCGATGCGAATCGCCAGCCAATCTGAAACGATCCGTTGTCGCCTTTCCGCCTCCCTCTCGATGAATACCTGAAGCATGGTCAGGAAATCCGTGTCAGTGGAAGGCGACCCGAACGTTATCAGCGTACCCGGCTTGTAATAGTTAACTTGCATGGCACTTTCTTACTGCCGGTCTCTTCGGTACGGCGGCGAAGTTCAATCGTCTAACGGACTCCTCGAAAGGCCTTAGGCCGACGGGCGCCAGGAGCCGATTCAGATCTGCCGGGCTAAAAAGTATGGCCATGCGATCAACTTCAATGCGCTCATCGCCCCGAGGGTCGCTGTCATCGTAAGGAATCAAAGGACTTCCTTGATAGCGCTCCGGCACTCTCACTCTGCCCAAAGGCCGAAAGACTCCGAGGCAATCCTTGATTGTGCGAACTTGCCAGTCCGAGGGAGAATAAACTTGAGAACTATGCTCATCGAATAGATTCTCGGGGTGTACTCCGAAACGCTCACCGATCAATTTCAACAACTTAGTGCGATTCCGGCTACACTGCCACTTCTCCTTGTCAATGGAGCGATTGGGAGCGACAAAGGGATACACAAGATTTAAAGCCGTAGTTGGGTAGTTGCAAAGGACCTGAAAGACAGCTACAGCCGCCCAGAACGAGTTCCTGCTTAGCGAAAGCAATATCAAGTGCTTGACTAAGCGTTTGATGAAGTCCGCCTCATTTAGCCGGTAGCCATTGCTTTCCTGCTCCCTTTCTGCATCGCAGAGTTCCGTCATCACGCGATGGTCGAAGGTTTGGCCAGCATCTAGGTATGCTCGATTACAAGCTCGGTGTTCTCCGTCATATTCCAAGGCTTTCTTGATGTTCGCTTCTCGGCTCTTTGTGGTACCAGGGACGCCTGCAGCCGCTCGGAAAGCCACTTGCCTCGCAGTCTCAATATAGGCGTCGCCCAGAAGGTAAGTCGCGCGATCGCGAGCTGCGAGAATCCTTTTGCCATCTATGCCCCCGAAAGAGGAGGGCGTTGGCTCACAAACCATGAGTCTCTCTCCGAGTCTGACGGTCCTGGCTAACAAGAAGATCCCCCGGACGGACGCGAGCGAGTTTAGCGCACAGAGGACATCCAGGGTTGGCATTTTTCCGGCCAACGCGGCTGCGTCTTGCACGCGTATTGAGTCCAAGAGTTGTCATTTTTCCTCTCCCTTTTCCTATGAAATTTTTGTAGAAGAACGACAACTCGAGGGCCGCTTCGATTTGTAAGAATAATCTCGGTACGGATTACCCGTGAGGGAGGAGCAGCGAAAATGTGGACCCTTCAGGAAGAGTTCTCACACTTTGAAATCGGCCGGTCTTCGCAATTCCGGAATCTTACTCTGTTTCCATTGGTGCGTCGAAACACGCCGACCGGACCCTTGGATTACCTGCTTTTGGAGGATGGGATCGCCCAGGGCAAAGTGCGAGTTAAGGAACTTCACGGCGGCGGGTCTGTCCCTGAGCTACGTCTTGAAAACACAGCGGACCTCCCGGTTCTTCTCGTCGACGGAGAAGAACTTGTCGGGGTGAAACAGAACCGCGTTCTGAACCTGACGATCCTGGCGCCAGCACACCGCACGACGGTGATTCCGGTGTCTTGCGTAGAGGCTGGGCGCTGGAGCATGTCGACCGCGGACCTGAAAACAGCCGATTACATGATGTATTCGCTGGGGCGAGGGGAACGGCTGGCGCAGGTCACGAAGTCGATGGGTTCGAATGGGACACGCAAATCGGATCAGGGAGGGGTGTGGAAGGATATCGCCGCGAAAGCGATGCGCCTCAATGCATCGTCCCCGACCGGGGCGATGTCCGCTATCTTCGAGAGCCATGCAAGTTCACTCGAGGAGTTCGCTCGGGCATTTAGCTGGCAAGAAGGTCAATGTGGAGTAGCGTTCGCCATCGGCGGTCGAGTGTTTGGCTTGGAAATCTTCGATCACGCGGAGGCCATGCGCCGGTTCTTTCAAAAACCAGTCCGAAGCTATGCCTTGGACGCGTTGGATCGAGACCCTACCGCGCACGAACCCGCAACTATCGAAGCGGTATGCGCATTGGTAACGCAAATCGGAGCGGCGCAGAGTTTCGAGGAGCAGGCCTTGGGGCTCGGAAAGGATGTGCGGTTCAACGGGCCGGAGATTTCCGGCGCCGCCCTCTGGGCCCAGGACCGATACGTGCACGCCTGCGCTTTCAGGAAAAACAGCAAGAACTCCGGCGCTTCCAGCTTTTGGACACGCATGGCTCGGCCGAGTCACCGCCGCATGTTTTGAGCGATGTACCAAGGCAGGCACGGCGTATGCGGGAAATCCGCAAGCTCGATCCAGTCTAGGGGACGGATGCCAAACAAATGAACACGGGCTGGAGCCACTCCAGGAGGCCTGTGCCACGCGGAATCTGGGATAACTTTTGGCTCGCCCTTCACCGGGCCAGAATCCGCGCCCAACTAGCTATAACCATGCGGCGCACGGTGCGATAATAGCGGCCCGATGCTCAACCGCCGCAACTTCCTGAAGACCGGCGCAGCCACGCTTCCGTTGGCGGCCGCGATCGAGGCACTCCATCCAAACGTTGCGCCCTCGGTTGACACCATTGCCGACGTCGCCGCCGGCGGAGCCGCTCCGAAACTCATTCCTCTCCCGCTGCGCCTGGCTCCGATTGACCCGGCTACCTTACCGTGGCAGGAGAACATTCGCCGCGTCGGCCAAAGCAACATGACTGAGCACGACCCCGCAGTCATGAATATCGAAGAATGGGCGGACTTCTGGCAGTCCGCTAAAGCGGATATCCTATTCGTCAGCGTCACTGGCATCCTTGCCTTTTACCCTTCAAAGGTGAAATTCCACCGGCCGGGAAAGTTCCTGAATGGCCGCGATTTTTTTGGGGAGTGTGTTGCCGCGGCCAAAAAACGCGGGATGCGCTGCGTCGCCCGCATGAGTCCGGACCTAAACTGGGGCGATGCGCTTGAGGCCCATCCGGAATGGGCCATGCGCCACCGAGACGGCTCGGTGCAGTTCAGCGGTGAAGATCCGCGATTATTCAAAACCTGTATGTTCTCCACCTACATGGATGATTACGTTCCGGCCATCATGAGGGAGGTGAACTCACTTTACGACGTTGATTGCTTCTACACCAACGGGTGGCCGCCCATTGGCAGCCTGCCGAAGTGCCATTGCGCGATTTGCAGCAAACTGCCGCCCGCCGACACACCGGCATACTGGAAGGTGTTCAATGAGCGTGTGCTGCAGTTGTGGCAGGCCTACGATGCCATCGCTAAAGAGAAAAAACGGGATAGTTTCTACTTCGCAAACCTTGGCGGCAATCTACGCTGCGGCCCCAATCTGGACCGTCTCGGCAAAACCACGGTCTGGTTCCAAGCCGACAATCAGGGCCGGACCTACGAAGATCCGGCGGTTTGGGGATGCGCGTTGCAGGGCCGCGTGTGCAATGCCGTGATGGACGGCAAGTTCTCGGCCAATGTCAGCGCCGCGTACTCGACCGGCGTCGTGCGCTGGCGCAATGCCACCAAGAATCCCGCCGAAGCGAGCATGTGGCTGAACCAGACCCTGGCTAGCGGAATGGCGCTCTATTACCACTTCATCGGCTCGGAAGCGGGTCTTGGAGAGGATCGCCGTTGGCAGAAACTGGGGGCGGATTATTTTCAGTGGGCCGCGAAGCATGATGCTCATCTCAAGCCTCGGCGGTCCATCGCGAATATCGGCGTCGTCATGGGCCAGAGCACGCAGCTTCTATATCCAGGCCCCGCCGGAGCGCATTCGCGCGACTACATGCGCGAGACCGCACACGGCGTGTATGAGACCTTGCTCAGTGGCCGCTTTGCCTTCGACTTCGTACACGAAGACCGTCTAGAGCTCGAAAGGGTCAGCAAATACCGCGCACTGTTGTTGCCTAACATCGCCATGCTGAGCGACCGGCAATGCGATCAAATTCGTGCTTACGCGCATTCCGGCGGCTCCATTATGGCGAGCTTCGAAACCAGCCTGTACGACGAGAATCTCAAGCAGCGCGCGGACTTCGGCCTTCGAGACCTGTTCGGCATCAGCAGGGCGGGCGACGTGATCGGCACCAATGGCAATGCGTGCTACGGCCGCATCGAACGCAGCCATGCGGTTCTTGCCGGTTTTGCGAACACCAACTGGCTGCCCTGTGGGCAGAACCGGCTGCCTTTGAGACCAGTCGAGGATCCCGTGCTGACCGTCGTTCCGGGTTTCGTGCAGTACCCGCCGGAATTGGCATACCCGCCAGTTCCGCATACCGATGAGCCAGCGGTTGTTCTGCGCGAAACGGGCCCCAGCCGTTTCGCCTACTTTCCCGCAGACATCGAGCGCACCTTTTGGCTCACCGGTCACGGCGATCTGCTTCGCCTTCTGCACAATGCCATCCGCTGGATCACCCGAGAGGAACGCATTGTGGATGTCGAGGGTGGCGGATTCCTCGAGATGTTCGCGTGGGAGACGACCCCCGGTTACGCCGTGCATCTGTTAAATTACACCAACCCGAATGCACACCATGGTTGGCTCGACGCAACCTACCCGCTGACCGCGCAGACCGTCATCGTGAAGCTGGCGGCCGGAGTGAAAGTCAAGGCCGTCGAACTGTTGCGCGCTCAAAGGAGCGTAAGTTTTCTACTCGAAGACGGGGTGCTGCGCTTCACCATTCCTGGCGTCGAAGACTACGAGGTTGCGGCCATTACTCTCGGGTGAATGATCCCTTTGCGCGAAGGCAAAGAATAAATCTGCAGCTTGGATCTTCCGCTAGAAATTAATCAAGAAACTAAGGTCCTCCGCAGCGACGACAATATCGTGGTGTGCACGTTCGACGGCTTTCGATCGTGCTACGCGGTCCGGAGTTTAAGCGCAGAGGCTCGGCAAGCAATCCGCAAAGGGCCCTACATCGACGTGCAGGCGCGCCGAGACAAGCGACCGATTGTCTCGGACCTCGTCACTGCGCTGTTAGGCAGGATTAATCCTCACTGAGGTTGTAACCAGGCCCCGACTTCCGGATTGGCCGTGACTCGGCGGGAATCAGAGTTTCCAACGTGGCGGGTCAATCGGTTTCTTGACGAGCCGTCTCAAGGGCGCACTGCGACGAATCCTGCGCCGGGTTGGAGAGTTCCAGGGCGTCGTTTTGTATACGGCCCAACTTCAGGCTCAGGATGTCTCGGATGTAATTCTGATAGACGCGCCAGGGTGCCTTCGAGCCTTGCTTTGGCCAATAAGCGACAGCCCGCTGAATGTAGCCCGACGAGAATCTCTCCACGAAAGGCGCGACCGGCCTCTCACCGCGGCTCCGCGGTGTGACTTGACGCATTCCCTTTTTCTCCATCAGGTTGAGCAATCGGCACACGAAGGAGCAGATCAAGTCGGCCTTCAGTGTCCACGAGTTATTGATGTAGCCGAACACTCCCGCCAAATTGGGCACGTCGGACAACATCACGCCTTTGTACGCCAGTTTTTGGCTAACATCTACGCGGCATCCATCGACATCCAGACTAGCCCCGCCAAACATTTGCAGCACAAGGCCGGTCGCGGTCACCACGATGTCTGCTTCCAATTCTTCTCCTGATTGCAGCCGGATACCCTTCTCGGTGAACCGCTCGATCTGACCGGTAACCACGCTGGCCCGGCCCGCCTTGATGGCCTGAAAGAAATCTCCATCCGGCACCAGGCAGAGCCGCTGTTCCCATGGGTTGTAGCGCGGCGTGAAATGGGCAGCTACGTCATATGTTGGACCTAATTCCGCACCGACCTTTCTGACTAGGGCTTCCTTCACGAAATTTGGAAAGCGCTGGGCCAGTTGGTAGACGTACATCATGTAGGCGACGTTCTTCCAACGGCTGAGCGCATAGGCCCACGTTGCAGGCAGTAGACGCCGCAGTCGATTCGCGATTGCGTCTTGTTCCGGCCTTGAAGCCATGTAGGTAGGCGAGCGTTGCAACATGGTCACATGCCCTGCGGTCTTGGCCAACGCGGGCAGAAGGGTTACCGCAGTCGCGCCGCTGCCGATGATGATCATCCGCTTGCGAGCATAGTCCAGGTCGTCGGGCCAAGCTTGCGGATGAACGACTCGGCCTTGGAAACGGCGTATGTCCGGGAACTCCGGCGCATAACCCGCGTCATATCGGTAGTAGCCCGCACAGGAGAACAGAAAATTGCAGGTGAGCGTGACCAACTCCTGGCCGTGATCCGCTTCATGCACCGCGTCTACTGTCCACATTGCGTCTTGGGAGGACCAAGCGGCGCGCTGAACCCGGTGACGGAAGCGGATGTGAGCGTCGATGCCTTCTTCGCGTGCAGTCGCAGTGATGTAGTCGCGAATGTCCTTGCCGGGGGCAATCGCTTTGGGGTTCATCCACGGCCGGAACGAAAACCCCATGGTGAACATGTCTGAGTCGGAACGCACACCTGGGTAACGGAACAGGTCCCAGGTCCCGCCAATGCGTTGGCGCTGCTCGAGAATCAGGTAGCTCTTGCTCGGGCAAAATTTTTGCAGGTGATAAGCGGCATCAATACCGGACAAACCCGCGCCCAGGATCAAAACATCGAAGTGTTCCACTCCCATCGCCTGCTCCAGATTGCCGCTTCGACTGACATCCCACAGGTTACCGTTTTTTTCGCACTCTTTTGAGCGAATGTAAGTATACTCTGCGGCCAAAGCAGGCGCAGGAAAACAAGACGCAATCGTGAGGCTCCAAGGGCGAACTGCGGTGGCTTGGGAGATGTGGGCCTAGGCGCCATCACGGCAACTTTTTCAATGGGTTGATCGTTCTTGGCGCCGGCCGATTGGTCGTCACGACGGCGTTTGGGGAGGATGAATCCTCTTCGAGGTGCACGGAACTGGACGCCAAGCACAGAATCTCAGTGTGGATTTGTGGTGTGCCAATCGACAGGGTAACGGCGGTCGCCCAAGCCCAGCACGTACGCGGGTGGCCACTCTGTCGGCGGACACACTCTTTGAGCTGCCTCGTCATCCATTCGCGAACCGGTTCGAAGATTTATCGCCTCAAAGTACGCACCGGCCTTTTCCGCGATGCAGACGTACTCTCTCGTGAACCGAACAACCACCGGCGCGCTGGTTCCCGTCATTCGATGAGCGACGAGTGCGCCACGATATTGCACAGCGATCCCTCCTCCGAGTTGGCTGGAAAAGTACTCCGCAAGGACAAAGGTGTTTCCTTCGAGCGTGCCGTGCCAGCAGCCTACGAGTCCGTAGTCTGCGGGCGATGTGGGAGGTGGACCTGCGCTGAAAGGATTCCTGAGATCAGGGGAGAGAATCTGTGGACAGGAGGACGCAGGCGTGATGGCCTCAGCGGTCCCCGCGAAGTCTGCGACTGGCGTTGCGCCCGTACTGACATTCCGAGTGGGCGACCCGCAGCCGGCGAGAAGCAGAACAGCAGCCAAGAACAGCTTGCCACGAAATGCGGTACTCACCCTCGCACCGCTTTCAACGCTATGCCGCCACAAGCGACTGACAGCTTTTCCGAAGCACATCCGCGAAGCGTTACCACATGCTTGCAAAGCCTGCGTCATTTGCCAGGTCCTCGTCGACGCGACCCCCAAAGCAGCTCTCGGCGTACTGCCAAATCACCGTGTTTGGATTGCATGGCGGCATGTCTGGGGCGAACGCTGGCGCTTGCGCCGCCGTGGTACAACCGGGTTCAGGCTCAGAACTAAAGATGTAAGCCGCGTCTCCATCAGTCCCTTGCATGTTGGGGTCGCTAATGAAAGCATTGCAGTAAGGGACATTAAAATTCGCGGCATTCGTCTTATTTGGGTTGCCGTAGATACCGCCGGCACCTCCGAACTGCGAATTGAACATTGCGTCCGACCAGCCTTGAAACCACGCTGACGTTGGCGTCCAGCTAGACTCGACGTCGGCGTAGACCCAGACGCCGTCAGGAACTCCGAGGGTTTGCGCGGCAGCGATGGCGTTGTTCGCGTCATTGGCGCCCTCAGCAGATCCTCCCTGCACACTTCGAGGAGAATTGTGCGTGCCATTATAAACAAGGAGTATGCGGCAGCCCTTGTTGTGAATGAACTGGGCCTCAGCCGGTGTCAACGCAAAGCGTCCTCCAATATAGCGCCCCCAAAAAGCAGGGGCTTGCCCGCATTGCTGCGTGATGAAATCGAAGAGCGTTTGGTTTTGCACCACGCCATTTGCGGGGAGTGCCGAATCTACACCCCAGAACGTCGCCATGATCGACCTCGTTTGCCCTGACTGCGCCGCCGCTACGTGACGTTGGATCCGCAAACCTCTGGGCAAGCGCGGAGAGCCACAGGTTGTCGAAGACCCGATCTATGCCAAGGACTTAGCGAGGACCGTCTAACCGGAAGCCGACCGTTGCCGCGTGTGCAGCGGAAACCCCTCCGAGAGTCGTCCCCGCAATTCCGATCCTCATTTTTCCGGAGCAGCGCAGACAAAGTTCGCCGCATCGTTTGTATCGCCGCTTCCTTTGTACTTCGCTTCCTGCGGATAAGCGCAGAGCGGACGCGTCTCGATCACTTTTGCGGCCGGGCCTTGTCCATCCAATCTGGAAGCGATGACCGAAGTTGGAGCCGAGCCTTTTTCGACCCATTGCTCCAACGCCACGTACATGTTGTGTTGCGGATCGTTTTGCGGGCTGAGTCCGAACTGGCCAAACGTGTCGGTGCCGGGGCCGCCGAAGCAATGCTGCATTCCCGGAACCATATAGAGCCGCAGGAAAGAATCGGTTTGCGCGCCGCCCATGGCTTTGCGGACGCTTTCGAAATAATTGATGGAATTGAGAGCGGAAATGGCGGCGTCGTTCCAACCGTGGTAGATGATGAGCTTACCACCGTGTGAGGCGAAGGCTTTCATGTTGGGGTCGGTGGAGTTCAGGACGCTCGCGAATTTCTGGTCGGAGGCGGCGACGGCGTCGCCGAGTTTCGCGGTTTTGTAGTTCCAGTTTGCGTCATTGTAGACCATGTCCGAGAAATAGCCGTTACCGAAGGCAAAGAGCAGGCTTTGGCCGGGACCCTGGCCGGTAATCCAAAGCGGCCAGCCGCCGAGCCCGTCCTCGCCGCCGGGCACGAAGCCAGGAAAGACTTGGCGACCGCTGGAGTCGCGCGCCCCTTGGTAGAGTTTTTCGAGCGCGGTGACCTGTGGCTGCGTGAGGCACGCATCGGCATCACCTCCCTTGCACAGCAGCTTGGCGGGTTTGAAGTGGCAATCGCGCGGATCGTTAAGCACGCCGTCTTTCACGCCGTCGACGGTGTCGCAGGCTTCGTTGACGGCCTGAGCGATCGCGGGAATTTTGCTCGCGGAAATGTAGCTGGCAGGATCGAGCGTGGTGACCTGCGCGTTCCAAACGGCGCTAGAGAGCAAGTGCGTCCAGTAATTCGCGGGAGCGCCGGCGAGGATGCCGTCGTAGTCCTCGGGGAAGCGCTGCGCTTCCATCAAGGCCTGGCGGCCGCCGTTCGAGCAGCTGGCGAAGTAGGCGTGCTGCGGCGCGTCGCCGTAGAAGGCTTTCACGGTAGCCTTCCCGACGGCGGTCATTTCGTGAATGGCGCGGTAGGCGAAGTCCGTGATTTTTTCGGGATGGCCGAGAGCCCAGCGCGCGTCCGTGCCGGAACCGGCGTGGCCGGTGTCGGTCGCCGCCGACGCGTAGCCCTGCGAAATCGCTTGGCCGAGCGAGCGATAGTCAATTTCACCGGCGAAGCCGCCGTTGCCCTGGCCGCGGAATCTGCCGTTCCAGCCGCTTGTGGGCAACCAGACTTCGATCTTGATATCCGAATCGGCGGAAGGCATGGCTACGGCCTTGACGCGGCAAAAGGCAGGAAGCTGTTTGTAGAACGTGGCAAGCGAGGGCGTCATGTCCTCGGGCGGGGTGAAAGCGCCCGCGGCGACCGTCTCCGCCGAGGTGATTTTCGTCTTTGACAAATTGAGTTGCGCCAACTGCTCGCAGGATTGTCCAGCGGCATGCGCCCGCGGAACGCACACTACGCTCGCCAGACCGATTGCCAAACCTGTGACCACATCGCGTTTGATCACGCTACGCCTCCTTTTTCGCACGAGGTGCTGGGCAGGATGAACCGTCTATGGGCACATCCTAGCCTAAAGGGATGCGATGTTGGAAGTGAGCTAACACACCTGACGGTCAGCGACGTCGACAGCAAGCGTATCCGGCCGCGATAGCGCCAATGAGCGGCCAGAGCCGCGATTTATCGGTAACGATGTAAGCTTGCCGGAGTCGGCGGCGCGTCCCGGCCAGAGAGGGGAACCTCACCGCGCTTGCGAATCAGCGCGCTCGTACCAGCCGAGCACGCGCAGGGCGCGTAAGGTGTTCCAGCGGCTCGGTCGGCCCTCGCCGTCGTCCGTCTCGATCGGCATCACGCCGGGATACCGGGTCTCGAGCAGCCATCGCCCCTCGCCGCCGCGCTTGGACGCGACCAGCTCGATCGCCTCGGCCATCCGTTCGTCGGGCGTAACGCCAGCGCTACGCAGGTACTCGAGCCCACGGAGCACGTCGTAGTGCCACCACGTCGGGAAGGCGAAGCGCGTCCAGGATCCGTTGCCCTTGCGATCTCGCTCGATCACCTGACCGGTCGACCGCCGACGCCAGAGTCGGCGCTCCAGCAGATACTCCTGCCCGCGGAGACGGGCCTCGGTCACCGCCGGTGTGCCGTTGTCAGCTCGTTCGTACTCGAGCAGAGCCTCCAGCACACAGATGGTGGTGTTGAACGACGACCGCGTCGAGCGGTCCGGCGCCTCGCAGTTCCAGCCCCCGTCGGGCAGCTGCTCGCCGAGCAACCGGTCGACGATGCCTCGGACGTCCTGGCCGAAGTAGGCGCCGACCGCCCCGACCTGCCCGTTGATGCACGGTTCGACCTCGCCTTCAAAGAAGGTATTGCGGTTACATTCTTGCGGGCCACATCCCTGCCACGTTACCCGGTCGCGGATGAGACCCACGGCCCGGCGCGCTGGGTCGCTCGCCGGATCCAGACCCAGTTCCCGCAGCAGCGTGAGGACATGCATGGTCGAGTTCCAACCGCGGTTCCATGCCGCGCCACCCCACCGACCGTCGTCCGCCTGTTCGGAGAGCAGCCTCGCGCCCATGCCTTCGGTGGCGACCCGCGCACGCTCGGCCGCGACCTGCCTCGCGGGCGCGCCGGTCAGGTCGCGCATCACTTGCCAGCGGATTGACGGGTCGGAATCCAACAGCCAGTCGATGACAGTCATTCGTCTCCCTCCCGCTGCCACGGTCCTTCGTAGTTTAGGACCAGATATTCCTCGTCAACGACGATCTCGACAACGAACTTTCCGGCATCGCTGCTGTACCGATGGCGATGCGCGTGACATATCGTCAGTAATGGTGGTTCACATTCGCGTCGTTTCTCCCAAAGCGTTTCCCCTGAGCTAGCCGTTTTCGACGCGCGCCTTTATATCCGAGTACGCCGCATCGATGAGCATGCTCAGCGCTCCGGCGTTTGTGGCCGGTCCCGGCCTCAACTTCACATGGCGCATGAACTTGCCGGTGCCTTGCAACAACCGGGCTGGATCCGGTAGCGCTGCGCCGTGAAAGAACCCCACGTTTACGTGCGAAGTGAATACATTGACGTAGCCGAAGGGCGCATCTCCCAAACATGCCACCGGACACCCGTCATGCAAGAGCTCCCGGACTTCGTCTCCGCATTTTCGCATGACCTCAAACCACTGATGCGCGATGGCTCCCAATCCACCCGCATGTTCCTTCATCCACGCATCGATGGCGGGATCCCGCTCGACAGCGCCGTCGAATCGCAGCAATGCCGTTCTCATCGTCGCCCCACTTTCTGCTTTCGAGATTTGTGGTTACCTAGCACCCTCACCCCCCCTCCTTCAAAATCCCTCGTCTGGAACAGTCGTTCTTGTCGAAGGAGTAATCGCTCTGGCTAACGCCGCAGTCTTTTATACCAGATCGTCCGTGACCGGCCTGTCGGCAACTCTTTCCGAAAGCCTCTTCCCCAAAGGCTAAACCGAAAGTTTGCCAATGATTCGGCCGGGAGCGGTAGACATACGCCGTCCGATGATGGTAGATACTCCGTAATCTAGAGGTTACCCGATGACCGCAGCAGACTTTCGCAGGATTGCGCTGAGCCTGACGGGGGTGGAAGAGTACTCCCATGCAGGATTGCCGGCCTTTCGTGTAGGAGGCAGGAAATTTGCTTCGCTGGCCTCGCAAGCAGCGGGGTACGGAAATCTGATGCTTACGCTGGAGCAGCAGGCGGCGTTTGTCGAGGAGGCGCCCGAGATCTTCCTGCCGATTCCTGGCGGCTGGGGAAAGATGGGGCACACGCATATTCGCCTGGCGGCGGCGAGCGAGGATGTAGTGACGGGTGCACTCCGAACGGCGTGGAAGCTGCGAATTGACAAGAACGCAAAGACAAGCCGAAAGAACTCCCATGCGGCGGAGCGCGGCGGAATAACAGACAAAAAACGCGGGAAGGGACGACCATGAGAGCGACAAAAGCGCGAAACATGAACAGCAACAAAAAAGGCTTGTCACCAGAACAACGTAAAGAACTACTCGCAGCATTGAAAGTCCGCTTTGAGAAAAACATGAACCGCCATAGAGGTCTTGCATGGGCTCAAATACAAGGAAAGCTGGAAGCTAATGCTGAAAAATTGTGGTCACTCCATGAAATGGAAAGAACCGGCGGTGAACCAGACGTTGTTGGCCATGATGAAAAGTCGGGCGAATACGTTTTTTGTGATTGTGCAGCCGAAAGCCCCAAAGGCCGCAGAAGTGTTTGCTACGACCGTGAAGCGCTGGAGTCCAGAAAAGAACATAAACCAAAAGACAGCGCGATGAATATGGCAGCTGCCATGGGCATTGAGCTTTTAACGGAAGAACAATATCGAGAGCTGCAGAAACATGGAGATTTCGATACGAAAACGTCGAGCTGGGTGAAAACACCTTCTGATATCCGAAACCTCGGCGGTGCCCTCTTTTGTGATCGCCGCTACGACACTGTTTTCGTGTATCACAACGGCGCGGAATCTTACTATGCCGCTAGGGCGTTTCGTGGCTCGCTCAGGGTCTAAACTCTGCGGGCGGAGTAGCGGATGGCCGGGTTGCGCTCGAGGAGCCGCTTCAACGCTCATGAACGCGACTCATGGTGGCCTCGCAATGTTGCTTACCTCGAGTCAATCCTTCCCAAGTATAGATCGCCCCAGCCGCGCCGCGTTCCCAGCCCTTCGAGCAAAGGGTTTCATCACGGGCAAACTGCCAAGGACAGGAAGCTTTAGATACATCTCAACCTCCTTCTCCGTGTGCAGTGTATGGTCCGTCGCCATGAAGAAGTATAGGATGGCCAAACCCAACACCATCCCCCCTCCAAGTCCCCACGCCGCAAAATATAAGATCTTGGGAAATGAGGGCTTCGCCGGAAGACTCGGCGGATCCAGTACGCGAAATTGCTCGCCTTGCTGTTGATGAGCCGGGTCTGTTGCCATCGCTTGTTGCTGCTTCAAGAGATCGTTGTAATGGTCCAGCACGCTCTGGTAATTCCGCGTCAACTCTTTTTCTTGCTGCTCCGCTATCGGGGTGGCTTGTGCGCGCCCTTCCAAAAGTCGGATCTGATCTTGGATTTCCGTCTGCTGCTTGGTAAGATCCGCAATCCTAACTTCATCCTGTCGCAGCTTCGAGCGCAGCCTCTGAATCTGAGACGGCTCAGACGCCATTTGTGATTCCGCTGAAGTAGTATCGGGATTTGCAGTTGCTGCCAACCTCTTCTTGAGCTCCGTGATGCGATTCTTGGCGTTGATCACCGCAGGGTGCTCGGCGGTATATCGCGACTCGAGAACCGTCAATTGGTCTTGTTCGACCCGCAGTTGCTCCTGAAGAGTTTGCGGATTCGGCTCCGATCGGGATGCCTTCCAATTTGCTTTCGCCTCGCTCAAGTGAGATTCATCGAACGCCTTGTCCTGCTGTACCAGGCTTAGCGCTTGTGCATTGGCCTTCAACCGCGAGTTCAGAGTCGACAATGAGCTCGGGTTGCTTTGCTCTGGTGCCAAAGATCCGACGGATTGACGCTTCAATTGGGCCAGCTTGGCATCTTGTTCGGCAAGCTTGGCTTTCGCTTCCTCCAGTTGCTGAGCGCTGAAAGATGCTGTGCGCACCGCCTGTTGCTCCAAATCTCGCGCATTTTGCTCCATGAACATCGAGGTTATTTCTGTGCAAATCTCCCGAGCGCTTTGGGGGTTGTCGAGGGTCACCTGCAGGGAAAAGCCGGGGATGGTCCGATCTTGCGTCCCGGGCATCAGTTCAAAGGGAGAAATCTCGATGGCCTTCCGCAGGCGTTCAATCAAGTCCTCCATCTTGAGCCTGCCGCGATCCGCGTGGTAAAGATCATGTTTTTCGATAACCGGCTCGAGGCGGGTCCGGCTTAGGATTTGCTCTTTCATCGGTGCCAGGCGCTGGTTCAAATCCTCGGTCACGACGGGCTTCACGTATTCGCTTGGGACCGTCGGTTTGGCCACGAGCACGACGGCCTGGGACGTGTATTTTTTCGGAAGTCGCGTTGCGAGCGATGCGCTGAGTGCCGCACAGCCCACCGCGCAAAGAGGAATGATCCACCAATGCTCGCCAAGAACTCTCTTGACATCTGCGACCGTGAATTCGCCATCGCGAACCATCCGTGTCCCTTTCTATAAGGACTCGACTATTCCGTGGCCGCACCGCACGCCAATGGCCACGTACTTTCGCTCAGACCCCTCCAAGCAGCCACAGCATCAAAGTACGTGTTTTCTGAAACTTAGAACCCCACCGTTCCTCGTTGCTTCGGTTGGCGGGCTCTTTCAGGCGCGTCCCCGGAGATTCTCCCGTAAGACCAAAACATGCGAAGTTCCTGGAACTTTTTCGCATTAATCGGGACACAAGTCAAGTACCGGGGCGAGTCCAGGTTTGCGACGCTAAAGTGAGACGGCATGCAGAGATTTCATTCTTTGTGCGTTGCGGGAGGCATTAGATTGAGCCATCCCTGACGGCCGGGGTTGTTTCCCGGGTCTATTTTCAAGAGGCGGCCGAGAATCTCGCGAGCGTTCTCCATATCGTCCGACATGAGATAGGCTCGCGCGGGGTTTTTGGGCGGCAACTTTCCGGGAAGCGGCGTGGGCTGGAGTCGTGTGAGATGCTGCAAGGGTAAGGCAGGTTGCTGCCAGGAACAAGCTCGCCAGTGTGAAAGAGTGATTTGAAGGCCGATCCACGGAAACGGGCGTCTATTTCTCCCCGTCTGAGTGGCCGTGGAGAGATAGACGGATCGGAAGGGCTCGTGGTTTCTGCGGCTTCGGATTTTGCGACCTCTAGTCGGTTCGTTGCTCATGTTTCGCCTGCTTCGTGACGGCAAGCGGTGCCTGTCGAGGTGTGAGCGATTGCGTATCCGGCCGCTAAGATGCTCAGTGCAGCCACGGTTCTGTTGATACAGCCGATTCGCTTATTGTCCGGCCGCGTCCTGTCAGCTGCTTCAATTTTTCCAGAATGGATCCGCCGTCGCGACAAATTCGACTGGCACCTCGGTGACGAAGGTCTTCAACCAGCGCGCGCACTCTTCCATCCCGGCCTGCTCGGAGGGAATGTGGCTCAGAATGATCAACCCCTTCTTCTTGTGCTCCGTGACCGCATCGGCCACATACTCGACGGTTTCCCACTCGCGGGGCTCTCCGGTAACAAGCACGTCCACATCGTCGATTTCCAGCGCGCGTGTCTCCCAGGTGAGGCCTGAGGCGCCGGGCACGAGCGCAACCCTTTTGATTTTTAGCTGTGGATCGCCCACAACGCGCAACACGTGTAACTGCAGCTTCTCGCGCAGTTCCTGGGCCAGTTCTTTGAGAGTGGTCTCGGGGATAGCAAACAAGTATTGGTTTTCGCGACCCTGGCCCTGATATTTCTCCCAACCCAGCGCGCGCGCCATTCCGGCTTCAATCCCATCCGGCGTCCGCTCGTGCCAGTGATCATGAAATCGCCAAATGACCAGTTTGTGCTCGGCGATGAACGCCAGCTTCGCGGCGAGCACCGGGTCCTTCTCCTTGTCGTGAACCTCATCCAATTTGTCGAGATGGTTGTAAAAGGTGGGCTCATGCGTGATGACCAAATTCCTTCCGGCGGCAGTGGCGCGTTGCAAAACGTCCAGTGTGGCCATCATTGTCACCGCTATTCCGGTCACCGGAGTGTCCGGATCGCCGGCCTTAAATGTATCCACCGTCTCCGCATGCCACGCCACTCCAACATGCTGCTGGATCCGCGCGACGACCTCCCGCGCGGTTACCGTCTTCGCCTGCGCCGAGATTACTCCGCAACACAGCAACGAGAAATACCCAATCGACACAAGTCGCACAAAATTGCGTCCGAACATCTCTCCCCCTCCTCTCCAGACTCGCCTGCCATATTACTGCGCGTTTACGTAAAGACCCTTCCTGTTGGGCGAGTGGTCGGCAAGCAAGAAATTCACAATCGGCCGATCACTTCAGGCTTGCCCGTGACTCATGAATTTACACCAGCCACTTGGTGTAGAATCCGCATTATCGTCTCAGGCGCGAAGAACGGATGAGTGTCCCGCTGGCCTGCATTTGTTGGCTCCGGCGGCGCTTTCATTTCGACACGGTTGTTTTCTCGCCGTCTCCCATCAGCCTTGATATACTCCACATGGCGATCCAGGTTGCACCCCGTCCGCGGAAAGGGATGATCCCACCTGGGCTTTTCCGAAATGCCGAACATCAACCTCTCTTCTGCCCCCCATTAGCGGACATCGGGCGATAAGAAGGAGGAACGATGTCTCGCGACCTGCCTGCACGCCCCAGTCTCGAATACCTAAAAAACGAAGCGAAAGATCTACTCCATGAGCTTCAAAGGGCAAATCCGAAAGCGGTGGAACGATTGCGCGCTCAGGGATTGGCACCCACCGTGGAAGACACAAAACTGTCAGACGCCCAGCATACGATTGCGCGAGAGTACGGCTTTGCGAGTTGGGCAAAACTGAAAGAGTACGTGGAATCAGTTGTGCGCGGATTTGCACCCGCCGATGCGCTGAAGGCTGCCGTGATTGCAGGCGACGCGCGTCGAGTCGCGCTGTTACTGGAACAGCACGGGGATTTGAAGACCAGGATAGACGACGCCCTGCCAGATTACGGCTTCGGCGACACCCCGCTGTTTGCCGCGGTGCAGCGCAGCAATCGGGGAGTCATCGATGCGCTGCTGCGGGCGGGCGCAAACATTAATGCTAGAACGCATTGGTGGGCAGGAGGCTTTGGCGTGCTCGACGATGCGGCGCGTGCCGACAGGCCGGCCTGGCTTGCTCCTTACCTCATCGAGCGTGGCGCCATCGTGGATGTGCACGCGGCGGCCGCACTCGGGATGTTCGAGAAGGTTAAAGAGCTTGTCTCCGCCAATCCTGCTTTGGTACACGCACGCGGCGGTGACGGGCAAATGCCTCTGCACTTCGCTCCTACCAAAGAGATTGCCGAGTACCTGCTGGAGAGTGGCGCCGAAATAGACGCCCTCGATATAGACCATGAATCTACCCCTGCCCAATACATGGTGCGCGACCGGCAAGACGTGGCGCGTTACCTGCTAACGCGAGGCTGCCGCACGGACATTCTCATGGCCTCCGCTCTTGGCGACCTGCCGCTTGTGCGCGAGCACCTCGAAGCTGATCCTGCATGTCTACGAATGAGTGTTTCCGACGAATATTTCCCCAAAAATGACCCACGGGCAGGTGGAACCATTTACATTTGGGCACTCGGCGCGCATAAGACGGCGCATAGCATCGCCCGCGAATTTGGTCACGAAGACGTCTTCCGCCTGCTCTTTGATCGCAGTCCCGACGAACTGAAGTTGGCTCTCGCGTGTGAACTCGGCGAAGAGTCCATCTTCAAGTCCATGCTCGCCAGCCACGCCAATCTTGTCCAAATGCTTTCGGGGAGCGACCGTCGCAAAGTAGCCTACGCCGCACAGTCCAACAACACAGAGGCGGTCCGCCTCATGCTCGCCGCGGGCTGGCCGGTCGATGCGCGCGGCCAGCACGGTGCTAGCCCGTTGCATTGGGCAGCTTTCCACGGAAATACCGCAATGGTTCAGGAGATCCTGCGTTATAAGCCGCCTTTGGAAATATGCGACGAGAATTTTGGCGGCAAGCCGCTCTCTTGGGCCATCTACGGCTCGCTCCACGGCTGGAACCGGGAGAAAGGCGACTATGCAGGAACGGTCGAGGCGCTGCTGCAAGCGGGAGCCGAACCCCCGGGAGTTCGTGAAGATCTTGAGGCCAGCGAACCCGTGCGCAGGGTTCTGCTCCGCGCTACTAAGAGCGAATAAGCGCGGTCCTTCTAATATTCAGCGAGGTACGGAGACCTTTGCGTCTCAGACTAGAGGTGGACCCCGACACTCGACTTTACGGTTGGCCCGTCATCCGCCCCCCAGACGAGCGTGCGTATTCGAGACGATCATTCCCGCTACTGGGCAGTAAGCGACCCATGAATTACGCAACCCTTCTTTTAACCGACACAATATGGAAGACTTAGTTCGCGATGCAGCTGGAATACCGCTTGCCCATAGGCGAAGGCGCCCCGACCGGCGCGGTGACGCGACCCTGAACATGGTCGAGATGGAATAGGGAAGAGATTGGAGTCAGCTGCGCGAGCGAGGTTGCCAATGGACACCTTGATACAAGACTTGAGGTACGGAATACGCGTGCTGGTCAAGAATCCCGGATTCACGCTGATTGTCGTGCTGATTCTGGCTCTCGGAATCGGCGCATCCACGGCAATTTTTTCCGTAGTCGACGCTGTCCTGCTGCGTCCGCTTCCTTATCCTAACCCGCAACGAATCGTGACAGTTTGGGAAGAGGAAGCGAATGGCCATCGAGCGCGTTTGGCGGATCCGAATTTCCTGGATTTTCGTTCGCAGAACCACACGCTCGAGGGTCTGGCTACATTTTTCTCCGGCCCGGAGTCAGTTTCTGGCGGCGCCGAGCCCGCGCGCGTGAACATCGGCCTCGTTTCTCAGGATTTTTTCAAGGTGATGGGCGTGGAGCCGTTTCGAGGCCGTGAATTCTCTGCCGACGAGCTGCGCGTTCACGGCACTCCTGCCATGATCGTTAGTTATGGTTATTGGCAGAAGTACCTCGGAGGCAGGGCGGACTTCTCCCAGGTGCATTTGTCCATGGACGCACAAGCTTATTCCGTCGTTGGCGTGATGCCGCAAGGTTTCGATTTTGGGCCAGGTATCGCTATCTGGGTGCCGCGCGAACCCTACGGATGGTCTAGCAGCCGGACGTCCCACAACGGAGAAGGCATCGCGCGTCTTCGTGACGGCGTGAGTAGGGAACAGGCGCAAGCAGACCTGGACACGATCGCTCGCCGAATTCATGCTCAGTATGGCAAGAACGAAATCTCTGATTATTTTCTCTCTGATGCTACGGTCATTCCGTTGGCCGACGTCATCGTCGAAAATGTCCGCGCTGCTCTCATCGCCCTTTTCGGCGCGGTCATCCTGTTGTTCCTCGTCGCGTGCGCGAACGTCGCTGGCCTTTTGCTGGCGCGCACCTCCGCGCGGCGTAAGGAATTAAGCGTGCGTGCGGCTTTGGGCGCTGGCCGCGGACGGCTCGTTCAACAATTGCTGGCGGAATCGCTGGCCTTGGCCTTGGCCGGCGGCGCGCTGGGAACCCTGCTGGCCACGTGGACCACGCAATTGCTTCCCGCGATCCTTCCGGCAAGCTTGCCGCGGCAGCAGGGCATCGCCATCAACGGAACCGTCGCCTTGTTTACGCTGGCCACGACGTTGGCCGTTGCCATCGGCCTTGGATTGTTTGCTGCGTGGCGGGCCGGCGAGGTTGACCTCGCAGACGCGTTGAGTGCCGGTGCCCGCGGCTACAGCAGCGCAAGCCAGAAAGCTCGGAGCTCGCTGGTCATTGGCGAGATTGCCGCGACGCTGCTGCTGCTCGTCAGCGCGGGCCTGTTGGGCCGGAGTTTTCTGCGGCTAATCTCGGTGAGCCCGGGCTTCAAGGGCGAGAATTTGCTGGTCTTGAAGTTCTCGATGCCTCAGGCACAAGACGAACTGACACCCGAGCAGAAACAGGCGGAAATCGCGCAGCAGACTCAATTCCTCGACAGCGCGCTCGAGAGAGTGCGAGCGATTCCGGGAGTCGACTCGGCCGGAGTGGCGGGAGCGCTTCCTATCGCGGACGCCGACGGATTTAATGATGGATTATTTTTGATTCTCAACGGCCAAGCGGCGCCTAAGAATTTTGATGACCGCAACCGCATGGCCCAAAATACGGACCAAACCGGGCAAGCGGACCGCGCCGTTGCAAGCGCGGGATTTTTCCTCACCACCGGAATTCCGCTGATCCAAGGGAGAATGTTCGGCCCGCAGGATGGCCCTGACGCTCCGAACGTTGCACTGATTAGCCAAAACCTGGCCCGCGAGAAGTGGCCGAATCAAAATCCCGTCGGCCAGGTCATCGACTTCAGCAACATGGACGGCATCCTGAAGCCCCTCACGATTGTCGGAGTTGTCGGCAACGTTCGCGCCGAAGGATTGGATCAGCCTGTGACCCCGATGGTGTATGTGGATTATCGCCAGCGCGGGCTGGGGAACGGTTCGCCGGCGATTGTTCTGCGCACAGAATTGCCGAGCGGCGCCATAGTTCCCTCGGCGCGGGCAATTTTTCATCAGCTCGATCCGAATATCCCGGTGGAATTCTCCACCTACGCCGGGGCCCTTGGCGGCTGGATGGCCCAGAAGCGCTTCCTGTTCCTTCTTGCCGGAGTGTTCGCAGCAGCCGCATTGACGTTAGCCGCTGTGGGACTCTATGGCCTTCTTTCATATGCCGTGACACGCCGCACACAAGAGATCGGCATTCGCGTTGCGCTTGGCGCGCAACGCAGCGATGTTCTGCGCTTGATCTTAGGGGAAGGTTCGCGTCTCGCCGTCATCGGCGTGGCTGTCGGCATTGCCGCGTCGCTTGCGGTTACGCGCCTGATGTCTTCACTCCTGTTTGGCGTCGGGGCCACCGACCCGTTGACCTTTGTCGCTGTCGCCGCGCTTCTTGCTGTTGTCGCGCTTTTCGCATCGTACGTTCCCGCGCGGCGCGCGATGCGTGTCGATCCCATCGTGGCGTTGCGTTATGAGTAGTTTCGGGATGGTTTCTTCCTGCTCGATTGGCACCAATTGGACGATTAGTCTGCAACTCTCGTTCAGTCAAATTCTCGACTTACGGTTTGCCCGTCATCCGACCGGAATGGCCGATCAGATCTGATCGCCGTTCGTTCCAGCGTGGCCAGAAAAGACTACACGGTGGTAGCGGGTCAGTTTCCGGACACAGAAGTTGATTGCCGGCGCAAAGGCTGCGCCGTTGGGTCACCGCGAAAGCTAAGGCCTCGTTGCGGATTGCGCCTGCGGCGGTCAATTCTCCGACGGACGCTCAATATGATCGATGACGATCACATCCACTGGGCCTATGGTCGGCTTCAGCTTCAGGCCAAGCTGCTGCTGAAGCGCGGTGAAGATCGATGGCCCAGAAACATTGGCCGGGGACGCGGCCTCATTACCCGGGCTGATGCCTCTGCTGGGCATCTCAGCGAAGCTTTGGTCTGGCGACCACTGGAGTATTAAATCGTATTGACGTTCGAGGCCTGTGTCATCCATAACCCTGCGGCCTATCTCGGGCTGGCGCGAGAGCCCCAAGGCGAGAAGACCAATATTCGCGTGCACGGCGATCCTCTTCATGCCAGGTGGTAAGGAGGGCAAGGGCCTGCCGCCCGACGATGTCAGTGAGCGACCAGGAGCAGGCACTGCGTATTCTGTTTGCAGGAATTTCGGTCCTCCCTTTGCGACAACCAACGCATAGGCCCGTCTCATCCTCGTTTCCTGATGTATTTTTAATTTGAACCGATCGGCAAGCAGCGATTGAACCATCAATCCATACTGCTCCCGATATTTGGCCCACGGAAGTTTATGGAATTGCTCGTCGACCGAGTCCTCCACCTTCGCATCAACATCATATCTTTCCGTATACATCCAGCGCGGTCCCCCAAGGACCTGAAAGGCTACGGCAGTCTCTACGTTGTAATACGCGTACTCCATGAGCCACCTGGGCGTCACGTCTGTACGAGCAAACCGGCCGTCAGCATCACTTCCCGACGACTCTATTTCGCCGGGTCGACTCGGCTTGATCGAAGCCACCTCGAAAGACGGCAAAGGCTCGGTGGCCGTTTGCATCGACGGCGCACAGTTCTGCGGGAACACAACACCGCACAAAATCGGCCCGGCGATGGCGGCTGCGCTGACAGCAGCCAACAACATCTTCCTGTACGAACCGAGCTTGTTCTGCGAGCGCTGGGTAAAGATGTGGATAAGTCGCCTCTTCAGGGCCAAAAGTTGCTCTGAAATCACGATTCGTCCAAGGCGCCAAGGGCGAAAATCGACAGTCACATTATTGCATAGGGGCGAGGATCAACTTCCGGGTTGCTCCTGCGTGACGAGTCTCATCCGAAATTGACCCACCACCTACACGGTATCCGGCGCACGCCAGGCATATAACGGACGCGCTCGAATTACGTGAATTGAGTCTGTACCGAAGGATCCGGAGCGTCTCCTCTTACTCGCCAAGCTGGACAAAGCGAGCTATTTCGCGAGTTGGTATGCTCCTTCAACATCTCAGGCAATACCCTCACCCATTCGTTTCACGACACCTTCGCATGTTAGCTGACAGTGGACCTCCGTCCACCGTCAGCAATCCATGGCGCGCTTCATTGAGGCGTATACCAACGAACGTAGTCGACAATCATAGGCCCCGGATTCGTCAGGCCGCTGGTCGATCCTCCAAGGGTCCCGCCCACAGCCACGTTCAGGATCGTGAAGATGTTCTGGTTGAACGGCCAGGTATCTCCTGCAGGAAGGCTGCTGGGGGTCACTGTAAGGAACGGTGTCGAAGCGTTATCCACGAAGAACTGCATCTCGTTTTGCGTCCAGATGACGCCGTAGGTATGGAAGGCCGTGTCGGCTGCCTCGCCGCTCGGGAAGGTGTAACGCGCTCCAATTCCGGTCCCTCCCGTCTTCGCTGTGTGGATCGTGGAGTTGTTCCCCGACGGACCTGCTCCGCTATGTACTTGTGGAGACCAATTCTCCATGATATCGGCCTCGCCGCAGGTGGGCCATGGCACGGTCGTGATATTGCTGCCTAGTGTCCAAAACGCAGGCCACAAGCCCTGGTTTGTGGTATTGGGGAGCTGGATGCTCGCTTGCAGAATGCCGAACTGGAAGTTCTGTTTGCCTTCGGTGTTCATGCGCCCGGATATCCAGGTTCCGTTAACGTCTCTGGGCTGGATCACCAGGTGCCCGCTCCCATCAATGTAGACGGGGGCGGTAGAAGTACTGAAGGTCGTCGGGCACTGAGACGGGTTGTTGGGGTAACCCGGAGGTCCGCAGTACACTTCGACTTCACCGTTGCCCCAGCCGTTATTGTTTCCGAGGTCGAATTTCCACACCGTGGTATCGGGAGAACCCGCGCCGCCGTTGAATTCCTGGCACCACTGCGGCGCATACGTTGTTCCATTGACGGTGATGGAGGAGACGCCCGCGCACGAGCCGTTCCCGCCGCCGGAGGCAAACGTCATGTAGTTGATATTCCAGCCGCCGGCATCCTGGTCCAGAGTCAGTACCTGCTGCCCTGCGGGCAGCGTCACTGTGGCGGTCACATTGGTCCAGTTCTGCCATCCTCCTGTCGCGGGTACGCTGACTGACCCGGTGAGGTTGGTTCCCGATGAGTTGGAGATATGGAAAGCATCCGATACCCCACTCGGTGAAGCCACCCGGAAGGTTACGGTGTAAGTCTCCGCTGAAGCGGCGTTCACTGTGTACCTGAACCACTGCCCGCTTGCAGTCCAACCTAGGTCATGGCCGCCGCCGGTGTCAGTGGTCACCTCCAGATCAACACCGTCCGAACGGTAGTTGTTTGCCGAGCCGTTAACTGAAGTTACGCTGTAGCCCACTCCTTGACCACCCAAGTCGTAGTTCTCGGCTTGCACGGTGCCAGGAACAGGCCAGGGTGTTCCGCCGTAGGGACCTTCGGTGGTAGAAACGGTGAAGTCATTGATGTTCCAGCCCGGGTTGTCCTGATCGAGGGTCAGGGTCTGCTGGCCGGCCGGCAGCGTGATGCTGGCCGTTACGTTGGTCCAGTTTTGCCAGGCGCCCGTCGCCGGCACGTTGATGTTGCCCGTTAAATTCGTGCCGGACGAGTTGGAGATGTGGAATGCATCGGTCACGGCGTTAATTGCGGCCACGCGGAACGTGACCCTGTAGGTTCCTGCGGCGGTCACGTTGACGGTGTACTTGAACCACTGGCCTTTGGCGGTCCAACCCAGGTCATAGCCACCGCCGGTGTCGGTGGTCACTTCCAAATCGACACCGTCCGAACGGTAATTGTTAGCCGAGCCATTGATCGAAGTTACGTTGTAGGCAACTCCCTGCCCGCCGGTATCGTAGTTCTCGGCCTGCACCGTGCCGGGAATCGGGGCGGGAGTTCCGCCGTAAGGTCCTTCGGCGGCAAAGGCGGAATGCGTCGCGGACAAAAGCAGGGCCGCGCACATGGCACAGCAGGCCAAGCAAGCCCTTTTGCTCATGGTGATCTTTCGACTCTTTACCCGGTTATTGACGCCATCCGCGAACAAACGACGGATGACCGCTTTGTTCTCCTGTGTCATCGGATCACCTCCTCGAGATTTCCGGCTTGTCAGTCGAGACGGGAGATAACTAGGTTCCTGATCGCGGTGACGTTCCAAACTGGCCGTCGATCTGGACCTGGTTTCTGAGGTGGGCTAAGTTGGCCTTATACATCCGTGTATCGAGGATATCAAATAGAATTGTAGTTACTGGTAAGAGAAGGGGTGGTACGACAGTAAGAACGTCATTCTGGGCCGATTGTCAGCAGTCCCCAGGCTGACCGTCTTCCTGGGTGGTGTCAAATCTCCGAGTGACCCGTCACCTGCTTGCGATCTGCGACAAATGTCGATGGAAATTCGAACCGTCCCCAACGGCGCTTGCGCCGAAGCAAATCATCGATGAATGTACACGGGATTTCCTTCGGCGTCGCTTAGCCGGACAGAAGCTGCCGGAAAAAGCGCCTCACGTAGAGCAGCCCACAAATCGAATGGCGGTCGGATCGGCATCGCAAGTGGCGGGACACCGTCGCTGGGCATGCTTACGTGGGTGCCCGAGCCCTTGCGCGCTACTATCAAAGCGTCCGCTACGAGCGCATCATACGTGTTGAGGACCGTGTTCCGCGAGACTCCGAGCGCGCGGGCCAACACGCGTGTGGAGGGAAGGCGCGCTCCGGCGCGCAGCTTTTGTTCGAGGATCAACTGTCGCAGCTGATTGTAGAGCTGGCGGTACAGCGGGCAGGGCGACTTCGGTTTGATCTTGAGGGTGAGCATTGGAGACTTCCCTGGACGCTTCAAAGTGGTACCCCTGGCTGCAAAAGTGGTTCTTTACTTACTAGCATTCCCGGACAAACAATTACAAGGCTTGACCAAGCCCCGTAGTGACAAAGGGAGGAGCGCAATGTTCTCGGGTGGAAATGTAACCATTTACGTCTCGAACATGGACCGAGCTATCCGGTTTTATTCCGAAACGCTGGGGCTGAAACTGGCTTATCGGTTCGCCGACCATTGGGCTTCGATAGAGGCCGGAACGGGACTTACCATCGGACTCCACCCAGCATCCCCAGCGTTTCCTGCTGGCCGGAAGGGATCAATGGCGATCGGACTTCAATTGAAGGGTTCCATTCGAGAAGCTGTCAGCACACTGAAGGCCAAGGGTGTGCGTTTTCAAGGTGACGTCGTCAATGAAGGCAAGGCCGGGTCTTTCATCGGATTCGAAGACTGCGATGGGAACCAGCTTTATCTTGCGGAGCTAAACTGGAGCCACGTCGAAAAGGGCGAGGGCGAGTATCAGCCCGCGAAAGCTTGACGGCTGAAAGCTTCGGCACTTTTTCGGAGGAACAGAATGATTTCAGCCGCTCACATAGTTGTCTACACCAAGAACGCCGAGGCGGACCGTGCATTCTTCCGCGACGTTCTCGGCTTCAAATCCGTGGATGCGGGTCATGGCTGGCTCGTCTTTGCCCTGCCTCCGGGAGAAGCCGCATTCCATCCTTCCGATGAGAATGGCGCCCACGAACTCTATTTCATTTGCGACGATTTGAAAGCCGAGATGGCTTCCCTTGCGAAGAAGGATGTCAAATGCTCTCAAGTTCAGGAAGCACGATGGGGTTCGATTACCAAGATGCGGCTGCCCGGTGGCGGCGCGGTTGGCCTATACCAGCCAAAGCATCCCTTAGCGATAGGCCTGAAATGAAGCGCCCCTGTTTCTGAATTTCGCAGCGACCGTCGCGTGCTCTCGACTGATTGACTCCCGACACGACAGCACCTCTTCCATCATCGGATAAGGGAAGGGTTGCCCGATCTCGGGACACGACACGCCTTAGGCGGTCCACGCGTGATTGATAGAGCCTTGGGCCTTCTGTTCGCCTGTCGCAACCGTTACGTAGCTCGTGATCAGTCGATCAGTCCGCAACCAGCTGTTGCCATTCGAGAAGCCGATTCCTGGCCACTCACCCTCAGGTCAGTTTCTGAAAGGAGCGACCGAAGACTACCGGTTCGCGCCGAAAGCCAGCAGACGGCCATCGCAATCCTTGACCACGAACTCGCGCTTGTGCCATGGCATGTTGCCAAGTCCCCGAGTGAGTTCTATGCCTTGGGCTGCGTACTCGGCGTAAAGTGCGTCGGCATCTTCGACGAACAGGTACGCGTCGAGCAATTCGTCCCGGTATTTGTCGGGATTGGCGGTCGGCGGCTCGGCGCAGCGGAAATGAATCATCTGCTGGTCGCGCGCCACGATGGCGTAGACGGGCGGATCCTGCCAGGTCCCCAGACACTCGAAGCCAAGCTTGCCTACGTAATAGGCGAGCGTAGCGGGAATGTCCATGGTAAAGAACACAGGCGCAATGTGACGGACCATATGCCAAGTCTACTGCAGATGCCCGCTCGGGCCGACCCACGATTACATTCGGCACCTCTTTCCCTTCGCGAGAAAGGGGGTTTTTGAACGTAAGGATACTCGGCACGGACCGTCGGCAACTCTTCCCTAAAGAGCGTTAGCGAAGCATTTTCGATTAGCCCGTCACAGGCCAGGAAAAATGTAAACCCTCCAGGCGACAAAGAGCGAGAGATCTTCGGAGGCCTTTCCCCGCGGAACATACTGCAGTTGGTAGGATCGATTCATTCGGCTATGATCCGCGTCTGGAGGTATGGCGATGGCGGGACGGCCCAAGCAATCCCCCGGCGCTGCCAGATCGCGCACGCGCCCGGTCGCAGGAAGGAAGCCACTTATTGGCCTAGTAGCGGTGGTGGCTGGGGCGACGCGCGGCGCCGGGCGAGGCATTGCGCGAGGGCTCGCAGAGGCGGGTGCTACGGTTTATTGCACTGGACGAAGTGTGCGTGGTAACCGCTCTCCGTACAATCGCCCTGAAACCGTAGACGAGACCGCCGAGATGATCAGTTCCGCCGGTGGCTCCGCCATCGCGCTTCGTGTCGATCACACCGTGGAAAGGGAAGTGGAGGAGGTCTTTGGACGTGTGGTTCGCGAGCGCGGCCGCCTCGATATACTTGTGAACAGCATCGCCGGTGAAGACCCGCTGACGGCGCAGTGGTGCTCATTTTGGAAGACCGATCTCAAGAACGCTGAGACCGCCCTCCGGCAGTCGCTCGTCTCCCACATCATCACAGCCAAGCATGCGGCTCCCTATATGATTCGCAACCGCAGCGGTCTTATCGTGGAGGTCACGGAGAACGAGGTCCTTAGCGCCGGAGGCAATCCAGTGAGTCAGGTGGTGAAGCTGGCTCTCAAAGGGTTAGCTCTGAACATGGCGGCGGAATTACGCCCATACGGTGTTTCAGCCGTTGCGATAACGCCCGGTTTTCTGCGATCAGAAACGATGCTGGAGCGGTTCGGCGTTACCGAGGAGACTTGGCGTGAGGGCGGAAAGAAAGACAAGAACTTTCTGGAGTCAGAATCCCCACTATTTGTCGGACGAGCGGTTGCCGCGCTCGCAGGAGACCCCAGGATATTAGAGCGGTCTGGACAGCTTTTGAGCTCCTGGGAGCTAGGCCGCGAGTATCGCTTCACAGACGCCGACGGACGTCGGCCGGACTGGGGTGCAAGCAAGATCGATTTCTCGAGGCATCCGGCGGAGTTGCTGCAGCTTCTGAGAACCGGTTCGGAGATCCAGCTTCGATGGTTGAGCGAACTCACGCGGAAGACGAAGCACTTCTTAGGCCAGTTAGCACATTAGGAGAGCCGTGTATGTCATCATTCTGCGCGAGGGTGGGAGGCAAGGCAGGCGCATGCTGCGTGTGACCCCTCTTATCTAATGCCTATCAGCAGGCCAACCGTTACGCTAATCGATTGCTCATGCCCTCGCGCAAAGCTGTATTCATAGCTAGGTTCGACGTACCAGCCAAATCTACGCTTGGCGGACGGCCAGAACATGAAATCTGGCCCAGCTTCGCCACTGATCGAGTTCCTTCTCGTATTGGAGTTGTTTGTGTGAACCCACGCGGGACCAATGCCCAACATAAACTCCATTTTCTTCGAAATGTCCCACGGCTTTTTGAATAGTAGGTCTGCTTCCCATTCTGTTGAACGCCGGGCGAATAGTGGCGTCAGGCCGGCCTCAAGCTCCAGCCACTTCTTGATGGGCGTTACTTCGAGCCCGACGGTCGGGCCGTAACTGGATCCTTCGCCTTTTACATTCCAGCTACCAACAGCGCCAAGTTCACCGATGGCCGCGGGCTCCTTCTCACCCTCTTTATCCTGTGCCGAGGCGCTTGTGGCACAGAGAAACAAGAATGTCGTCAAAACAGCCTTTGTGGCGTTCACCCGATTCCCCGATTCCAAAGCGGCGGTTCTATGAAGCCTCGACAGCCGCGCCTGGCGGTTTTCCGCAGACAGTCTAGTACTCCATTTGGAACTCGTCGACCGGACCGGCCCTTATTGCTTGTGCGGCACGTTCAAGACCCTTAAAGAAGTCGGAGGAACAATGGAATGCGCCCTTGTTACCGAAGTAACTGACCTGCTCTTCTGGGTGTGCTAACCAATCTATTTGCACAGTGTGCCCAACCACTCTGTCTGCCCACTCAAATGGAGGCTGGCATGGAATTCAAGCGCAAACACCTTCTTCTAGTCTCAGCGGTTGCAGCAATTGGAATTCTCTCTTTCATGGGCCAAACACGTAAAACATTTCCAGTATTCGCCAGCAACTCGGCCGTAGCGAACTCCTTTCCTCAAGACGACCAGGGCAACTCCATATCGGCCGTTGACAGCGCTATCGACAAGAACGCCGAAATGATGATGAAGCAAGGAAGAAGAATCTTCCGGTTCGACACTTTTGGAGATGAGGCCTGGTGGGGCGACACGCTCGAGCTTCACCAAGCTGTGGAAGGCGCCAAGCTCGGAGGAGTTGGTGCCGGCGTAAGCCCGAAGACAGCATTGGCTGTCGGGTTAAAGGTTGACATAGACGCGCTTCCTTCTGATCTCGTCGCTGCTATTCAGCGCGGCCAGGTCAACCTCGACGATCCTGCGACCACGCTTGCCCTGCTGAAGCTGAACGCTGTCGTTGGCGTAACTGGGATTTTCAATGATCAAGGAACCTTGCGGTCGATGGGAATTCAGTGCGCTTTGTGCCATTCCACTGTGGACAATTCCCTCGCCCCTGGCATTGGCCGCAGGCTCGATGGGTGGGCCAACCGCGACTTGAATGTAGGGGCGATTGTTGCGCTTGCGCCGAACCTGCAGCCGATCGCCGATCTGCTGGGCGTGGACCAGGCAACCGTCCGCACGGTGCTCAATAGTTGGGGCCCTGGTCACTTCGACGCGGAGTTGCCACTGGATGGCAAAGCGTTTCGCCCCGATGGGAAAACCGCAGCGACACTGATTCCGCCCGCCTTTGGACTTGCCGGAGTAAATCTCCATACATGGACGGGATGGGGTTCCGTCACTTATTGGAATGCCTTTGTAGCGAACTTGGAAATGCACGGCAAGGGGACGTTCTTTGATCCCCGGCTCAATGACGCTGCTAAGTTCCCGGTTGCTGCCCGCGCCGGCTTTGCCAACGTGCGTAACCAACCAGACTTGATCACCGCAAAACTGGGACCGCTGCATTTCTACCAGCTCGGTATTCCGGCGCCGAAGCCACCGGAAGGCAGCTTTGACCCCGAGGCTGCAATGCGAGGCAAGGAAGTGTTCAATGGCCCCGGGAAATGTGCCAATTGTCACGTGCCGCCGCTCTTCACGGAGCCTGGTTGGAATATGCATGCGCCAGCGGAGATCTGTGTGGATGATTTTCAAGCGAACCGTGCGCCAGACGGCCGTTATCGCACGGCGCCGCTCAAGGGACTCTTCAGCCACATGAAGGGAGGCTTCTACCACGATGGCCGCTTCGCCACACTTGGCGATGTGGTTCAGCACTATCAAAGCTGCATGAGCCTTGGGCTAACCGATTCGCAAGCGCATGATCTTGTTGAGTATTTGAAGGCGCTATAGAGTGGAATCCGTGGCCGCCGGGGCGGAATAATCCTTGGTGTTCGGCGGTCTACTGGAGTAACCGCAGACTTAGCTCGAAACCTTGCACCTCGCTCGAAGCGAATTGTCTGTGGAGGCCAAAGCCCGCGGAGAGAACTGAGATGAGCCTTGATGGATCTTCAGCGTCGACTCCGGGTCGGAAGGAAGAAGCGGCATTTGTCGAAGAAAATCAGTCGTGGTTTACTACGGATGAACTCGCTGTATCGCAAGCGGCGGTTTCTTCCGCGCTAGTCACTGTGTTTCGCGGGAAGTTTTGCGACGCAATCCTGCCTAATCGGAAGGCAAGGTCCTTCGAGCGGAACGATGTCCTCTACGACATCGGCGGTCGGGAGCGGACCTTCTTCTTTCTTCAAGCCGGGTTTGTAAAGGTAGGCACCGTCACTTCCGAAGGGCGTGAGCTGATCTATGAAGTGCGAGCCGGCCGGGACGTTGTTGGGGAACTTTGCATTTCGGAGGCGCGACGTCCGGATCGAGCCGTAGCCCTTGAGCGCACCGAAGCTGTCCCCGTCCCGCGCGACGAAATCATGGACATACTGAGACAGCGACCCGACTTGTTTTCCAGGTTGGTAGACGTTCTTGGGCGCGCTTTGGTAGAGGCGTATGAGCAGGTGAACACTTTAGCCACAGACCACACACTGGGCCGGCTTGCGAAAACCTTGCTGAGGCTAGCGGGAAGAGTCGGGAAGCAGTCTAGCGGGACAGTGGAAATTGAGACGTACCTCACTCAGGAGGAGCTGTCGCAGATGGTGGTCGCCCGCCGAGAAAGAGTTTCAACGGCGTTGAATTTTCTGCGACGCGAGGGTGCAGTCCATTATCTGCCTCACGGCCACCTGAGCTTGGACCTCAAAGCTCTGGAAAAGCACGCCGTTTGATTGCGATCATCCTTGTTACGTACCGGCCCGCCAAAGGTGTTAGAGAGGAACCATAAAGCGTCCTTAGAACCAAAATCTCAATGGCGCTTCAGATTTATCGGAAGACGTTGGCGGTCTGGCAGCCTAACCGCCTGCGAAGTGGCATGCCAGTCCTGAAAATCCGGTTCCGAAACCCACCAAAAGGGCCTTTGAGTGAACTCGGTTCTCTATGACGATGCTGGGGCCAAGCGCTTCTCCCTGACGCCCATGATCGCGAGCCAGAGCATCATCGC
>DATAIH010000311.1:0-1844 GCA_036262755.1 Candidatus Acidiferrum sp.
AGCAAAGGGCCTGAGCCATACGAAGGCGGTCGGCGGTGGATACTACGGGTCTGCCCATTCAACCCTGACCATGTGAAACCGGCCGTGATCGAGCTATTTAATGGCGCCCTAGCCTGGATTTCCACGACACCAATTGACCTAAGGTTTTAGGGTGTTGGTCCGTTGTAGGTGGTCAACCGCAGCTTCAATCCGTTCCACCACGGAACAGCGACAGGTTTTTCGAACAGCCCAGAGGCAAGCAGGATGGGTAGGTGCGAGCGGCGATGGAAGCTGACTTGGACTTCACGTTCCGTGATCGTGACGTCGGCAGGGATGTCCACCAGGTCGCGGAAGATTTGGCGAGCTTGCGCATCGGAATAACCGCGCATGGTTTTAGCGAGAATGCGATAGAGTCCGCTGGCGATGACGAGCAAGACCATGTCGAAATCGATCTTTAGTCCGACGGCGGAAGACAGCGCATCGATGTGGAAGAAACGCACGGCATCGGAGAGCGCGTTTTCAATGAGCATGCGCTGCGCATATCGGGTGATCAGCTGTTTGGCCGATAGGCGGTGCTGGTTGGTGAGCAAAATGGTGGGTTCCTCGTGGCCCAGATCCTGAATAAACAATTGGCGGAAGGTAGCGCCGGCCAGAGAGACTTTTTGATCAAAAAAGCGGGGTGTGCGGTACTTGCGGGTGGGGACATCCAGTTCGACGGTGCGCCAAGCCGAACGGGGCAGCAGCATGATCTCTTTCAACAACCGAGGAGACCTTCGCCGGAGGGTGATAAAGGAAATCTCCATTTTGTCCAATCGCGCCAGGTTGGCGTAAGTGGTGAGTCGGGAATCGAATACCAGGTGGCGGGGCAACTGATTGTGAGTACGTTTCCAGAAAGAGATGAAGTTGAAGATTTCCTCGGCCTCTTCGCCTTTTCGCAAATTAGCATTGGAGTAACAGAAGGCGCGGCCCGCGGCATCCTGAGCGAGAAAGGTGAGAATGCTGGGCTGGCGGCGGCTGCGGGCCGACACGTAATGGCGTTCCACGATGGGATCTTCGCCATAGTAGGGTACGGAATGGAAGTCCAAGTTGAAGGATGCTCCGTCCAACAGACCCACAGGATTTACCAAGTCATGCCAGGCGCCCAGCAGTTGATTGGTCTTGGTGTGGTGAATGCGGGAGGAATACTCCGACAGGTAACTCTTCTTGGGGAATGCATTCAATCCCGCAAACAAGGCCAAGCCCTCGTCGGCCACCAGCGCCATCACATGACTATGGCGCTCGATCGACCACAGCTTCAATGCCAGGCAAGCCCGCAAGGCGTGTTCTGCCGGGATCATCTTCGACCCCGGCAAGTGCGCGGCTGGGACCAAGGCATCCAGTTTCAGGCGCACCCAATGGGGAACAAACAAAAAGAGTCCTCCACAGCGGGTAGTGAAGGTGCGGGGAGCCAGAGACAGCTGCCGGACGTCGGCTACCGGTTCGACGGTGGGACCCAGGCGCGCGGAGCGCTCCTCATCTAAACGCCGTGGCAGGGGAGCGAATCCCTCGGCTTTGAGGACTTCTCGTACGGCGGTGGGACTGAGCGGACACTTCTGTTCTTTGAGCGTCTCGCTGATTTCATAGACCGAGTGATTCTGTTTGCGCAGGCGTAAGATGAGATCTCGAGCAGCCAACTTCTTGGGCTGCGAGCGCGGTCCCGGGCGAGTGGAGATAAAGAAGATGGGGTTGAGATCACGGCGAAAGTGATGGCACAAGACTTGAAAGGATCCCGGCGAGTACCCGAAGTCTTGGGCCACCTCGGAAGAGGGGCGACCCTCGACGAAATAGGCTCTCAGGGCCTCGTACATGCGCTGTTTGGCGGTAGC
>DATAIH010000312.1:0-27514 GCA_036262755.1 Candidatus Acidiferrum sp.
GGTGGGAATGCGCAATTCGCGCGTGATCTGCGCTGCCAGCTCACGGGGTACAGCTTCGAGCACCACGGCAAAGGCGCCCGCGGCTTCCACGGCCCGCGCATCGCGAAGCAGATGCTCCGCCGCGTCGGGCGTTTTTCCCTGAACGCGGTAACCGCCCAAAGCGTTCAGTGACTGCGGCGTCAAACCGACGTGGCCCATCACCGGGATTTCCGCTTCGGTGAGTCGCGCGATCAGCTCCAAGCGCCGCTCGCCGCCCTCCACTTTCACCGCCTCGGCCCCCGCTTCCTTCACAAAGCGTACCGCGTTGCGAAGCGACTCCGAGGTGTCCGTGTGGTAGCTGCCAAAGGGCATGTCGGCCACCAGCAACGCGCGCCTGGTGCCGCGCCTTACCGCCCGCGTGTGATGCAGCATGTCCTCGAGGGTTACCGGCAGCGTGCTTTCATACCCGAGCGCCACCATGCCCACAGAATCGCCCACGAGAATCACGTCCACGCCGGCCTCGTCGAGCAGCCGCGCGGTCGGATAGTCATAGGCGGTCAAGCAAGTGATTTTGTCTGGCTTGGAGAAGAAACCTGCAGCCCGAGTCTTGCGCTCGAGCAGCTCGGGAACAGTCACCTTGCCGTTCCCAGGATTAGAAACGACACTCATGTTGGCCTCCGGTGCCGCTCCCTACTTCGGGATGCAGCCCTGCACCATCTGACAGGCCAAGGATAACAAACTGTCACGGGAAGCTCCAGAAAATTTCCTAAAGCCGTTCCCGGAGCGGATTCGTCGCAGGGCAGATTTGCGCTGTCTAATGTTTCCGCGGCGCTTGTGCGCGGCCCTTCCACTGGCCGCCTCGGCCGAGCCAGTAACGCACGGCAGAAACGCACGTCGCGTAGGCGTAGAAAAGCACGGCGACGGGAAGCGTCAGGGCCCAGAGCCAGGAAAGACCATAAAATTTCACTGTCGTCACAAAAGAGGCAGCCATTAAGGCTACGGTCGTGTCTACCAGCAGCCAAGCTTCCCCGGGGTAGGCAAAAAAGAGCACCCAGGGAAGCAAGTAGACGACGAATAGAGCTGCCAGGGACGCGAGCAGCCATAAAGACGAATAGCGGAGCTCGGCAAACGCGGCGCGCGCAATCAGATCGCGAATTTGCCCAAAGTGCGTGTAACGACGCAGGCTCACGCTTGCTCGCGTCAGCCCCAGCCAGATTTTCCCACCGCTCTTCTTCACCGCGGCAGCCAGGGCGCAATCGTCGATGATTTCGCTCTTGACCGCGGCCACGCCGCCAATGCGCTCGAGCGCTTCCCGCCGCAACAGAATCGAGCCTCCTGCCGCCGCGGCCGTCGGCGCCTTGGGATCCGCCACCCAGTTCGGGGGATAGAGCATCAGGAAAAAGTAGAGAAACGGAGGGATCAGCAACCTCTCCGGAAGGGTTTCGACCGGCAGAAATACCATGAGCGAGGTCAGGTCGAGCGAATCTTTCTCGGCGCGGCAGACCAGGCGTCGCAGCGTATCCGGCGCGTGCTCGATGTCCGCGTCGGTAAGCCAGAAATATTCGGGCGACGAGTCTCGGGCCGCGGCAAGGCCTTCGTTCGTGGCCCACATTTTTCCGGTCCAGTCCGGAGGAAGCTCGCTTGCCGAACGAACCGTAACTGCTCGCGCGGCGCCGGATTCCTCCGCGGCTTTCCGAGCGAGCTCGGCTGTCCCGTCGCTGCTGTGATCGTCTACGACAACCACGGAAGATTCGCCCGGATAGTCTTGTTTTGCCAAGCAGCTGACAGAGCGCGAGATGGTTCCCGCTTCATCGCGAGCCGGAACGATCACGACCACGCGAGGCCATCGTTTCGGTCGATTTGGTTTACTCGAATCCTCGTTGACCTGCCAGAAATTGCCCCGAGCAAACAAAAGGTACAGCCAGATGGCGAAGGGGATGGCGGCGAGCAGGGTCGGGGTCAGAGGCACGCGCTATTGTGTAACAGAAGCAGCTGCAAGTGGTCGGTTTTCCGTTTTGGGCGAGCTCGATTTTGCCGGCGGTTTGGCGTTCCGCCGGGAGGCCGAGGGCTTAGCACCCGAGACTCTACGCCAAGTCTTCTTTACGAATCGGCAAACGGCGCAGGCGCTTGCCGCTGGCACTGAAAATGGCGTTCGAGATCGCCGGAGCAATCACGGGAACGGTAGGCTCTCCGATCCCGGTTGGCGCTTCCGTGCTGGGCACCAGATAAACCTCAATCGGCGGAGCCTCGTTCATGCGGATCATGCGATAGTCGTTGAAATTCGATTCGACGACCCGGCCGCGGTCGACGGTGATGGCATCCTTGAGCGTTGCGGTGAGCGCATAAATAGCGGCGCTTTCCACTTGGGCGCGTACCCCGTTGGGATTGACGGCACGGCCACAATCCACCGCGCAAACAATGCGATTTACCCTGAAAGCCGAACTCGACGCGGAGACTTCCGCGACGGCCGCCACATAGCTGAAGAAAGAGTAGAAGCCAGCGATGCCGCGGCCCTGGCCCTTGGGAAGGGGCCTCGTCCACCCGGCTTTGTCGGCGGCGAGCGCGAGAACACCCTTCAAACGCCCGGTATCGAGCGGATGATAGTCCTCGCGACCCTCGCCGAATTGCGGAATCTTGCGGGATTCGCCGAGAAGCTTCAGGCGAAACTCCAGGGGATCCTGCCCCGCGGCATGCGCCAGCTCATCCACAAAACTCTCCATGACGAAACCGCTGCTGGAGTGCTCGACCGACCGCCACCAGGCGCGCGGCGCGCTGGAATGCGCGAGGGTATACTCGATGCGGATGTTCGGCGTGGCATAGGGAATGGTTGCGCCGGTGCCGAATTCGCCGAGCCCCGGATCGTCATTCCCCTTCTGACTCCACTTGGCGGCGATGGAAGTGGATGACTGGAAATGTTTCCAGGCAGCAAGCTTGCCTTGGCCGTCCACCGCGCCCTCGAGCCGGTGATAGGAAGCCGGGCGATAAAAATCGTGCTGCATATCGTCTTCGCGGGTCCACAACACCATCACCGGTTTGCCCGAGATTTTGGCAACCTCGGCTGCTTCCATCACGAAATCCGCCTGATAGCGCCGGCCGAAGCCGCCGCCCATCAGCGTGGTGTGCACGGTGACTTTTTCCGGAGGGAGCTTGGCGGCTTCCGCGACGACCGCCTGCGCCCACTGCGGGCCCTGCGAAGGCACCCAGGCTTCCGCGCTATCCGGCCGGATATCGACGGTGCAGTTCATTGGCTCCATGCACACGTGCGCGGCAAACGGCAGTTCGTAGACGGCTTCTACTTTCTTCGAAGCGGCTTCGAGGACGGCGTTGGCGTCGCCATCGTTGCGAAGAACTCCTCCGGGCTTGCCGGCGTTGGCTAAAAACTGATTGCGCAATTCCTCGCTGGATTCCTTCGCCGCCGCGCCTTCCTCCCAGGTCACTTCGAGCGCCTTGCGTCCCTGGATCGCGGCCCAGGAATTGTCGGCCAGGACCGCAACGCCGCCGGTCGTGGAAGCGCCGCGGCCGCTGGTCTTGATCTCGAAAACGTCGCGCACGCCGGGTACGGCCGTTGCTTTTGTGGCGTCAAAGGAAGCCACCTTGCCTTCGAAGACCGGGCAGCGCGCAATCACGGCATAGAGCATGCCCGGAACGCGCGAGTCGATGCCGAATCTGGCCTTGCCGCTCGATTTATCCGCGGTATCAAGGCGATGGGTGTCGCGGCCCACAATCGAGAAATCGTCTGAATTCTTTAGCGGAACTTTGTTCAGATTGGGGATGGGGAGCTTGGCAGCATCGGCGACCAGCTCGCCGAAGCGGAAGGAGCGTTCTGGATGACCATGAACGACGAAGCCGTTCTTCGCTTTGCACGTATCCGCGCCGACTTCCCACCTTTTGGCGGCAGCCGCGATCAGCATTTCGCGCGCGGCGGCGCCCGCCTGGCGCAAAGGTAGCCACGAGCCGGCCACGCTGCCGCTGCCGCCGGTGCCCAGGTCATAGATTTTAGGATTCGTAGGCGCCTGCTCCACGTGCACGTGCTTCCAATCGACGGAAAGCTCTTCGGCAAGAATCATCGGCAGAGCGGTCCACACGCCCTGGCCCATCTCCGACTTTCCGAGCACCAGCGTGACGTGATCGTCCGGCGTGATGCGCACCCATGCGTCGAAGGGATTGGGAGTCTTTTCCTCCTGATCTTTGGCCTGATCGGCGAAGGCGCGGGGAGAAAGGTGGAACCCGACGACCAGCGCGGCGCCACCGGCTGCACCTTTCTTCAGGAAGTCGCGGCGGTTTACAACGGAGGCAGTTGCCATGGGACACCTCAGACGAGATTGTGGGAGAAACCCTCGAAAAAAATTACGCCGCGGAATGGGCTTTGCCGGTCATTTCCGACGCCGCGCGGTGAATGGCTTTGCGGATGCGCTGGTAGGTGCCGCAGCGGCAGATGTTGCCGCTCATGGCATCATCGATGTCGGCGTCGCTGGGGTTCGCCTTCTTCGTGAGCAGGGCCACCGCGGACATGATCTGGCCGGACTGGCAGTAGCCGCACTGCGGAACGTCTTCCGCCATCCAGGCTTTCTGCACGGGATGGCTGCCATCGGCGGAGAGCCCTTCAATGGTGGTGACTTTTTTGCCCGCCACGCTCGAGATCGGCGTGATGCAGGAGCGCGTGGCGGCGCCGTTGATATGGACGGTACAGGCTCCGCAAAGCGCCATGCCGCAACCGAACTTGGTCCCGGTCATGTTCAGCGTGTCGCGAAGCACCCAAAGCAGAGGCATGTCGGGGCTAACATCGACGGATTCAGGCTTGCCGTTCAAGGTGAAACTGATCGCCATGGGGTACCTCCTAGCCGAGGGACATATCCTACACCAACTTCCCGCCGCTACGGAAAACTACTCGAATTCGGCCAGGGCGGTTATGCCGAGCAGCGGGCCCGGTTGTAGTGCTCCGCTCAATTGCCGGTTGCCAATTGCTCCTTGGCCCAGTTCAAAATTATGGTGACAACTTCGGCTTGAAACTTCTTCTCCACGGTAAAGTCGTGGGTCATGCCTTGGACTTCCACGTAGCGAGCCTTGCCCGGGTAAACGCGGTTCACCGTTTCGGCGATCTCCGAGCTGTCGGCGCGACTCATGACCGTGTCCTTCGAGCCGCGAATGACGAGCACCGGTCGATCGACGTTTTGCCAGACCTCCCCCAGGTTTAGCGCCTGCAACTGCTGATAAAACGCCGCGGGTCGGCCGTACTGGCCGCCGGGCGCGTCGTGCCACAGAGGCTTCCACTGCGGGTGTTGACCAAGGATTTGTCCCGGAGTTTCACCGTGGATCAGATACAGCTCATAGAACTCCGCGAACGCTTTCATGGCCTCATTCACACCTGCGGCGGAGCTACCCTCACCGGTCAATCGCACGCGCTCGTTCTCAAGCATATGTTCGTACCAGGTGCGCCCCCAGGAGCCCGCCGCCACAAATCCGCGCACGGCATGACGCTCGGCAACCAGAGGAGCAAAGCCGCCGCCATTGCTGAGGCCAATCACGATGTCGCGGTCCGGGTCCAGGAATTCGTACTTGCGCATGGAGGCGAAAGCCGCCCGGTAGCCTTCGAGCTCGCTTAGAAAATCGGCTTGGTCGCACGGCGTTCCCTGGCTTTCGCCGACCCCCGGCTTGTCTGTCCGCACGGTGGCGTAACCGGGCTGGTCAACCAGACGCAGCACGAGCGCGCTGAAGCCGTCGGTTTCGCCCTGCGGAGACTCGACGCTGTCACAACTCAGCCAGCCGACAAAGAACAAGACGGGAACCTTGCCGCTCGCATTCCTCGGACGCGAGATGAAAGTGCGAAGCTTATCTCCGCGAGAATTGCTGACCCAGTCGTAAATGACCTCGGCGTTTTGAAAATGTTCTCGGGGACGCGTCTGCTGCGCGTAGGCCGCACCAGGCAGCAACACCGCCAACGAGCAAAGGATGGCCGCGGCCCTAGCAAGCACGGGCAACCTCCTTGCCCCGGAGAGATCGTAGAAGCGCTATTGCCTAGAGACGCCCGTGTTCGGGGGAGGTGAGCAGGCTAGTTCCCTGCCACCGCGGCCGGTCTCGGCGGGACGCTGGGCGCTTGCGGTGCGAGCGGCGGTTCGGGCTCGACCCCTCGCCACCCCACGGGGCGGCCGCGAACGGCTTCCTTCACCGAGCGGAACAGCACCACGTACATCAACTGGCGGTAATAGAAGCGCTGCAGCAGCACGGGAACCAGCAAGGTCCAGTCTTCCTTGCGCTCCAGCGCAAACGCCAGAACACAGGTAAGGACATCAATCAGCAGGAAGCCGATGAAGAAAAACACCGAGCGCATCAAATCCCCGGTGGTCGCGTGAATCGTCGGCAGCCAGGAGAGTTGCAGCTTTTCGAGCGCCCAGAGCGCCACCGACCACAGGAACAATAAATCGATCAGCGGGGAGATCAGCGGGAGCACCAGCTGAAAAACAAAGATATTGGGCAGCGCAACCCAGCCGAGCGTTCCATACTTCCACCGGAACAGCGTGCTGCTGTGCTTCCAGAAGGATTGCAGCGTGCCAAAGGTCCAGCGAAAACGCTGGCGGATGAGCTGGCCGGGGGTTTCGGGAGCTTCGGTCCACGCAATGGCCTCTTCGTCGTAGCTGATGCGCCAGCCAACGCGGCGAATTCCAAGGGTGAGGTCGGCGTCTTCGGCTACGGTGTCCGCGTTGATCCCGCCTGCGGCTTCAATAGCCTGCTTGCGCCAGGCACCGAGAGCGCCGGGAACCACGGTGATGCAATTGAGGAGGTCAAAGGCGCGCTTTTCCATGTTCTGGCTGGTGATGTATTCCAGAGCTTGCCAGCGCGTGAGCCAGCGCGATCGATTGCCGACCTTGACGTTGCCCGCGACCGCGCCCACGGTGGGATCGCTGAAATGGCGGACCAGCTTGCGAATGGCGTCGGGTTCGATTTCCGTATCCGCGTCGATGGTCACCACGATTTCCGTATCCGCCTGGGACATGGCCACGTTCAGCGCCGCCGCTTTCCCGCGGTTCACCTGGTGAATGACCCGCACGCGAGCCTCGCGCGAAAAATGCGTATCCAGCAGCTCCGCCGTTTTGTCCGTGGAACCGTCGTTCACCACGACAATGTGGAGATCGGGATAGTCGGAATGCAGGACCGAGGTTACCGTCTCGACGATGACGCTTTCCTCGTTGTGCGCGGGGATCAGCACGGTCACGCCGGGCAGCGGCTCGCCGAGCTCGGCGCGGTCCGGCCGCAGTTTCTCGATGAACGCCAGGATGCCAATGATCAGCGTGCGGCCGCTAACCAGCACAATTCCCAGAATAAACGTGGCGGTGATGGCCACCCAAAACCAGTGATAAATGCCGAAGATGAAGCCGTCGGCGCGCGCTTCGAACTGCTCCTGGCTGGAAAGCGGCAGCATGACCTCGGCGCGCGTTTTGCCGATCAGGTCAGGAACGGAAACAAACTCGTAGCCCTCGGCGCGCAGGGCATCGATAAGCTTCGGGAGCGCGACGACCGTTTGGCTGCGGTCTCCGCCGCCATCATGAAGAAGAAGGATGTTGCCCTCAGGTGCCTCGCGCAAGGCGTTCTTCACGATGGTGGCCGCGGGCAGCGAAACGCCCGGACTGAGCTGGCTCCAATCGTGGGGGTCCACCTTCTGGCCGACGATGATGTAGCCCATCTCCTGGGCGGTCGGAAGATGCGACACCTCTTCCGCGAATTCGGGCTGGTGGTCGATGCCATAAGGCGGCCGGAAAAGAAGGGGCTTGGCGCCCACCACGCTTTCGATCAAACGCTCGGTGAGATTGAGCTCCCAACGAATTTGCGTGTTGGAGAGGTTCGGACTTTCCCAGTCCGGATGGGAATAGGTGTGATTCCCGATTTCGTGCCCTTCCGCGTATTCCCGGCGAAGCAGTTGCGGCCACTTGTTTGCCGACAAACCGATCACAAAAAAGGTCGCCGGGACGTTCTTGGCCTTCAGCACATCCAGGATTTTTGGAGTCCACGTCGGGTCCGGCCCGTCGTCGAAGGTAATGGCCAGCTTTTTGTCCGCGGCGCCGATCTGATCGATGTGATAGGACAAAGGATAGGAATCGTATCTTTCGCTGGTAATGAGATCGCTCGAAGAATCGTAAGTAAAGCTGCGGGAGCCGCGCTTCGGGGTATCGAGGAAATGCCACACGTCCCCATACCCTTCGAGGATAAGATCCGGTCCCGGGGGAAGGTCTTCGATCTTCTGACGAATGGTGTCATTGGGGCGGGTGGCGTCCCAAATTGGCCACAGCGAGGGGTCGGCGGAGCCAAGCCGCCACAAAGCAGTACCCCGCACTCCCATGCGCTCGCTCGCCCTCAGCTCGTTGTAGGCGGTCACCGCGTCGAGCATCCACACCTGATGCACGTGATTGTGCTGGTCATCGTAAGAGTAGTGCGGGTTGAGCGAGCGCGAGTCGAATTCCACGATGCCGTGCAGCGGGTCAGCCGGAGCATTCCCGACCACGCGATCCTCGGACTCAAAGGCGTGCAGCAGCGCTTCCTGAATGGTCAGATTCTGCGCCGGTTCGTGGGTTTTCCCGGCGTCTTCCGACCAGTCATACGCGTAGCTTCCCACCGCGACAATGAGTTTCGTCGGCGGCACAACCTCCGTGATTTGCCGAAGGTTTTCAACGTACCAATCCTGGGAAGCGATGGGTCCTGGCGGCGAGGTTTGCCAGTGTTCGTCGAAGTTAAACAGCACGATGGCGTCCGATTGTTTCGCGAAGAATCCGTAATCGTAGGCGTCGTCGCGGGCCGGCAGGGCCAGCATCAGCTTCAGGCCTGCCGCATGCAGCGCCGGCCCCAGCTCCGCCGCGAACTCCCGGTAGTGCGCCTGGCTGGTGTCGGGAACCTGTTCGAAATCCACCACGATTCCGGCTTCATGCGATTCGACCGCAAATTCCACGGCGTCCTTCACCAGCCTCTGGCGTGACGCAGGATTCTCGAGCAGCTTCACCATTTCGTCGATGCGCCAATGTACGCCGTCGTAGTTGTTCAGCAGCGCCATCATCGGCAGTTCGACGGGAGGATTCAGAGATTTCATCCACTGGTGCAGCTCGTCTTGCTTCAGAAGGGTGACGGCTTCCGACGGAGAGGCTTTCACGCGATTCTGGCCGTGCTCGTAGTCCACGACGGTCAGGGCGCCGTCGGCGCTCACGGCGTGAAGCTGCTCCGGGATGAGCAGGTCGATTTCGCGGTAATGCTTCTTCAACGAGGCCAGACTGTTGGGATCCCAGCTGACGAAAAACGCGGCGCGCACCGGGTCGTAGCTTGCCGGCACGGCTCCGATATTGGCCACGCGGCGGCGGCGGCCTTCGCGAACCGGCAGGGGCTTCTTCTTCGCTTTCAGCGCGTGATAGGGGAGAGTGGTGTCCGGAAGCCAACCGGCGGGCAAATCGACGCTCACGGCGATGGTGATGAAGAAATACACGAGCAGCACGGTGAGCAGTGCTCCGCTAATCTCTATCACACGGCGGGTGCGGCGCCAGCGCACACGCTCGGCGTCGTAAAATATCGGCGTTCGTTCCTTCATTGAATCTGCTTAGCTCTTTCTGGATGGCTGCGCATCCGACTCCGGGGTGGGCGGAGCCTTTCCGCGCGATTCCCTCTCCTCTATTGTAAGATGCGTTGCGCCGATGAAGCGAATTTTCTCGAGCCGGGTTTTCCCTTTAGCCGTGGGGCTCGCGTTGCGCCTGCTTTTTGTCCTCGAGTTTCCCGCAACCTCAGGCGACACAGTGCTTTACGAGCAAATCGCTACAAACTGGCTGAAACACCACGTTTTTGCCATGGATGTGTACGGCCGAATCACCCCGGTGGACATGAGGACGCCGGGATACCCCGCATTTCTGGCCGTGATCTACTCGCTCACCGGGCGCGTCGGAGAGCCCGCGCGCTTAGCGGTAATGCTGGCCCAGATTGTGGTGGACCTTTTGGGCTGCCTGGCGATTGCGCATCTGGCCTGGATTGTGACCTGCGCCGCGGAAAATGACGCGCGGAGTGAGAGGGCTTACACCCTGGCGCTGTGGCTGGCCGTCGTTTGCCCCTTTACCGCGAACTACACCGCCGTACCTCTCACCGAAGTCTTTGCTTGTCTGTGGACCGCGCTCGCGTCCTCGGCGCTTGCGGTGGCACTGCGAAGGGTCGAGAAACCGGACTTTCTCAGGAGGGGATGGCAACCCTCTACGAGGGGCGTGGAGTACGCGGCGCTTGGCGCCGGACTCCTCGCCGGCTTGGGCGCCTTATTTCGTCCGGAAACTCCCCTCCTGCTCCTCACCGCGGGGATCGTGCTTGGCGTATTGCTTTTTCGGCGTCGTGAATTTGCGCGCTGGTTTTTGGCCCTAGGGGCGATGGTCATCGGATGCCTGATGGTCCTGTCTCCCTGGGCATTGCGCAACCTGCTGACCCTTGGCGAAGTGCAATTTCTCAACCCGAAATACTCGACTCTTCCCGGCGAGCTGGTCCCTTACGGCTTCATGGCCTGGGAAAGGACCTGGCTCGACCGCGTGCGCGATTGCTATCTGGTGCCCTGGAAGCTGAATGAGGAGGCCATCAACGTCGACGATATTCCTCGGCGGGCCTTTGACTCGCCGGCAGAGAGAGAGCGCGTCCGGGAAATTCTCGAGCAATACAACGAGGACTTGACGCTGACCCAGGACGAGGACGATGCGCTCGGCCAAATCGCGCGCGAACGGGTTCGGCGTCATCCCTTGCGCGTCTTTCTATGGATCCCGGCGGCGCGCGCGGTGGTCATCTGGTTCACGCCGCGCATCGAGCTCTTGCCGATTTCCGGGAACGTCTTTCCCCTGGCCGAGATGCACGAGGACGATCCCGTGGATCAAGGATTCACTATTCTGTTGTTCTTCCTGAACATTGTTTACGTGGGCCTGGGAGCGTGGGGCGCGGCAAAACTGTGGCGTTCGAGCCCGGCGGTACGCCCCGTTGTTGCTTTTTTTGTTCTCTACATTCTGCTGCGCACGGCGTTCCTAACCACGCTCGAAACGCCCGAGCCGCGCTACGTGCTCGAATGCTTCCCCTCGCTCATTGCGCTGGGTGCGGCCGCCATGGCCGGGCGAAGGGGTGTAGCTCGGGGGTTGCGCCCTAGCGATCCTCAGACGGTTCCGGGTGTATCGTGACGCGATAAATCTGCTGAAACTTTTCCTTTACGCGATCTTCCAAAGCAGCGGTCACATCGTGGACTTCGGTGATGGGCAGCTCGCTCTTCATGGTGCAGTGGCAAGAGACCAGAATATGATGCTCGACCTGCCTCACGCGGACGTCGTGGCAGTTTACCAATTCAGCGAACTCCGCCGGCAGGCGGTTCAGGAAATCCTCGATGGCCTTGGCAAGTTGCTGCATCTCGCCGAGGCCGGAGTCGGGCGTCGAGATGTGGTGCCCCAGCGGCTCGATGTGGATGTTTACGTCAATGGCTCCGTCGCGCAGTTCGCGGATCTTGTCCTCCAACTCACTGGCCTGGCGATGGGCCTCGCGCAAGCTCAGATTCTCGTCCACTTCCAGGTGCAACTCGATGAACAGGCGGCCGGCGTGCTGCGAAGCATGCACGTCGTGAATCGCCAGTCCCATGCGCTGCGCGAGCGCGCGAATGGCCTCGAAAAGATGTTCGCCAACGGGCGCGCGCGGCTCCACGTGCACCATCACATCGGAAGGAACAATTTCGCCAATGCGTTTCTCGATGGCGTCGGTCAGCGTATGGACCTGTTCGAGGCTGGCGGACCGCGCCACGCTCACGGTGGCGTCCACGAAGTGGCGGTTGCCGGCACGGCGCACGCGTACTCGCACCACCTCCAGCACGCCTTCCATTCGCTCTAGTGCCAGGGCGATCTGTTGTTGCAACCCCTTTGGCGCCGCGTCCAGCAGCGCGTCTAAAGTGCGCCGGCCAAGCTGCGAGCCAACCCATAAGATCACGGCGGCGACAGCCAGGCCCGCGAGCGCGTCGGCGTAGACGAGCCAAGGCAGACCCCAGGCTTCGCCGGCCCATACCAGCCCAATGCCCACAATGACCACGGTGGTGCTCCACACGTCGGTCGAAAAATGCAACGCGTCGGCCTCCAGCGCTTCGCTCGAATACTTCTTGGCCGCGTGCTTGAGCGCCCGAGCGCGGGTCAGGTCAATCGCCAGGGCCGCGAGCAGCACCAAAATCGCGGTCACGCTCGGCTGAATATGCACGGTGCGGAAAAACAGCCGGTCGAACGCTTCGTAAACGATGTACAGGGCTGTCAGCGCCAGCAGACCGGTCTCGACGAACGCGGAGAAATTCTCGAATTTCCCATGACCATAGAGATGGCGCTCGTCGGCGGGCTGATCGGACATGCGAACAGAGAGGAAGGTGACCATGGCCGCAATCAAGTCGAGCCCCGAGTGCAGCGCTTCGGATAGCACGCCGAGGCTTCCCGTGCGCACCACCAGAAAAGCCTTCAAGCAAACCAAAAGCGTGGCCGAGCCCACGCTCAACAGCGCAGCGCGCTTCTTCTCACGCGCCTCCTCGATTGGGGCAACCATTTCCATCGAGGCTAGACTACCTCAGATTGTGCATTTCCCTGAGCGGGGGGCAGCGGAAGGGCCGCCGATTCGAAGCGGATTATTTTGCTGCGGTCATGGGGGGCGGAGGCAGCAGCGGAAGCCGCTTGGCTTCGGCACGCTCGCCGCGCACTTCGACTTCGTCGAAGAGCAAAGAAGGCGCGACGACCGAAGCAGGCACGCCGCCCGAGCTCAGCTGCGCCGAGCCAAACGCACTGAGGGCCGTGCTCGAGAAGCCATCCTGCTGGCTTTGCATGTAGTTGAAAACAACATTGTCGTTGCCGATCGCGGCGATGTTCCGCAACGCGCGCGTATTCAAGCCAATAATGCGCGCTCCCCGGACCACTTCTTCCCGCCCGCTATCGGGATAAACGCGATAGACCACCAGCGGCAGCCGGTCGCCCGTGCCGGCGCCGCCCCCGAAACTCGCCAGCAGCTCCGAAAAATCGTCGCGGTGGAGCAAGCTTAAGGCCGGATTGTCCATCTCGCGAACCACCAGGCAGTACTTCTCGCGTTCGGATTGTTTCTCCTGCCGGCAGGCATTTAGAAATTTCTTGCGCAAGTCATCAGACGAAAGAGTCTCCGTCGAAGAGAGAATCAAATTGCCCATGGTGGGCTTGGGGTCGGCCAAAAACGCGGCGCGCCCGTGGCCGTTCGAGGTGTCGAAATCCGGACCGGGACGGCGCGACATAAGCTCGCCCTTAAGAACGCCGTTTTCGACCAAGGTGACTTTCTGGCCTCGCACCCCATCTTCATCTACGGCGTATCCGCCGAAGAGCGAAGCGCCCTTGAATTCCTTCGCTCCCGGATCATCCACGACCGTCACCGTGGGCGGCAAAACCCGTGCGCCGATGCGCCCGACCCAGTCGCTCTTCCCTCCCAGTCCCGTCAGCATTTGTTCCAGCACCGGGCTGAAGGAAATGGGCGGCCGCGCACCGTTGATCGCCGGGCCCAACACCTGCGCCAGTAGCGATGCCGCCGCGCGCGCTTCAAACAGCACCGGCCCGGTGTAATCCTGCGCCGGCGGCGCGGCGCGCAGCGCCATCAATTCCGTACCTGCGACGTTCAGGCCCTTGCGCACGGTGTCCACGTCCGCAAGGTCCGCGGGGCGAACGGCGTAGGTCGCATAGTAATGATTCACCGCCACGCCGTCGTCGGCCACCGCGCTCATTCCCGCCTCGATGGCCGCATAGCTCCGATTCTGGCGGATTTCCGTCCCTTCACTGGTGAGCAAATACTCGGTCGCGTACACCAGGTAATAGCTGACGCGCGACTCGTGGATTTGCGAGAACGCGCGCAGCACCGCGGATGTGTCGCGGGCTTCTTGTTCCCAGTTGCGGCTGGTCCAGTCCGGCGCCGCGAGCGGTTCGACGAGCTTGACCGGCTCGGTCTTCGAAAAATCATCGATATCCGATTGCCGGGCCAGGCTGCTCAGGTAACCTCTCTTCCGCGAGTACGTGTCCACCGCTTGTTTGAAAGCCTGATCGGTGGCGATCCACAGGTCCTGGCGGAGCGAATCGTAATCGCGGTCGATGCCTACCTCCCCGGTCGGACCGATAAAGCCCCGAAAAGCGTCGTCGCTGACGAAGTTCGAGCTGTCCAGCTTGTAGCTCCCCATACGCGCTTCCACATCCATGAACCGGTTCCGCGTGCGCGTCGTCGAAAGCAAATCGCCAAACTCGGCGTGAATTTCGCGGATGTCCACATCGAGCAGGCGGTATTCGATGTAAAACGGCCGCACCGCTTGATCGGAATTGGGAATCTGCAACGCCAGCCGCGCCTTCGAGCGGGCCAGTTCGTCCCGCATGGCCTGAAGGGTATGGTCCTGATCCTGTTGCGCCCAGGCGACATGCGGCCCCGCCCCGACCAAAACCACCAAGAGAAATGCCGCTCCCGCAATTCTTCCCGCGTTCCTCACTTCTGGCCTCCCGTCTTGACTACGTCATGGGCGGGCGGCGGCAGAATCGGCGGCCGGTCCGTCGAAGTTTCCTTTTTCTGTACTTCCATTTCGGAGATCAGAATCGCCGGCGAAGCGGCCGCCACCGGAACCGACCCGGATTCGGCGCCGCAATAGCCGTTGAACACCTCCGGCGTGTCGCCGGTCGCCACGATCTTGGTCAAAGCGGCTAGCGGCGTGCCCACGATGTCCACTCCGCGCACCAGTTCATCGGGCCGGCCATCGGGAAAGACCTCGTAAACCACCAACGGCTGCACCTGAAAAGCCTGCGGCTGGCCGCGGCCGGTAAAGGTGAATCCTCCGGCGATATCGTCGATCAGCAGACCGTATGGTTTGTGTTGTTCCTTGATCAATTCGACGAACTTCTGGCGGAGGGCTGGGTTGGTCATCGTTTTGCTGCTTTGCACGATCAGGTTGCCCTGTCGCGATACCGGTGTCGCGCCAAGCTGCCTTCGCCCATGCCCGTTCGAGTGGGGGAATCCCACCAGCGGCGACCGCGACATCTCGAAATTCTTCAACACCCCGTGATCCACCAGGGTCACGCGCTCGGATGGCACGCCCTCGTCGTCGAACTGGTAGTAGCCCAGCAAATCCTGCCCCTCCAGCTTCTTCATGGTGGTGTCGTCGGTGATGCTCAGGAAAGGCGGCAGAATTTGCTCTCCGACTTTTTTCGAGAAGGTTTGTCCTTCGCTCACGTCTTTTTGCCGGTGGCCTTCGGCCCGGTGGCCAAAAACCTCGTGGAAGAACACCGCAGCGGCGCGTCCGGTGAGAAGCGCCGGTCCAACGGTCGGGTCGACAATGGGCGCCTTGACCAGCCCTTCCAGCTCCTTGCGCATGGTCGATTCCGCGGCGTACACGGCCTTGTCGTCCGGCGTTTCCTTCGGATCGACCCAGTCAAAGTTGTAATAGCGGTCGATGTCCATCCCGTCCGGCGCTTTGCCCTGGATAAACAGTTCCAACCGGTAGCGAATCTGTCCGTATTGGAGTTGCGTGCCTTCGCTGGTCACCTGCAGCACGTTTTGCGCCTGCGCGCTGAAGGTCACGATGGAATTGATGATCGCCGCCGAGTCGCGAAACGCTTTGGTGTACGCGCGCACCTTGGCTTCCCACGGCGTGCGGTCCACGTTGATGGAAACCTGCGGCCCGATGGAAACATGCGGCTGCTCGTGGGAAAAATCCGGTGCCTTGCCTTCGGCGGTTTCGACCTTTACTTCCTTTCCGGTCCTTATCTTAATCAATGCTTCTTCGGCGGCGCGGTACTGCTTGTCGGTTTCGAGCCAGGCGGCGCGACGCAGCACTTCCGGATCGTCATCCACGGGCACGGGTATGACCGGGCTCTCGTTCTCCATTTGCCGTTCGCCGACCTTGTGCGTGTCGTCCAGCTGATAGCTGCCCGCGCGAACCGCAACCTCCAGCCAGCGGCGGCGGTCCTCGCTGCTGTTCAGCAATGCTCCGTTCGAACCCGAGACATCCACTCGCTGCGTGTCGGTGACCGTATATCCGACGTAATACGCCTGAGGATCCTGGGTGCCGTAGGTCTTCATCGAGCGGTCCAGTTCCGCCTGGAGCGCCGCAAGCAGCGGCGAGCGCTTCGCTTGGGCATCCGGCGGGTAGGCCTCGGCCCTCTCCGCAAAGGGAAAAGCCAGGCCCGCAAGCAGACCTAGCCCAAGAATGTAAGAAATCCATCCACTGCGATTGGCGTTAATCAAGGGAAACCTCATTCGTTCTTTGACGGGACTCGAATCATTCAGTCTACGCTAAATGGCGGGGGCGTTCCAAACATCGCTGACGCGCTATCTTCCCTTTCCCACACTTCCTTTGACGGCGGGCCGGTTCGTTACGTTGCTCGGAAGGGGTGGCGCTGTCGGGCAACCACGGAAAAGCGGATAACCCTTCCCGGTGCCCCCTCCGCAACCTTCCCTTAGCCTGGGGTGGTCAGCAAGCTTTGGCGGCGATGCACCCATTCGCGGGCGGCTTGCTGCCGCCGCGGGTCAATCCCACACCCAATCCCGTTCCTACCGCTCCGGCCACAATTCCCACCGTTCCCCACACGCCAAGATGCGGCCCGGGGGCAGGAGGCGGGTCGAGCTGCGCTCCGGGATCGGTATCGCTGGCCGAGGCCACCAGCAGATCGAGGGTGGCTTGCTGTGGCGGCAATGGGGCGGAATTGTCCCCGCTGCGCACGCTGCTCATCTGCCCGGCCTTGACCATCACACAAACACCGGCAAGGTTGCAGACCCTCACCAGCCCTTCGAATACGATTACGTTCATCGTGTTGTTCGCATATTCCACAAAAAAATCCGTGCCCACGACGCCGGCGATGCCGGCCGGCGTGCGTACTTCGAATTTCCCGTCGGGCTTGGTGACTTTTTGCGCTTGCGTCCGCAGTTTTCCATAAGTGAGTTCGAGTTCGGTTTGCTGCGCGCCCGCATCATGCTTGGTCACCCTGACCGAGGCATCCGAGCCCACGTTCAGCACCGAACCGTCGTCAAGCGCGATGCGCGCCCGCGCATTCACCTGGGTGTTCACCAGATCCTGCCAGTTCACAACCGTCTTCGCCGCGGCAGCAATGGTTTTGCCGCCGCGCGCAATGTTCACCGCCGGAATCACCCGCGAAACTTCGCCCGCGCGCTGCCCCGCCCCCTCGGGAGCCGCCCAGCCATGGCCAGGAATCGAGATCAACCATGAAAGCAGCATCGCCGAAGCGACAGCCGAAGGAGACTTCTTTGTCATCATCTTGGGACTCTCCTACAGAGCAACTACCCTGTCTATCGTTGTTACTGGAGGCCCGTAAGAGTGTCAATCGCTCAGCCGACGCCGCTTGTCCACTCTCTATATGACCACGAGAGCACAAAGAGACGAGGGTTCGGCAGCGTAAGCTCCGGATCGCTCTCCTTCGACGGGAACTCCCCCTAGCGTGCTGCGGCTTGCGAACCCCGAATACGCGTAGTTCCAGTTCGCGCCAAAACTTGACTGTCAGGGGGGGAGGCCTCGCTTCGCTAGGCTCGGGCTTCCGCGGGTGCCGATCGGCGCAACGGTCTTGCTCCCGCAGGCGGAAAGGACATCTTCCAAAAGTTTGCCTGAGGCGCAAGAAATTCGAACGCCACGATGGTCTTTCCGTTGCCCCCAGGCCGGAGAGAGACCACTCTCGATTCCGCTTTCTGTTTGCTGCGCTCGTTCAGGAGGATGAGTCTCTGCCCCACCGACACGGGGACGTCCAGAACCGTCACCCCCCCATGCCCGCTCACGGAAACAGAGCGGGTGCGGACCTTGAATTTCTCGTTTCGTTCATTGATTCCTTGTACTGTCAAATCGGCGAAAACGGATACCCGGGCGGTGCGGCGGCGTTCGCCGCGCCGAAAATGAAGGGTGGTCATGCTCGATGAAGTCCTCTTTCTTTCTACGAATCTCGCGGGTCTTACTGCTCGTCCGGTGACGAGTCGGCAACCCAAGCTCGCGTCAGGTCCTAACGTTTGGCTTCGACGGCCAAGTGCTAGTTCGCTCGAGAGTAGTCTCCGGCACGTTCGAAGCGGAATAGCTTGTCGGTACCAAACGGGAGTCTATGGTGGCAGTACCTTCTGACCAGCGCTCGCGGTGGGCCTTCGCGAACCCCTAGGACCGGCTTGGAGCCTTAAGAAATCGACGCTCGAGCTCGGCCTCGACACCGGAGCGGCCGGAGCCCGGTTTTTTCTCCCTCCCGCTAAACACACGGAACTTTCCAGCTCCGGTCTCCGTACCGTCTAGTGCAGGCGGTTCCCAACACGCGCCCTAGAGGCGCTTCCAGAAAAGAAGGAGCGGGATAATGAATGGAGATCTGATCGGATTGGTGGCGGTAATTCTAGGGATGGGGATTCCCCTCGGCGCCCTTTACACGTATTACCGCGTTCGCAAGCTGCGGAGCGAAGAGCGACTCGCAGCCATCGCGCGGGGAGCCGCGATTCCCGTAGAGCCGGAGTTGAACCAGGCGGCGCGTTCGCGCCGCGCGGGCGTTTTGCTGGTCAGCGGCGCCATCGGCTATATGCTGACCTTCGGGCTGATCGCCCAGATTCAGGCGGACCGTGACATTTGGACCGCTGCCGCGCTCGGCATCATTCCCCTGGCCGTGGGCATCGGCTATTTCGTCGATTGGAAGCTCATCCACCGCGACGCGCGGACCTTGTAACGCGGTGATCCATCTCGTTTCGAAGAAGATGCACAACAACAACCTTTCTCTGCTAAGAGTTTTTCTTGGAAACGAAGTGCATAAAGCTTGTTGTTGTGATGAGGTCTGTGAATCTGTGGAAACGGACCGGAAACCGTTTTGCCGCACACACTTCCGGAAGCCGGGTCCACGGCAGCTCTTGTGACAATTTGCGGAAAACTTGAAATTCCTGCTGTCGGCGGCCGGGCTGGCCACCGTTTTATGCAGTTCCGTAAACAGATTCTCCGCATCTTTTTCAACTCTTCTCCACAGGGTTCGGCAGTTGGCTACAGAAGATGAGCCTTTGCGGGTTCGATCGAAACGCGCACCGTTTGTTCCTGCTCGCCGGTGCCCGGGAATTCACGGCGTGCGCTTCTGGTCTGCCACCAGAATCCCGGCCTCGGCGTAGTCGGTGGCCGGGAGGTCGTGAAATGATACGTGAATATTTTCGCGTTTGGCCTTGCCGTCCTCGATCAACACCGCGGTGACACGCTCGGCAATCTTTCGCTTTTGGTCCGCGGTACGTCCCGCGACCCAGGTAATCTCGACGTGCGGCATTCCTTCCTCCTTGGAACAAACGATTCTCGAGTCCTACACAAGTTCTTACGGGCCTCCTCGATTCTAGCCGCTTTTCTCCAGGCCATTCCTTTGGCCAGGTGCTCGAATGGCCCTCAGGAAGACCCGCCATGGCTCTGTGATAGAATGAGCGCTCCATGCACCCGGCGATTCCCCATCTGATTGAGCTGCAGCGGGTTGACCACCAGATTGCCCTCCTTCGCGCGGAAATGGAATCCTTCCCGAAGCGCCTTCGCGAAGCGGAGGGAAAGCTGACCGGCGCGCGCGCGGAAATCGCGTCCGCCAAAGACGCGCTTACGAAGATCAACGGCGAGCGCAAGAAATTCGAGTTCGAAGGCCAGGAATGGAAGGATCGCGTTCGGAAATACCGGGACCAAAGCGGCGCGGTGAAGACCAACGATGCCTACCGCGCGCTCCAGCATGAGATTGCCAACGCCGAAGCGGAAATCGCCAAATCCGAAGACCGCCAGCTCGAGGTCATGATCAGAGCCGAGGAGGCCGAACGCCGCTTGAAGCTCGCGGAGTCGCGGATGAGAGACGCGGAACAAAGCCTCGCGGCGGAGAAGAAAACGATCGAAGGGCAAGCCGGCGAAATCAGTAAACAGCTCGAAGCCGCCTCCGCCGAGCGCGAAAAAATCATCGCGCCGGTGCCGGAAGATTTGCGCGACCTCTACGCGCGCATCGCCAAGCGCCGCGGCGGCACGGCCATGGCTCAGGTCCGTGACGATCAGTGCCGTGCCTGCGGCCTGCGCGTCTTGCCGCACATCGTGCAGGAGCTGCGCTCGGAAGCGAGTGAGGAAGTCTACCGCTGCGAAAGCTGCGGCCTCATTCTCTATTCCCTCCAGCCAGTCCCCTACGCCAAAACGGCGGACGGCCCCGCGAATGCAGCTTCACCGGCGTCCACCCACTGATGCCCCGCCGCTCTCCTACCACGCGAGCTAAAAGCCTCTTCGGCGATGCCGGTTTGGAGAGGAAGCCCGCCGCTGCGGCGGCCCATCGCATCAACATTGACGGGGCCTCGCGCGGCAATCCCGGCCCGGCGGCGTACGGCGTGGTGATTCGGGATGCCCGCGGCGAAACCGTCGCCAAGCTCAAGAAGTACATCGGGCGGTTTACCAACAACGTCGCCGAATACTACGGCTTTATCGCGGCCATGGACTATGCGCTGTCGCACGGTGTTCGCGCGATTCGCGTTGAGAGCGACTCCGAGCTGCTGGTCAAACAGATGCGCGGGCTGTACAGAGTAAAGAGCGCCGATCTCCAGCCGCTCTACGAACGCGCGCAAAAAATGTCGAAGGGGTTCGACTCGTTCAGCATCGAGCACGTCTACCGAGAGCAGAACCGCGAAGCTGACGCGCTGGCCAACGAGGTGCTCGACGAAACCGAAGGCAAGCCGGCAAATCCGGCCGCGGCCAAGACCGATTCGCAGGACAGGACGGGCCCGCGGCGAGTTCCCGCGCGTTTTCGTGGCGGCGTGCTCTACCTTCTCGAAGACGTTGGCCTGCCCGACGGCACCGTCGTCGAAGTTACCATTTTTCCGCTGCAAAAACGCGAATCGCCCTAGAATCCGAGCGAGAAAGCCTACTTCAGCACATAGCGGCGATACAGCGTGTCGCGCTGGGCAGGAATGAAGCCGGCGTCGGAAATGATGCGGCGAAGCTCGCCTTCGTTGGTGCGGTTTTTCACCCCGGCGGCAAACACCACGTTTTCTTCGATCAAGATGCTCCCGACGTCATCGGCCCCGAATTGCAGGCCCACCTGGCAAACCTTGATTCCCGGAGTCAGCCAGCTCGACTGGATGTGATCGATGTTGTCAAGATACAGCCGGCTGACGGCCAGCGTTTTCAAATAATCGACTGCCGTGGTCTCCTGGACTCTTTTGCCGAGTGCGGTATTCTCCGCGGCAAACATCCACGGAATAAACGCGGTGAAGCCGCCGGTGTCTTCCTGGATGCGCCGGATGCGTTCGAAGTGATTGACGCGGTGACGCAGCTCTTCCCCGCAGCCGAACATCATGGTCGCGGTGGTGCGCAATCCGAGCGAGTGCGCGATGCGGTGCACCTCCTCCCACTCGTCGCTGGTGCATTTGAGGCGGGCGATTCGGGCGCGCACTTCGTCATCGAGGATTTCCGCGCCGCCCCCGGGAATGGATTCGAGGCCCGCATCCATCAGGCGCGCGATCGTCTCGCGCAGGCTGATTTCGGACACTTCCGCGATGCACAGAATTTCCGGAGCGGAAAAACAGTGCAGATGCACCTGCGGGTAGCGCGCCTTCAGGGAGCGCAGCAGATTCTCGTAGTAGCCGATTTGCAGATCCGGGTGCAAGCCGCCCTGCAGCAGAATTCCCGTGCCGCCGAGCTCCAGCATCTCGTCAATCTTTTTGTAGATTTCTTCGAACGCCAGGATGTAGCCGTCTTTCGCGCCAAGGGGGCGGTAGAACGCGCAGAACGAGCAATACTCGGTGCAGAAGTTCGTGTAGTTGATGTTGCGATCGATCTGATAGGTGACCACCCGCGGATCGTTTTTCCCGAGCCGCATTTGATGCGCTTCCATGCCCAGGCCGATAAGGTCCTCGGATTCGAGCATTTCGAGCGCTTGTTCCTTCGTCAGTGCCACGGGATGTCCTTTTCTGTGTCTAACGGCTCGTCAAAAACCTTCGAAGGTCGCTCATCCGGGAAAGCAAGCCAGGATTCCTTTGTTTCGCTCGAAATAAAAGCACTCTCGGGCGAACTCCTACAACTTCATCGCCTCGGATTTTGCGGCGGCCCAGCGGATCGCTTCCGCTTTCGCGATGAGGCCGAGTTTCGCCGCGCGCTCGAAATACAGTTCCAGCCCGCGGCGGTTTTCCGCATCCAGCGAAAAGTCGATGTTGCGCTGCAAGTAGGATTCGAGCGCTCGCTCGGGCAATTCCAAATCCTGGGCCGCTTCATAGCTGATTTCGGGGAGATGCGCGAGGCCGAAATCGCGCGAAGCCAGAAAATCCGCGGTGAGTTCCGGGGTGGCCAGTTCGCGGCGCACGGCCCACACCGCCAGAACCGCGGGCAGATGCGTCATGGCCCGCCACTCGCCGACCACATCCGAAACATAAAGCAATTCCGAACGGGTGACGCCGAGCGTCGCAGCCGGGCACACGGTTTGCCCCGGTGCGCCGGGCCAACCGTCTTTCTCGATCCCCAGCGAGATGCGCAGAGCGGGGTCGCCGATGATCAGCGCGGCGTCCGAGTTCCCTAGCATTTCCCCCAGATCGGGAAGCGCCTCGGAGAATTGCGGCGCGATGCGCCACTTCTCCGCGCACAAGATGCGCGTCAGCACCTGCGTGCTGCGGGAGCTGCTGTCCAGCGCGAAAGTCTTGACTTGCTCGAGGGGCTTGCCCGCCACGATGAGCAAACTGCGCACCTGATTCTTCGACGCAATGGCCATGTCCGGCAAAATCGCGAGGCCGGGGATGCGCTGGTACTCGATGGCCGGAATGATGGCCACGTCCGCGCGGCCCGCGCGCAAGTCTTCGGCGCACTGCGAGGGCACGGTAAACGACAGGTCGTATTTGCCCTGGAGCGGCCCGTTGGTGAAGCCCCACACGAGCGGCGCGGTGTTCAGGTATTGCACGATGGAGATGCGTAGTTTCGTCACCATGCGCGTGTCCCTCGGACGGGCTCAGTATAACAGAGGCAATTCTGGCGGGTGAGCCGCGACTCGCCCTTTAGAAGATTCGGCAGCATTGAAATGTTTGAAGGAGGCGGCGCGTGATCCGAGGTCCGCGACCGGTCGGGAGCCAAACAGATCGGCTACACCGCGGCGGTCCCGAGGAGCAGGAGCCTCGCGAGTTAGCAGGTTTCCCGAGTTCTGGTGTACAACCATTCGGCACGCATGGGGGCAAAGACATGTTCAAGAAAATTCTCGGAGTTTTGACCGCGGTGACCGTAAGCGGGATGGTTTGCGGGATCGCCGTGCCCCGCGAGGCCCAAACACCGGGATCTAAGGAAAAGGCGGCACCGAACCCCGCACAAATGCCGACGATTTCGAAGAAGACGTCGGGGATCGAGAAGCTCGCGGGGTACTTCAATCTGTACTGGGATGCGAAGCAGGGGAAGTTGTGGCTCGAGATTGACAAGTGGGGTACGGAGTTTCTGTATCAGAGCGGGTTGCCGGCGGGGATTGGATCAAACGACATTGGGCTCGACCGCGGGCAATTGGGTGCGACGCGCATCGTGCGATTTGACCGCAGCGGCCCGAAGGTGCTGCTGGTCGAGGAGAACCTCGCATACCGCGCGGTGAGCAATGACCCGGACGAGCGGCGCGCGGTGCGCGATTCGTTCGCGGAGTCCGCGCTGTGGGGATTCACGGTAGCGGCCGAAGAAAAGGGCCACGCCCTCGTGGATGCGACGGATTTCTTCCTGCGCGACGCGCATCACATCCCGGAAGAGCTGCGGCGGACGAAGCAAGGGGCCTACCGGCTGGACCTCTCGCGCTCGGCGATCTACTTGCCGCAGACGAAGAATTTTCCGCGGAACACGGAAGTGGAGGCCACGCTTACCTTTACCGGCGACGAGCCGGGGCCGTGGGTGCGTCAGGTGACGCCTTCGCCGGAGGCGATTACCGTGCGCGAGCATCATTCGTTCGTCGAACTGCCGCCCCCGGGCTACAAGCCGCGCGAGTACGACCCGCGTTCGAGCTTCTTCGGCATCCAGTACATGGATTACGCCACGCCCGTGAGCGAGCCGATTGTCAAACGCTTCATCGCGCGACACCGCCTCGAGAAAAAGGATCCCAAGGCGGCGATGAGCGAGCCGGTCGAGCCCATCGTCTACTACCTGGACCGCGGCGCGCCGGAGCCGATCCGCGGGGCGCTGCTCGAAGGGGCGCGCTGGTGGAACCAGGCGTTTGAAGCGGCGGGCTACCAGGATGCCTTTCGCGTGGAGCTGCTGCCGGAAGGCGCGGACATGATGGACCTGCGCTACAACGTGATTCAGTGGGTGCATCGCGCGACGCGCGGATGGTCCTACGGCGCCGCGGTAATCGATCCGCGCACCGGCGAAATCATCAAAGGGCACGTCACGCTTGGTTCGCTGCGCGTGCGCCAGGACTATTTGATCGCCGAAGCACTGCTGGCCCCGTACGAAAAGGGTAAGCCGGTCTCGCCGCAGTTGCAGCAGATGGCGCTCGCGCGGCTGCGGCAACTGGCGGCGCACGAAGTGGGGCATACGCTGGGGCTCGAGCACAACTACGCCGCGAGCACGGTGAAGCGCTCTTCGGTGATGGATTATCCACCGCCGTACATCAAGTTGAGCGCGGACGGGACGCCGGATTTGTCCGACGCCTACGCAAACGGGATTGGGGAGTGGGACAAAGTGTCGATTGGTTACGGGTATCAGGATTTTGCTCCGGGCGTGGACGAGCACGCGGCACTCGACAAGATCTTGCATGAAGCGTTCGAGCGGGGACTTCGCTTCCTCACGGACCAGGATGCGCGGCCCGCAGGCTCTTCGAGCAGCCTGGCGCACCTGTGGGACGCGGGCGCGAACGCGGTGGATGAATTGAACCGGTTGATCGAGGTGCGTGCCGCGGCGCTAAAGCGTTTCGGCGAGAACAACATTCGTGAAGGCGCGCCGATGGCCACTCTGGAAGACGTGCTGGTGCCGTTGTACCTGATGCACCGGTATCAAGTGGAAGCAGCGAGCAAAGTCGTGGGAGGGATGGACTATACGTTTGCGCTGCGCGGTGATGGGGAAACGCCCACTGCAATCGTTGCCCCAGCCGAGCAGCGGCGCGCACTGGCGGCGGTGCTGGCTACGCTCAGGCCCAGTGTCTTGGCGCTGCCGGAACCGCTCCTCGAAATGATTCCGCCGCGTCCCCCGGAATATGCCCGCGGGCGGGAGCACTTCAAGATCCGCACCGGCCCGGCGTTTGACGCGTTGGCTCCGGCGGAAGCCGCGGCCGAGCTCACGCTCGAGTTTTTGTTTAATCCGGAGCGGGCGGCCCGGCTGGTGGAATTTCATTCGCGCAACGCAGAGAATCCGGGGCTCAAGGAAGTGCTCGATGCGATTCTGACGGCTACCTGGAAGGGGGCTCATGGCCAGGGCTACCACGCGCAGATCGCCAATGTTGTGGACAACGTGGTGCTTTATGACCTGATGGCCCTCGAAGCGAACGATCACGCCAGCGAGGAAGTACGCGCGATTTCTAGCCAGGAGCTCGACGACCTGTATGGTTGGCTAAATGCGCGGAAGGGCACACCAGAGCCGATCGCGGACCAGGCGCACGTTTCGTTTGCCTTGCGGCAAATCGAGCAGTTTGAGAAAGATCCAAAGAAAATCGACCTGACGCCGCCTGCGGAGCCCCCGGACGGGCAGCCCATCGGAACCGACGACGATTGGGACTCCTGGAATTGATCTTTTTTGTTTAGCGAAGGTCGTGACAACCGGCCCCCTCGGTCGTCTATAGCTTTTGAGGAGGGTTCCATGCGTCCACGAACGATTTGCCTGGTTTTAGCCTCGGCCTTGACCGTGGTTGGCCTTGCGGCTGCGCCTGCGGCACCGCGTCATCATCCTTCGGTCCACAATTCCGGGGGGCATCGCCAGCCGGCTGAGACTTGCTCCGATCTGCACATTCGATTTGACGACCGCGACGCGGTGGTGCGGTCGGAAACACGCACGCTCAGCAAAGCGGAGGCACCGGTTTTGAAAGTGCATCCGCACGCGAACGGCGGCACGCAGGTGGTTGGCTGGGACCAGAACGATTATTCGGTGACCGCCTGCAAGGCGGTGGCTCCCGGAGACGCGGCCGACAGCTTGTTTTCGCAGATCACCATGTCCATCGAGAACGGTACGGTTTCGACTCACGGCCCGTCGGGCGAGGATCAGCATTGGACGGTGTATCTGCTGATTCGCACGCCGAAATCCGCTGCGATCGAAGTGGAAACGATGAACGGACCGATTTCCTTGTACGACGTCGATGGCAAATTGACGGCGCACGCGCACAACGGGCCGATCAGCATGCGCAATTTTTCGGGGGACGCGGAGGTCACGGCATTGAATGGCCCGATCAGCGTGGAAGGCAGCGGCGGCAACGTGCGTATCCGCACCCAGAATGGGCCCATCAACGTGGATCTGAACGGAACGAGCTGGAATGGCAGCGGACTGTCCGCCGATGCGGAGAATGGGCCGTTGACGCTTCGCGTGCCGAGCGGATTCCAGTCCGGCTTCGTGGTGGAATCGACCAATTATGCGCCGATGAGCTGTCGCGCCAGCATTTGCGGTAGCGCGCGGAAGACCTGGGACGATGAACACCGGCGAATCGAGTACGGCTCGTCCCCGGCGGTCGTGCATCTATCCACAGTGAACGGGCCGGTGTCGGTCGAAGAAGCACGCGACTGAAGCGGGTGACCTCGGCAAAGAGGCTCGAAAGAAGGCGGCGGCACGGCCGGCCCGCGACGGCAACACACCATCAAATACTAGGTGCGATTTACCGGCTTCCCCTTCGCGGTTCGACCGCGATCTTTTCGGGTGCCGTGGACGCCGTCGCGCGGTTGCAGATAGACTTTGACGCATGCTGCTCGGAGCGCGGGTTCGACATGCGATAACGGAAGCGGAAGCCACCCGCCTGGCCCGCGAGATTTATCGGCTGGAAGTCAGGGCGCGGTCGCTTCCGGGCGAATACGACGACAACTTTCATGTGACTACTCGAGAGGGACGCGCGTTCGTCCTGAAGGTCATGCACCCGGAGCGCGAGCCCTCGTTCATCGATCTACAGGGCAAGGCCATGGCGCATCTTGCGGAGAACGCGCCACAACTGCCCCTGCCGCGCTTGCTGCCGAATCCGAGCGGCGAACCCTTCTCGGAAATTACTCGAGCGGATGGATCCAAGCGGCTGGTTTGGCTGCTGAGCTTCCTCGAAGGAACAGTTCTTGCCAAGGTGCGCCCACACGCTTTCGAGCTCCTTCGCGACTTGGGCCGCTTTCTTGGCGAGATGGACCGGGCGTTGCAGTCGTTCGAGCATCCCGCCGCACATCGCGAATTGAAATGGGATTCCTCGCGCGCGGTCTGGATCAAGGAGTACCTCCCCGAGATTCCCGGGGCCGCGCGGCGAGCGCTGGTCGAGAAGTTCCTTGCACTGTATGAAGACGAAGTCCTCTCGCGCCTGCCGCGCCTGCGGCGAAGCGTGATTTATGGGGATGCCAACGATTACAACGTGTTGGTGAGCGATCCGTGGCCGCAGCCCCGCAAGATCGCCGGCATCATTGATTTTGGCGACATGCATCA
>DATAIH010000313.1:0-2769 GCA_036262755.1 Candidatus Acidiferrum sp.
AGAGTTGCCGCCTGCCGAAGCGCGCTGGTCCGTTCAGTAGAATACGCGGCCGCGAATCCCTCGCAACTCGGGCTTGGCGGGGGATCGGAAGTCGTATATGCTTTACGTGAAGATCAGTCGTGGGATGTCCAGTTGGGAGGAGGATTGTATGAAAAATCTCATGATCGCGGTCCTGGTTGCTGCATTTGCGTTCACGGTAAGCGCCCAGGAGAAAAAAGCTCCCAGAGAGCACAGTATGACGGGATGTTTGCAGAAGGGCTCCGAACCCGACAGCTATATGCTCACCAATGTGGAAGGCAACGGGCCAAAGACGATCGGCGTGGTATCGTCCACCGCCAACCTCGCGCCGCATGTCGGCCACAAGATCGAAGTCACCGGTGTGGCTGTACCCGCCAGTCAAGCTGAAGCGGAAAAGAACGTGCCTAAAGCCGAACATTACATGAGGCTGTCCGGAATCAAGATGATCTCCACAAGTTGCCCTTAGTTCGAATGGCGGAAGTCCTCTAAGCTCCAAAGAATCGCGAACGTGACACCATTTGCAAGCGTGTGCATCTTTGTGTTCGCTTGCGCTTGGAGCGTTAACCCCAGATATCGGCGTCTGTGTTGACATCGACCGGCGATTCTCAACGGATGTTCACCCTTGGAGACAGACGAACCCTGCGCCACAAGGCGTTGGGTTTTAACGGGGTTTGCGTTGTTCGGGGAGTTTTTTCCGCGTGACTACACGGGTGTCGGTGTGGGGTAAGGCTCCCGGCAAACGAATGTTCAAGGCGTCCAGCAGAGCGCGCGACGCAACCGAGGGCGTGGGGATCCGCAGGCAACCACCGCCGCCTTCCAGCTTGATCTCGGTAGAGCAGAGGGTCTGCAATTGCTGTAGTCCCTCTTCCACCGTCGTGTCGAGTGCAGTCCAGGCGCGACTGAGTTCGCGGCGAATCAGGTAAGCCAGCATCACCGTCAGCACATGTCCGCGGGTGTGATCCTCGGTGCGCACATAGATGGGGCGTGCTTCCAAATGCGCGGTCTTACAGGTGCGGAAAGCTTGTTCGACCAGCGTCAAGTCTTTGTAGCGATCATGCACCACCTGCGTGGCGGCGGCGCTGGACGGCAGGTCGGTTTTGAGAACGTAACAGCCGTCCAACCGGGCAGCCTCATCCAAGGCCGCTTGATTGACGGTAAGTTTCAAAGAACGCTCTTGTAACTCAACCTGCAACCATGACTCCAGCTTCAGTTTCACGATCTTGGCTCGTACCGCCTTCTGCGCCGTGGCCACCTTGGCCCGCGGGTGTTCGTTGAGATAGCGGTTGAGTTGCTGGCACAGCGTTTCGACGCTGGCTTGTTTGTCGGCCCGCGAGGCAGCTAATTCCTCGGCGCGGCGGGGATTGCGCCGTAGGATGTAGCGCACCTTCTCCGCCTCGACCTCGCACAAGGTGTCGTCAAACAAGGCCATTTGCAGCAGGCCTGCCTTGAGCAGAGTTTCGATCTGCGGTTTGGTGATGGCGGTGATGTAATGAAACCCGGCCTGGGACAGATCCGCGATCTGGCCGCTTTTGATCATCCCGCGGTCCCCCACCAAGGTGACCCGTTCACAAGCGAAGCGCTGGCTGGCCTTCTTCACCTGGGAGGCAAACGTGGCGGTGTCCTGCGTGTTACCGCGAAACACCTCAGTAGACACCGGCTCGCCCTGCTCGTCGCACAACAAGCCAATGACAATTTGTTTTTTGCCTTTCTTGCCGTCGCGGTTGTAGCCGTAGGCGCCCAAGGCATTGTCGTCTCCTTCCAGGTAGCTGCTGGTCACATCGTAGAGAAACAGGTCTGGTTTGCGTGTTCCCCGCCGGGCAGTAAAGAGTTGCTTCTCAATGGACTCTTGGTGCTGGCTCAGCCAAGTCAGATTGACATACAGGTCGTTTTCGTCAAAGCCGCGGCGCATGCCCAAAACATCGGTGGCGGCATGCACCTGAGCCAGGCGCACGGCGGAGAGGCGGGAACCCTGATCGAGCACGCGGGCCAGGACTTGCCAGAGAGCCAGACGGCCGGCGAAGTCGCTGCCGAGTGTGGAGTCGACGCCCAAATGGCAAGCGGTTTGAAAGAGCGCCCAGACGGCGCCGACAGAGGGACCCTGGAGGAGTTGGACTTGGTCGAGAGAGGCGAGGACGGAGAGGTCGCCCTTGTGTTGCAGAGCGAGTTCGATGGCGGCGATTTCGCGGGGATCGCAATGGGTGAGGTTGGCGATATCGCGTTTGCGGACGTGGGGGCCGTCGCGGAAAGACTCGCGGAGGTAGATGGAAGTCTCGCTCAATCTCAAAGATGGCAGGGAGCGCTGGCACAAAGAAATCTGCGATCTCGATCAGTTCTACTACGCTTCCGTAGCGCCGGTCATTGTAAAGAATCATGTCATCACGGGAGTAAGCGGCGACGATATCGATATACCTGGCTACATCGAATCACACGATCCGGAAACCGGAGATCTGCAGTGGCGCTGGTATGCCCATCCCAATCCCAGCGATCCGGAAGCGAAAACATGGCCGAGCATCGAAGCGATGATGCACGGCGGCGGTATGACGTGGGTGCCCAGCACCTACGATCCCGGCTTGAACTTGCTCTACTTCGGCACCGGAAATCCCCAGCCGGTCATCGCCGGCAAGGCGCGCAGGGGTGCCAATCTCTACACCGAGTGCATCATCGCTCTGAATCCGGACACCGGTAGCCTGGCCTGGTATTTTCAGCCATCGCCGCACGACACGCACGATTGGGATGCCGTCGAGACGCCTG
>DATAIH010000314.1:0-2117 GCA_036262755.1 Candidatus Acidiferrum sp.
CCATCAAGGGAGAGTGCTGCCGCATCCAGACAAAGATGAATCGAGTAGATTTTAATTGCGTAGTGAATAAAGGATCACTGACTAGCGCTACTTTGGCAGATTTTGAGCGGCACGGGATTCCCAAATCAGTTTTTCTGTGACTCATGGGTGGTCGGCTTTTTGGAGGGGCCGACCATGGTTCGCAGAACGTCGGATTGGAGAGACGAGCTTGGCCGTTGGCTCAAGCCGTTTCTGGATCGGTTGGGTCACAAGGCGCGGCGACAAATGAGTCTGCTCTACGTATCGGGGCTGATCGGTCCTGGCGATCGCAAGAGCATTCAGCCGATGGCGAAGCGGCTTGCGCTCGGCGCATGCGATCAATTGCATCACTTCATTGCGGCCGGGGTCTGGGATGCGAGGCCTGTGGAGACGGAACTGCTTGTTCAAGCGGATAGGCTGGTCGGCGGCAGCGATGCCGTGCTGGTGATCGATGATACTGCGATACCCAAGAAAGGCACGCATTCGGTTGGTGTCACTCCACAATATGCGTCAGCGCTGGGCAAGACCGCGAACTGCCAGACCCTGGTATCGCTGACGCTGGCGCGAGGCGAAGTGCCGGTCGTACTGGCGTTGCGGTTGTTTCTTCCCGAGAGTTGGACGAGCAAGCGGTCTCGGTTGGAGCGAGCGGGTGTTCCGGCCGAATGTCGAACGGCACGAACGAAACCGGAAATGGCTCTGGCGGAGATCGATCGTGCCATCGCGGCCGGTGTGCGCTTTGGCTGCGTGTTGGCGGATGCCGGGTACGGGCTAAGCGCGCCGTTCCGTCAGGGGCTCACAGCTCGCAAACTTGCTTGGGCAGTCGGTATTCCGCGGCACCTCAAGGTGTACCCTGCCGATGTGCGGATGATCTGGCCAGTTGCAAAGCGCGGTCGTCCCCGTCAGCGGCACGTTCCTGACATTCTATCGATACCGGCCGAGGATATGCTGGCCAACGCCAAATGGCGCACCATCAGTTGGCGCACCGGCACGAAAGGAAAGCTCAAGGCTCGTTTCGCCGCGGTCCGGGTGCGGGTCGCCGACGGACCACCACAGCGGATCAGGGACAAGGGCCAACAACATCTGCCCGGCGACGAGGCTTGGCTCATCGGCGAACACAGGATGTCGGGAGAGATGAAATACTATCTCGCCAACCTGCCAGCGAAGACCGACCTGCGCACCTTAGCAACCACCATCAAGGCGCGTTGGGTTTGCGAGCAGGCTCACCAACAGATGAAAGAAGAACTTGGTCTTGACCACTTCGAGGGACGATCCTGGCAAGGCCTTCACCGACATGCGCTTATGACGATGATCGCTTACGCCTTCCTCCAGCATCGCCGGCTCGCAACAGCAAGGCGGGAAAAAAAGAATCAATGGGCCGCCGCCTCAGCCAACTTTGCCCGCCGTACGCCACGCCATCCTCGAACTCTTCGCTCGGCTACCGCCGCAGCGATGCCCGCATTGTCGAAAATGGATTTGCAGCGAGCAGCGGCATGAGTAAATCTACCAAAGTAGTGCTAGGGCGCCACTCCGTGCGGCCCTTCACCAACAAGCAGATCGAGCTGCTCACGACCTTCGCCGACCAGGCAGGTATCGCCATCGAGAACGTACGGTTGTTTGACGAAATCCAGGACAAGAGCCGGCAGCTGCAATTGGCGAGCGAGCACAAGTCGCAGTTTCTCGCCAGCATGAGCCACGAGCTGCGCACGCCGCTCAACGCCATCATCGGCCTGACCGAGATGATGGTCACCAACGCGGCGCGCTTCGGCACGGAAAAGGCGCTGGAGCCGCTGCGCCGTGTGAATGCCGCCGGCACCCACCTCTTGAGCCTCATCAACGAGGTACTCGACCTCTCGAAGATCGAAGCCGGCAAGCTCGAACTCAATCCCGAGCCTGTTAATTTGGCACGGCTTATCGATGAGGTCATCGGCACCGCGGGACAACTCGCCGCGAAGAACAAGAACCGCCTCGTTGTCGAAGCGCAAGACAACCTGGGCGCGCTCACCGCGGACTCCATGCGGCTCAAGCAGATTCTGCTCAATCTCTTGAGCAATGCCTGCAAGTTCACGAAAGAAGGCGAGGTCGCCCTGCGGGTGCGCAAG
>DATAIH010000315.1:0-4731 GCA_036262755.1 Candidatus Acidiferrum sp.
AGCATGAAGCCAAAATCACCGATGCGATTGACGATGAACGCCTTCTTGCCCGCATCCGCGGCGGACTTTTTCAAGAACCAAAAACCAATCAGCAAATAGCTTGAAAGACCGACGCCCTCCCAGCCGACGAACAGCAGAACGTAGTTCGCGGCCAGCACCAGAATCAGCATGAAGAACATGAACAAATTCAAATAGGAGAAAAAGCGGTAGTAGCCGCCTTCATGCGCCATGTAGCCGGTCGAGTAGATGTGGATGAGCCAGCCGACCCCCGTCACGACCAGCATCATCACGACCGTGAGCTGGTCCACTTGCAGATCAAAGCCCGCGTGGAAACTGCCGGCGGTTATCCAGGTGAAGAATTCCTTGCGGAAGGGCGCTTGCCCCGACCCGAAGAATTCGCGAGCCGCTTCGACCGCGCAGAGAAACGACAAGCCGGTCGAGCCTATCGCCGCAAGATCGACGACCCTATTCGGCCACTTCGCCCCCAAAATTCCGTTGATCGCCGAACCGAGCAGCGGCAGCAGCGGGATGATCCACAAGTACTCGAGCATCGCATGTCGAGGCATCAGAGTTTAAGCAGGTCCACGCGCTCCACGTTCAGCGTTTGCCGGTTGCGCGCAATCAAGATGATGATTGCCAGGCCTACGGCCGCTTCTGCCGCCGCCACCACGATTACGAACAGCACAAAAACCTGTCCGTCGAGCCTGCCCAGCGCTTGACTGAAGGCCACAAATGCGAGGTTCACCGCGTTGAGCATCAGCTCGATGGCCATGAAAATGGTGATGACATTGCGCTTGAAAATGAATGCAAACACTCCGAGCCCGAACAAAATCGCGCTCAGGATTACATAGTAGTTCGTTGGGACCATTTCAGCTCTTCTCCCGTTGCGCCAGAACCATGGCGCCCAGAATCGCCACCAGAATCAGGATGGAAGTCAGCTCGAACGGATAAACGAAATCCTTGAAGATCATTTCGGAGATGCCTTTGGTGGAAGACAGCGCTCCGGTTTGCGCCGCGGCCTGCACGCTCGCACCCGACCTTGCGATGGTAGCCGCCACGAACGCGGCCAGCGCCGCCACCAGCAACAGCCCCGGCGGACCGGCCATTTTCGAAAGGCTGGTGCGCTCCTCGGCGCCGGCGTTCAGCAGCATGATCACGAAAACGAAGAGCACCATGATCGCGCCGCCGTAAACGATGATTTGCACAGCCGCGACGAACTCCGCGCCCATCAGCAAATACAGTCCGGCAAGTGCCACCATTACCACGATCAGCGAAAGCGCGCTGTGAATCGGATGCTTCTGCAGAATCAGGCTGACGGCTCCAATGACCGCGAGCGCGGCAAGCACAAAAAACACGAGAAGTGCCTCGGTCATTTCGCACCCCATTGCATCTTCGCCAGAATCACGAAACTGGTGAGGGCCACGTTCGCAAGCGCAACCGGCAACAGCAGTTTCCATCCAAACGCCATCAACTGGTCGTACCGGAAACGCGGCAGCGTTCCGCGCATCCACACATAAACGAACAGGAAGAGCAAGACTTTGGACAGAAACCAGAACGGCGCTTGAATAAATGCATTGACGTGGGGGAACACGATGAACGCCAGGCCGAGCGCGGTGACCACCGTTCCCGCGGCCGGCAAAACCAACCGCCCCAAAACCGTTTCATAGCGGAAACCGTCCATAATGACCCACAAGCCGAACGGGATCAGAATCACCGACGGCAAATAATGAGTGAGCGTCCACGACGCAGGGAAGGGCGAGAGCCAGCCACCGAAGAACATGATGGTCGCCAAGCAGGAGACGGTGATCATGCTGGTGTACTCGGCGATAAAAAACATGGCGAACTTGAAGCTCGCGTATTCGGTGTGAAAGCCGGCGACCAGTTCCTGCTCGGCTTCCGGCAGATCGAAGGGCACGCGGTTGGTTTCCGCGACCGCCGCGGTAAAGAAGCAGAAAAATCCGAGAATCTGCGGCCAGATGTTCCAACCGATAATTCCGTGGTCCGGGTGCCCCGCCAGAGGAGCCTGTGCATTTATGATGTCGCGCAAGTTGAAGGTGCCGGCCATCAGCAGAACGCCTACGACCGATAGGGTCAGCGCCAACTCATAGCTGATCATCTGCGCGGAGCTTCTTAGTCCGCCGAGCAAGGGATACTTGCTGTTCGACGCCCAGCCGGCAAGCACGACGCCATAGACGCCCAGTGCGGTGATCGCGAACAGTGCCAGTATCCCGATGTTCAGATTGGGAGGGGCAATTCCCAGATAAATATCGTGGCCGAAGAGGCGGACCGGTTCCGGACCGAACGGGATAATGGCGATGGAGGTCAGCGCCAAGGCGAGCGCCAGCAGCGGCGCCAAGAAATACACGAATTTATCCACCCCCGCGGGAGTCGGGTCTTCCTTGAAAAAGAACTTCACGCCATCGGCCAGCGGCTGGAGCAAGCCGTGCGGGCCGACGCGGTGCGGTCCCCAGCGCGACTGGATGTGCGCGACGACTTTGCGTTCGAACCAGGTCAGATAGGCGTTCACCGTAAGAACAATAAAAAGCAAAATTACGATTTTTGCAATCGTGATGAAGAGCTCGTCTCTTGTGCCGAAGAGAAAATGCACGGTCAGGTGTCCGCCTCGGGCAGGGATTCCATCATCGTGCACCAGCGGGTGAGGGTGCCGCTGGTGAAAAGCGTGTCGCTCGCCGAGCGAATCAATCCCACCGGGGCGTCGTGGGGCGCCTGGCCGTTGCGGGCAAACGGCGCGCGTACGGCTTCCGCGCCGCCGGCCAACAGGCTTGCAAGAGGCACATTGTAGGCAGGCACGATCTTGCGAATTTCCGCGAACACGTCGCCGGGCGTCTTGTAATGGAACGCTTTGCCGAGCCCCTGCCTTTCGAGTTGATGCGAAAGGATGCGCAGGAGGTCGAAATCGCTCCGCGGGCCCATCAGTTCCGCGGCCTTACGTAAAATTTGAATTTCGCCGGAAGTATTTGTGACCGTGCCGTCCTTTTCATAAGCCGATGCACCGGGAAGAACGATATCCGCAGCCTTGGCGGTTTCCGTCAAAAACAATTCCTGAACGATGAGCAGCTCGAGTGCGCCGCGTCCATCGCCGGGCTTTCCAAAGTGTACCAGGGGATTTGCGGCCACCACGTACAATGCTTTCAGTTGTCCCGAGCGGGCTGCTTCCACCATCTGCGGCGCCGTGAGTCCCGGCTTCGAGGAGAGCACGCGGCCCCAAAGCTGTTCAAGAGTTTCGCGGGCTTTTGCGTCGTCCACGCGAGCGTACCCGGGCAAGCGGTCGGGCAGCAGTCCCATGTCCGCGGCGCCGCGCGAATTGCTGTAATCCCCGAGCGCCATGTAGCACGTCTTGCCGGGGAGCTTTGAGCCGAAGGCGACGAGCGTCGCAATGGCCGGGCCGGAAATCTCCGCGCCGCAGACAATGGCCACGTCACTTTCCGCTTCGAGCGCGGCTTTCAGTTGCACGAGTTGCTCGACGAGTTCTGGCGCGAGTTGGCCTTGTTCGTGCGCCAGCCATTGCAAAACCTGGGGTTCCTGCCCTGCGGCAATTCTCACGAACTGCTTCGCCTGGCGCTTCAGCTTGATTTCGTTCGAATTGATGACAAAAAGCTTCGTTCCAAAGTGCCGTATGCCGCTGCGAATCTGCCACGCTACCAGGGGATTCTGATTCGTCGGGTCGTTGCCGATGAGCAGTACGGCTTTCGAGTGGTACAACTGCTCCATGGTGAGGAGGGAGACGGTCGCACGGTCGCCCAGCGCGGCGAGCAATCCCGTGTAATCGGCGGTTCGGTGATGGTCGATGTTGTTGGTTCCAAAGGTCGCGCGCGCGACTTGCTGCAGGAGATAATTCTCTTCGTTTGAAGTGCGATTTGAACCGATGAAGCCGATGGCGTCTTTGCCGCCGGCGTCATAAGCGGCCTTCAGCTTCGTTGCCGCGGCTTGCGCCGCTTCTTCCCACGAGACGGGCAGGAGCTTGTCGCCCATGCGCAGCAGCGGCTGGCGGATGCGCTCCTTGTGGTTCGTGAAATCGAAGCCGAAGCGTCCCTTCACACACAGAAAATCCTTGTTGATGCCGCTCAGATCGCGATTGTTCGCGCGTAGGATTTCATGATTCCTCACGCCGAGCGTGGTCTTGCAGCCGTTCGAACAGTGCGCGCAGACGGTTGGAACGTATTGCATCTCCCAAGGACGGGTCTTATAGCGATAGGTGCCGCTTGTGAGCGCCCCCACCGGGCAAATGTCGATGCACATGCCGCATTCCTCGCAGTCGAGGTGATCGCTGCGATTCGGGATGATCACGCTGTTTGCGCCGCGCATCCCTACGCCGAGCGCTTTTACGTCCATGCCTTCGTCGCAAACGCGCACGCAGCGGAAGCACAGAATGCATCGCGGAGCATCGTAATAAACCAGTTCGGACCACTTCTCTTCGGGGCGGTGAATTTTCTCCTCGACGAACCGGCTGAAATCCGCCCCGTAGCGGTAAGTCATGTCCTGCAGTTCGCATTCGCCGCCCTTGTCGCACACCGGGCAGTCCAGCGGATGGTTGGTGAGGAGGAACTCAAGCATGGCCTTGCGCGCTTGCCGCACCTGGTCGGTATCCGTTCGAACGACCATGCCGTCGGTGGCCACCAGCGTGCACGCGGTCTGGAGTTTGGGCGCCTTTTCGACTTCCACCAGGCACATGCGGCACGCCGCCTGGAGCGACAGGCCGGGGTAGTAACA
>DATAIH010000316.1:0-32734 GCA_036262755.1 Candidatus Acidiferrum sp.
CTTTAGAAATACGTTGGCGACGTCCCAGCGCATGGTTTCCGCTCCTTCAAGAATGAAAACGCGGCGCCTCCCTATCGGTTGGAAATAGGCCGCGCGCTGCACAGCGCGCAATTGGCCAACGCGCAGCATTGGTCGCGCCACGGGGCTTTTCAAACGCACGGGATCGGGCACGAGCGCCCAGACGTCGGGGTGCGACTGAAGGATTAGTGGAACGCGCTCGACGGTGGCGGCGTCGGCGCTCTCGCCGCGCTCGACCAGGCCCTGCTCGACGAGTCTTTGCGGGTACGCGAGCAGGGAAATGCGCTGGCACGTCGCGCACTCGCCGCAGAAGTCGTCCATCATTCGTTCGCAGTTGGCGGCTTGGGCAAACATGTGCGCCAGCGTGAATTTCCCGACTCCGCGCGGCCCGGTGAAGAGCAAAGCGTGCGGCACGCGTGCGCTGCGCAGCGCGCCCCGTAAAGCCGCCACAATGCGCTCGTTGCCGAGAAATTCGGAAAAGCCCATCAGCGGCCACCCTTCATTACCACCTGCGGGAGAAGCGGCAAAACCGTGCCGGCAACTTCTTTGGTAATGTCTTCCGGCGCACGCATCTGTTTGCGCTTAGCATCGAAGCACTCGATCGTTTTCCAGCTGCGGCGTTTCGAAAGAAGATCGTACATTTTGGCGGCGTCTTCGAGATGCCGCAGACTTGCCTCTTGCAAATCTTTTTGCGCGGACGTGTAACTGCGCTGAGATTTCTGCGCCACGAGCTTCTGCGCTTCGACGGGCGGCACGCGGAGATAAAGGACGAGGTCTTCGGGTGGAAGGCCATAGATCCCGTATTCCAGGTGCTCGATCCATTCCACAAAGGCCGCGCGCTTTTCAGGCGCCACGCGTGCGGTTTGATGCGCCAGGTTCGACGCGATATAGCGGTCCGCGAGAACAATTTGGCCGTTGTTCAGGGCGGCTTCCAGTTTAGGCTTGGCCTCGTAACGGTCACCGGCATACAGAAGCGCCGTAAAGTGCGGATCCACGGTTTCGAGCGGGCCGAGTTCGCCGTTCAGGAACTGCCCGACCATTTTGCCGAACCAGGAACCGTATTGCGGAAAGCCCGTCGAATAAGGGGAATGGCCGCGCATGCTAAGCGCGGCAGCCAAAAGTTCGACTTGCGTGCGCTTGCCGCTGCCATCGATTCCTTCGATGGCGATGAGTTTTCCGCGAACCGGCATGGTGTCGTGAGCATTGTATCCTGAAGCGCTCGACGCCAGTTTAACTGCAGATGGTGCGCGCGGCAATGCGACTCAGGCGATACGCACGTGCCCGGTCATTCCGAGGGGAGCGAGGAATTTGCCTTGATTTCCAGCGATTCAGAGCAAAGGGAAACATGCGACATCGAAACTTCGGCTCATTCGATATTCACCGCTTTCCTCCTTCTCACCGTCAACTGTAAACTGTCGACGGTGAATCATGGCGCAGCCGTCAATTAAAGAGAACCTTCTTCGAATGCAAGAGAGAATCGCCGCGGCGGCAAATCGCGTTGGGCGCCGCGCCGAAGACATCACGCTCATCGCCGTCTCTAAGACTCATCCGGCCATCGCCATCCAGGAAGCTTTTCAGGCGGGCGTGCGGCACTTCGGCGAGAACCGTGTGCAGGAGTGGGAAGCAAAGCGCGTTGGCACGAACAACTTGGCCGCAACGTGGCACCTGATCGGGCATTTGCAAAGCAACAAAGCCGCAAAGGCGGCCAAACTATTTCACACCATTGATTCTGTGGATGATTTAGCCCTTGCGCAAAAACTAGACCGGGCAAGGACAGGCGGTGCCTCTTCCACAAAACTGCGCGTGCTCATCGAAGTTCGCCTGGCACAGGAGGAAGCGAAGGGCGGCGCGGAAATTGCCGCACTTCCGGAGTTGTCGGAAGGAATTGCCGCGCTGCCGCAGTTAGAACTCACGGGTCTGATGTGCATTCCTCCCTACCTTTTGGACGCGGAACAGGTGCGGCCGTATTTCCGCCGCCTGCGTGAGCTGCGAGACGAGTTGCGTACCAGGCTCGGGTTGCCCCTGCCGGTTTTGTCTATGGGGATGTCTCACGATTTCGAAGTGGCCATCGAAGAGGGCGCCACCGAAGTGCGTGTGGGAACCGCACTTTTCGGATGTCGCGCCGCGCTTCCTGGGAGACATTGATTGAGAGGTTCGGAAAATGGCCAGGTTATTCAACCCGTTTCGGTTGCGGGAAATCGAGCTAAAAAACAGGATCGTTGTTTCGCCGATGTGTGAGTATTCTGCCGTGGATGGCCATCCGCAGCCATGGCATTTGGTGCACCTGGGTAGCCGAGCTGTGGGAGGCGCGGGACTGGTTTTCACGGAAGCAACGGCCGTGGAAGCCCGGGGCAGGATCTCGCCTGCGGACACCGGCATGTATCTCGCTTCTCATGTAGACACATGGCGGCCCATCGCGGATTTTGTGCGCAGGCAAGGAGCAGTGGCTGGCATCCAGCTTGCGCATTCAGGCCGCAAAGGCAGCACGAAACCGCCGTGGTTGGGTGGCAAGACGGTGGCGCCCGAAGAGGGAGGATGGGAGCCGGTTGCGCCGAGCAGCGCACCTTTTGATAAGGACTATCCCGTGCCCCGTGCGCTCGCGGCCGGCGAGGTTCGCGAGATCGTGGACGCTTTTCGAAAGGCGACGGAGCGCGCTTTCGCGGCAGGATTTGAAGTCCTGGAGATTCACTCCGCCCATGGCTATCTGCTGCACGAGTTCCTTTCTCCCCTCAGCAATTTCCGCCAGGATGAATTTGGCGGTAGCTTCGACGATCGCATCCGCATCGTTCTCGAAGTAGCGGCAGCGGCGCGGCAGATTTGGCCCGCAAAACTGCCCTTATTTGTTCGCGTTTCCGCGACTGATTGGAAAGAAGGCGGTTGGGATCTGGAGCAAACCATTGAGCTGAGCAAACGATTGAAAACCGTCGGCGTGGACCTCATCGACATATCCAGCGGCGGCGTCGTGCCCGGTGCGCAGATTCCTGTCGGCCCGGGATACCAGGTGAAGTTCGCCGAAGAGATTCGGAAGAAGGCGGGGATTGCCACCGGTGCGGTTGGCATGATTACCGAGCCGGAGCAAGCCGATGCCATTCTGAAAGCGCGTCAGGCGGACCTGGTGATCATGGCGCGCGAATTGTTGCGCGATCCCTATTGGCCCCGCCGCGCGGCGCAGGTCTTGGGCGAGAAGATCAAGCCCCCGGTCCAATACGAGCGGGCCTGGTAGCCGGGCCATGCTGGAGATACAAGAAAGAAACGGCGCCGTCGTTTTCCCGGTGCGCGTACAGCCGCGGGCGAGCAAAGACGAAGTCGCCGGAGAAATTGGCGGCGCGTTGAAGGTGCGATTGCAGGCGCCGGCCGTGGAAGGCCGGGCCAACGAAGCGCTCATCGAATTCCTGGCGCAACTTTTGAAAACGCCGAAGTCCGCTGTTAGAATTCTCAGCGGCGATCGAAGCCGCACGAAACGCATCGAAATTGGCGGCGTGACTGGCCAACAGATCCAGGCGCTGCTTGTCTTGGAAGCCTAAGATGACTGCGAACATTCAAGGAATTCAATCGGATTTGCGAGCCGCCAAGCTCGATGGCTGGCTGTTTTACGATTTTCGCGGTCGCGATCCCATCGCGCAAAACATACTGAACCTGCCGAACGGGATGCGCACGCGGCGTTGGTACTACTTCGTGCCCGCCAAGGGCGCGGCTAAAAAGTTGGTCCATAAGATCGAGTCGGAATCGCTCGCCGCACTGCCGGGGGACACGCTGTACTACGCCGCCCAAGACGAATTGCACAAGAATCTGAAGAGAATCCTGGGCCGCGCGAAAAGAGTGGCGATGCAATACTCGCCTCGGAACGAAATCCCCTACGTGGCGATGGTTGATGCGGGAACCGTGGAGCTCGTGCGACGAGCTGGCGCAAAAGTACTGAGTTCGGCGGATCTCGTGCAGAAGTACGAGGCATGCTGGAGCGATGAACAGAAGGAGTCCCATTTTTCCGCGGGAGTGATTATCGACCGCATCGTGCGTGACGCTTTTGAGCAAGCGGCAAAATGCGTACGAGAGAAAACGCCACTTACGGAATACGATTTGAAGCAGTGGATTCTGAAAGAGTTTGAAGCCTCAGGAATTTGGGCGGAAGAAGGCCCGGACATCGCCGTGAACGCGCACGCGAGCGACCCGCATTATGGCCCCACAGAGGAATGCGCGGCACCGATTCACCAAGGCGACCTGTTGCTCCTCGATGTGTGGGGAAAGAAGAAAACTCCGGGAAGCGTTTATTACGATGTGACCTGGATGGGCTACCTGGGCGCGAAAGTGCCGGAAAAATATGCCAGGATCTTTTCTCTGGTGCGCGAGGCGCGCGACAAAGCCGTCGATCTAATTCGCTCTCACGTTGCAAAGGCAAAACCCCTGGAAGGCTGGCAGGTGGACGGGGTCGCCCGCAGCGTCATCAAAAAAGCCGGATATGGCAAGTATTTCTTTCACCGCACTGGGCACAGTATTGGCGAGAAAGTTCACGGAAACGGCGCGAACATGGATGGCCTGGAAACGCACGACGTGCGTCACCTCATCGCGCACACGTGCAATTCCATCGAGCCGGGAATCTATCTGCCGGAATTTGGCGTGCGCACCGAAGTGAATGTCTACATCGATGAAAAAGAAGCACGCGTGACCGGCGCCGTCCAAAAAGAGATTCTAGCGTTGCTGGCTTAGCTCCGGCAGAGAGGGAAAAAGGATGTCAGGGGAGGAAGGCTTACCAGTTATTCCGCCGGAAGAAGCATCACCGGCACCTCCATCGCAAGAGGCAAGACGCGAGGCAATCGCTTTCGTAGTTGCCGCGGCGAGTTGGCTGGTGCCGGGCCTTGGTCATGCGCTGCTGAAAATGTGGGGCCGCGCGGTGATCTGTTTCCTGACGGTTGGCGTGCTTGTGTGGGTCGGGGCGGGTATGCGGGGAAACCTTTTCAACTCGCGAGGGAATGACGCTTTTGATTCGTTGGGATACTTAGCGGATCTGGGAACGGGGGGATTTTATTGGGTGGCAAAATCGCTCGAGACGAACGGGCCGGATGTTTCGCGCGCCGACGGCGATTACGGAACAAGATTTCTGGCCACCGCCGGCGTGTTCAATCTGTTGGCAGCCTTGCACGCTTATGAAGTTGCGCGAGGTCGTAAGGTATGACGGCGTGGAGGCTAATCGGATTGCTTAATGCACTGATCGGAGTGGGGCTCAGCCATTTCCAAGCGTTGCTGATCTTTGCTGTGGTGATTTCCATTGCCTTCGGTTTCCTCGGGCGACGCCAGCCCATGGACCGCGTAAAGTACATCTTGTGGACCCTGCTCCTGTTCATCTTGATTGGGGTGGGCATCGGCTGGGCCATGTATCCGTTCTCTCATTGAATACCGCACTCGTGGTATCACGACACAAAGCACTTATTTTCATGGCCGTTGGTCGGAAACCGAGCATAGGCCGAAGGCTCGTCGCGAGAGAGCGGGCTAGCCTTCGCCACTCAGATGTTTCTGTCGCGCTCGAGTTTTGCGTGGAGACGCCAAAAGAGGAAGCCCGCGAAGCCTTGGAAAGGCTGCCGTCCCTGATATAATCTCTCCTCAGGCCGAAGTAGCTCAACGGTAGAGCACCCGCTTCGTAAGCGGGGGGTTGAGAGTTCGAGTCTCTCCTTCGGCTCCAAAAACAAACGGCGCAGGGCGGACCGTCATCCCGGTTGGCCGACTCATGACCCTTTCGCGCTTGGTTTGCATCCAATCTCAAAATGCGGTTAGAGCGAGATCCGGGAATGCTGTGCAAGCCTTTTCGGGATGGGAAGCGTTCCGCGGCTAGCCTAAGCACACACACTACTCCAAAAGGTCAGGCACTCCAGGCAGAAAGACATGTCCCGGCTTATTGCTTGCAGATAGGCGAGGGCACGAAGGTATATGGGACCGGGATCTCCTCGTATGGGACTGCCTAGGAATTCCCGTAAGGCCCATCCGATTGGCGACCGTTCGCCCCTCCGGCAGTGGCCCCAATTTTCGGGAGAGCGATTTCGGCCGGACGCGACCTCGGAACAACTTCGTGCCAGCGGCCAACTCTCCAACAAGTCCTACCTGTTCCACCGCCTGCTCAATCTCGTCGAGCATTCTACTTGCTGAAACGCCATCTTGCGCCTCCTCGATGGCCTCGTCCATGGCCCTTGGGTCGCAAGGTTCGCGTCAGGAGGCCGCGAACCCGTCAGACAAGAACCACAAAGCCAAGGACGCCTCTATGCTTGCGATCTCGAATGGCGAAGAGCCGCGGCACTGAGTTCCGAAAGGTCTTTGGTGGTCGCCGGGATGCCAGGCCGCGAGGAGTGAGCCGGCTCGGTCCTCTGCGCCCTCTGGCGAACGCGAGGTGTCGAAGCCTTCTTGCTCGTCATGTTTGGCGCAGACAGGAACAAGAGAACGGCAAGGATGGCGGCCCAAATTTTGGTCGCGTAATCGCCGTAGTCTTTGAGGCTCTTTAGGAACCTCTCTTTAGCTACGGGCTGATTGGTCGCGCTATCGCGGGGCCGCTCGATAAGTTTTTCGCTATCGAATATCCAATACTCAAAGAAGAACCATGCAGGGGGAACCACCGTCCAAAAGATAAGCGAAACCGTATTGAAGGTGTTACCCAATGAGCCTTGGCTTGGACTCGCGAAGAGCCAGATAGCTACAATGCCGACCATGGTCAGCACGGCAGCCAGGATTCCTCTGACCCAGCGGTATGCTTTGTACGTCATGTACGTCGTCATTTATGCCTCCATGCGTGCATTCTCTGGGGCCAGGAATAAAACGGAATACGCTCTTTACTAACTCCGTTCGAACGGAGAGTCAAGAGATGCGCTGTCACGGCTGATGAGGACGATTCGAGGTTGCCCAAAAGAGTCGCTTCTATCGCAACACGCAAAAGGATGAAGGAAGGCGGCCAGCCCTTTAGGGGTGCTGTGTGTCCTCGGAGAGAGTGGCCGCTTCCTCCGATTGGGGAAAAAGGCTAGTTCACCTGTCGCATTTTTCGTACCTGTCAAAACTGACAGGTGACCGCTTCCGGGACGTAGTTACTATTCCCCGACCCAGCCTCTGATGGTTAGGGGGCTCAACATGAAGCCGCTGAGATGCGCATTGTTCCAGTTAATGTTCTGGGCCTTTGAGCTAAAACTATGGATGGACGGACTGCCATGGGAGCAGGTGCGCATCATCGTTGCCGAACGTTCAAAAGAGCTACATGGGTAGACTGAGAGCCGATGTTTGCGCCCGAAAGTCATCGGATCATTCTTGGGGAGACATAGGTCCTATCGGTCGATCTTGCGCACGGTTGGATGGCTGATCCGTTAACAACGGCGTGTCAGGTCTTGGAGCAATCCAAAAAACGCCAGCCAACCAGCAACTGACAGCAAATCATGGCAAAGCATTGCTGCGAGTGCCTCGCAACGTGGTCTCCGCGCAAGTCATACTCGAACGCGCCCGGATCGGGCGTTCGCGGCATGACGTAAGGGGATGTCATCTCATGCGTGCGCGCGAGCCGTCGCCTCTCAGGCGACGGAGTGATCACCTTCACGTTGTTTTGGGTCCGCTTCGGTGGCAATGTCTTGAATTGCTGAACTGCCGAGGTTAGTTTGTGAATCACCTCCATGCCAAGAAAGTTAAAACGCAAAAAGAAGAAACATAAACAAAAAGCGGCGCCCAAGATCCCGCCGCCACCGTACCAGCCCATTCTCGCCAAGCCCAGCAGACGCCGCCCATCTTTAGCAGTCGCAGGGTTGGTGCTAACAGCGATAGGGCTAGCAACGTTGATTCAATTCTTCCCGCGCCTATCGGCGACAGCCAGTTCGCCAACAGACAGGAATGACCAATTGGGTTCATCGAGATTCACCGTATCGAATGACGGGTACCTTCAAGTTACCGACGTAATCTCGGCTTGCTTTTTGTGGAAATTGACCTTCGTCGAAGGTTCCAGGACCGCTGAGTTTAGTAACAATCTGTCCGCGATAGCCGTCCCGCCGGAGAGCGCATTGAATGCGACTGAAGGGTATGCCGTGCCATGTATACCGTACCGTCTGATCGGCTTGCCGGCGCCATTCCATCAACCTTCTCTCGCGCGCGCCGACTTGGCGATTGTTGTGTATTACCGCGCGTGGCCCTTCACATTTTATCGAGACCATCGGCTTTTCCGCTTTCTTTCGAGAATCCAAAACGACGGCACGGTGATTTGGGAAAAGCAACCCGCAGCGGCTTTGGAACCGGACTATGACCGTTATATCGCCGCGCACGGAGGAACCTTTCCGCCAACTTTTCCGTGACACCCTCATAAGCGCTGGTCGGCAAAAGCCCATCTACGTCAACCCGGAAGCCTTGTGCCGGTTCCTGCGCCGATGCGTCGCCGACAAAAAGGCTGGCGAGGCGCAGCAGTCGAGACAGCGTTGCAAATTGCGTTGCAAGTTCGCTCGGAGAACAGGGGCGAAGGGTAGCGAAAGAGGGACCATGAGGGGGAAGAAGAATCAACGAGATGGAGGGAAACGGTCCATTTCGTAATTGGCGGGCCGCTCAAATAGTTCACGGGTAGTCCCGATTCGAATGGATCTAATCACCCCACGCGCCTTTGGCTCGCAAGCCAAGGCGCGCGGTGCAGGCAGAATTTCGCGCATACCCACGCTTGCACTGTTTCGCGCTTAAGAAATCCGGCAAGCGCTTAACTAGCGTAAGCGGCGAGTGCTTCGCGCCGCTCCATCACCGGCTCCGAATTCATCATCAACGGCACGTGTGCCCCGCATCTGGCCTCGCCTCCAAGGGCGAGGCCTGCTGGTGCCCTCTGGCACTTACTCTTCCCGCAACACCTCCACCGGTTGCACTCCCGTAGCCCGTGCCGCCGGAATCAGACTCGCGCACGCCGCCGCCACCGCCAGCGCTCCCACGGCCAGCCCCAAACTCACCGCATCGTTCGCCTTGATCCCGTACAGCATCGTCTCGGCCACTCCGCCCGCGCCCAGCACCAGCACAATTCCAATCGCCAGCCCTGCCCCCAGCAACCCCATCGCCTCCTTCAGAATCATCCGCAGAATGCTCGCCTTGTCCGCGCCCATCGCCATGCGAATCCCAATTTCCTTCCTACGCCGGATCACCATGTACGACACAATCCCGTACAGCCCCACCATGGCCAGCACCGCCGCCAGCGCCCCATAAAACCCCGAAAGCGTCGCCATCAGCCTCTCGCGCGACAGCCCGCGCAGCACGGAAGTCCGCAGCACACTGAAACTTAGCACCATCTCCGGATTCGTTCGCTGCGCCATCTCCTTCACCGAAACGATTAGTGACGAAACATTTTTGTCAGTCCGTATCAGCAGCGTTGACTCCGGATCGGGCTCTGCATCCTGGTTCTCCGCCAAGAAAATAATCGGCTGAAATTCCTCGTGCACGTCGCGATACTTCGTGTCTCCCACTAGTCCCACAATCTGATAAATCTTGTCTGGCTGCCCGCCCGGCTGCCGCAGCGTGAACGCTCTTCCAATCGGATACGCCCCGCCCAGAACTTCACGCGCGAATTTCTCATTCACAATCGCCGCCGGCGGCGAACCCCCGGTGTCGCTCGGCCGAAAATCGCGTCCTGCAAGCAGGGGTATCTGCAACGTCTGGAAAAATCGATCGCTCACTGCATTAAAATTCACCAGCTTTCGACTGATTCCCAGCTCAGGAATGTTAATGAATCGGTTCCAGCCGTTGCCACTCATCGGCACGTTTACCGCCTCCGCCGCAAATTCCACCCCGGGAATCGTCCGTACATTTGTCAGCAAGTCGCGCTTGTACTGTGGCCGGGCTGCCACGGGAATCTTCAGCGGCGAAAAATCAAAGTCTGCGACCAGCACGCCGTTCTGTTGCAGCCCGGCGTTCACCAACACCAAATTGCGAAACGTGCTCACGAAAAGCAGCGCCGCCACCAGCAGCACCAGCGAGAGCGCTACCTGCGAGACAATCAGTCCCCGCCTCAACATCAACCCCTGCCGCCCTGACGTAACGCCTCGCCTACCGCCCTTCATCGCCGCTCCCGGATCGCACCTCGCGGCTTGCAGCGCGGGCGCAACGCCAAACAACAAACACGTGAACACCGCCAGCCCCATCGTGAACACCAGCACGCGCCAATCCAACGACAGCGGCAGAAATAGTGGATCGCCCTCGTCACCGATAAAACTCACTAAACCTCTTCCCAGCACTTGCGCCAGTGCCGTTCCGCTCGCCGCCCCGATCACCGCCAGCAACAGACTCTCCACCAGCATCTGCCGCAGCAATCGTCCGCGCGAAGCTCCCAGCGTGACTCGCAGCGCCATTTCGGGTTCACGCGCGCTCGCTCGTGCCAGCATCAGATTCGCCAGATTGGCGCACGCGATCAGTAGCACCAGCCCCGAGATCCCGAGCAAAACAAACAGGGGAGCCACAAAGTTCGCCTTCAACTCCGAAACTCCTGTTGCTGCGGGCAAAACGCGAAAGCTAAACTTCAAATACTTTTCGCGTGCCGCCGCGTCGTAGCTCGCCGGCAACGTCTCTGCGAGAATCCCGGGCGCCACGGCGTTCAACTGTGCCGTCGCTCGTTCCACTGTCCATCCCGGCTTCAATCTTCCGATCGCCGCCAGCCACCACGTCGTCGCGTCATTCGTCCAAGGCTGCTCTCCCTGTCCGATCGCTTTGCCGTGAACATTGAGAAGCGCCGGCTCGCTGCACAGCGGCAATGCCACGTCAAACGTGAATCCCACTTCCAGCCCCGAAAAACTCGCAGGCGTCACGCCAATAATCTGAAACGGCAGTCCATCCAGCGGGAGCATCCTTCCCAAAACGTCCACGCGCCCGCCAAATTCCTGTTGCCAAAACGCATCGCTCAGCACCACGCCCTGCACGCCGCATCCCTTATAGTCATCGCTCTTCGCAAAGAGGCGTCCCAACTTCGGATTCACTTGCAGCACGTGGAAAAAATCGCCGCTAACCCACAGCCCCTTTGCGTATCGCGCTTCACCCCCGCTTCCCAAATTAAACCTCTCCGTGCTCCACGCCGCGATCCCTGAAAACCCTTGCTGTTGCTTCTCAATCTCTCCCCATTGCGCGCTGGAAAATATCTGCTGCCGCGCCACCGAACTTCCGATGCGCCCGGGATGAATCAGCTGCACCTCCGCCAATTGCTGTGGCGCCGCCACCGGCAGCGTCCGCAGCAGCACCGCATTCAGTAACTCAAAAATTGCCGTGTTCGCCCCGATCCCCAGCGTCAGCGACAGAATCGCCACCAGCGCAAACGCGGGATTGGCCCGGAGCAGCCGCACGCCGAGCCGCACATCACGCTGCACTCCCGTGAAAAGCCGCTCCCGCTTCTCCACTCCCGGCGTCACCGCCTCGCGCCGCGGTTCCAGCCGCGGCCGCAGCCCCGCCAAAAATCCCGGCTCGCGCAATTCCCCGCGCAGCCGCCGCAGCGCCTCCGCCTCCTCCACTCCTTCTCGCACCAACCACTCGTACCGCTCCGCCAAATCCTGCGCCAGTTCTTCCACTACCGCTTCCTCGCGCGCCGCATCCGCCGTCAACGTTGCGCCCGCAAGCGCTTCCCGTACCTCGCGGCTCCATTCAGGCATGTTCTTCCCCGGTAATCCGGTTCACCGCTCCCACGAAATTCGCCCACGCGCTGCGCTGCTCCTTCAACACCGCCCGTCCCTCCGCCGTCACCCGGTAATACCGCCTTCTCCGCTGCCCCGCCTTTTCCACCCAGCGCCCCTCGATAAATCCCCGCTCTTCCAGCCGGTACAGCAGCGGATAAAACGAGGCCACATTGAACTGCAGCACGCCCTGCGAGCGTTGCTCGATCAGTTTGCTGATCTCATACCCGTGCCGCGCCCGGTGCTCCAGCAGCGACAAAATCAGCAGCTCCGCGCTCCCCTTCTTCAACTCCCGCGCAAACCCTTTTGCTCGCATATATGTCACTCCAACATATCGTAACCACACTCCCGCCCACCGTCAAGGGCTCGATCGAGGGTCCCGCGCCACCTTCCATTTTCGCAGCCGTATGTGCCCGAAAGGGCCCGCTGAGTTGAGCGCGTCGAGTTTTGCAAGCTGGACCAGCGACGGTCTTCGCAGTGTTGACCATCTCTAGTTTCCTCTATATTGTATATTAAATGTCAGAACGTGATTACCTCGGAGAATTCGAGCATATCGTGCTTCTAGCTGTTCTGCGTTTGGGCGACCAGGCCTACGGCGTCACGGTTCGACGCGAGATTGAGGCCCGCACCAAGCGAGAGGTTTCGATCGGTGCCGTCTATGCCACCCTCGACCGGCTAGAGGCAAAAGGTTATGTCCGATCCCGCGCTGGCGATCCAACTCCAGAACGGGGCGGACGCTCCAAACGCTTCTTTCGTGTCACTGCCCAAGGCGTGGCCGCAGTCAATCGCACGCAACTTGCTCTCCGCAGCTTGACCGAAGCGCTCGACCTTCTCGGGAGCAGTTCATGAGGCCAACCGGCTCTTTCGGGAGATGTAGAACTCCCTGAGAGCTCGGCCGTTGGGCGCACCCGCTCGTCAGCGGCCCACCAGCTGCATTCTTTCGCACATCACCGAACCCTCCTTCCAAGCAATCACTCCTCCCCAAAAAAGGCAGGAAGTGTAACCCATGTGTCCGGTACGATGTGTAACCTATGTTTTAGAAAGGCCGCTCACAAGGGCCGGCCGGGGACATAGGGGACAGCGAGATAGCGCGATGAGCTAGAGGCGCAAATAGGAGGAACCAAATGGCCGGAAAATCTTTCTTGGTTGAAACCCTTGCTTTGCTCGTATTCGCCTTGGTAATTACAGGATTACTACATGCGGTCGCATGGGCGTTTAGTCGCTTCAACGTGCACGTCGACAATTTGTTTCTGGCGGCAGGGGCCATCTGCGCTTTCGCATCTCCGCGTTCGTCATTACCGAAACTGGGAGGGTTCCGGTAAACGTTGGCTCTGTACCTCCGTCCCATCGATTATCGGCTGATGACCGGCGCGTGGCCGCGCATTGGCACGGACAGCTGGTACATCGTCGTACTAGCAATCATCATCTCAACACCGGTGCAGGCCGGGGAAGAAATCGGTTGGCGCGGTTACGCGCTGCCTCGGTTGGCCGGCCAGCTTGGATTCGCGCGGGCGAGCCTGCTACTGGGCGGGCGCAGTTGGCCTTGGTGCGTGCGACATCGTCACTACGCTCATGAAACAGACCCAGGTCAGCGCATACGTGAGAAGAAAGAACTTCAGGAGAGAGCGCACCAGCCAGCCTTCCTAAACCTCAAAACGCGCCTGGCGCCGCTTAATTTCAACAGAATGCACGCAATTCGTCTTCCAATTTCAGTACGCATACACCCGTGATGCGACGCTAAACTCTCCTGTGTCCAATCGCGCACCTTCAAAACGGCTAAATCACATTTCTGAAACATGCCAGTAATGCTGTCCGCTTGACACTGCAAACATGCGAGCGTCGGCCGTCCTCATCCATGATTGTCCGAATCCGATTGCTGCTACCAATCTTTTCCGCGTTCGATTAGCACAGACCGTCGAAGACCTTGAGCAATGTCAGCGTTTGCGTTACCAGGTTTTCAACTGCGAATTGGGTGAGGGGCTGGACAGCTCCTCCCGCACGGGCCGTGATTGCGATCCCTATGATTTCATCTGTGACCACCTGATGGTCGTCGACGCGGCCACGGAGGCCCTTGTCGGGACATACCGCATGCAGAGTGGCTACCGCGCGATGGGAAACCTTGGCTATTACGGCGAGCAGCTCTTCGATTTCCGTCCTTTCGAAACCGTCCGCGGCGAAGTTCTCGAACTGGGCCGGGCCTGCGTCCACGGACATTACCGAAACACCCACGTCCTGCACCTCCTGTGGAAGGGCATCGCCAAATACGCATCGACCTGCAATGCCCGCTTTCTGATTGGCTGCAGTTCCCTCTCGTCGCAGGATGAAAATGCCGCTATGGCCCTGTATGAAACGCTACGAGAGAAATCGTTGGTTGAGCCTTCCCTGCGCACCGCGCCAGTACCCGGGCACGAATGCCAGACAGACAGTTTGCCGCTCGCGCCACATTACGTTCCCAGGCTGTTCCGTGCTTACCTCGAGATTTCCGCGCGCGTGTGCGGTCCACCGGCCATTGACCGGGAATTCAAGACGATCGACTTCCTTACCCTCCTCGATTTGCAGCGGCTCCCCGAGCGCGTTCGATCACGATTCTTCTGAACAACCCACCGCCTTCTCATCCCCCTTCATCTGGCTGCAACACAAACCGCGTAGAGGCGGGTGGCGCTGCCGACGACGCCATAGGGCTACAGAAATCTGTCTCCATGCTGGGCGTCAAACCCGGACGATGCATCTCCTCCGAATCGGCCCTGTCACTTAGAACACCATCAAGGGCGATCACTTTTTGCTTCTGCTATAGTTCCATCCGAAGTAACTCCGTCCTCGCGTCCTTAACGGAGGCCCGTATGCCAATTCTGAAGAAGGTTCTGGCGCTCTTCCTCTGCTCGGCTATGGTTACGTGCGCACAAGGGAATTCATTCGACAGGGTTCGTTACAACGGTGGGTCGGTTGATTCAAAAGTAGATCCAAAGGAATGGAACAACCGTCTGACCGTCACTTCGGACATGATTACCTTGTCCCTAAAAGACGGAAAGAAGCTTGAACTCTTGCCAAAATCGGTGACTTCCTTGAGTTACGGTCAAGAGGCGCATCGCCGCGTCGGAACGATGGTTGCCCTGGCAATACTTGTGGCCCCTGTCGCCCTTTTCGGACTCCTTCATAAGACCCGGCTCCACTACATCGGTATTCAGTACACCACGACAGACAACAAATCTGCCGGGATTCTCTTGCAGGGCGACAAGGATAATTATCGCGCGATCTTGGTGGCACTACAGGGGGTAACGGGAGTTCCGGTAGCAGTTGGTGACAAGGACCGTGAGTTCATCCCGGTCGGAGTCAAAACCGATGTAAGCAACGAGACTGAGGAAAAGAAGGAATCGCAAGAGAAGACTGTTGAGGCCAAAACAGCGCATGCGCCTCCAGAAACACAAAACGGAGCCGTCAATGTTTCCTCGGATCCGGCCGGGGCAGATATTAGTGTAGATGGGGATTTTGTCGGGAATAGTCCGGCGTCGCTCAGGCTGGCACCCGGCAAACACACCGTAACCGTGAAAATGTCAGGCTATAGGGATTGGTCGCGGGAGATCACGGTAGAGGCGGGATCTGCAGTCCAGCTTACTGCCAGCTTGGAAAAGTGATCTCGCGGGAGTTAGCTCTTCTCATCATCTGTTCGGGTAGGGAGATTCCATGGCAACGTTAAAGCGGCTTGCGTTGATGGCCGTTCTGCTTGGGGTAATCCTCAGCACCTCCGTCTCCGCGCAGGACAAGCTGACAGCGGCCCAGGCGAAACAGCACTTTGGCCAGACCGAAACAGTGTGCGGTGAAGTCGTAAGCACCAGTTATGCCGACTCTTCGAAAGGGCACCCGACATTTCTCAACCTGGACAAACAGTATCCGAATCAAATCTTCACGGTAGTAATTTGGGGCGAAAACCGAACCAAGTTTGGAAAACCCGAAGAAGACTACAAAGGGAAGCGCATTTGTGTCAGCGGAAAAATCACAGCGTATGCGGGCAAGCCTGAGATTGTCGCGTCCGATCCCAAACAGATAAAAGTCGAATAGCGGTGTGCATGCTGTCCCAGCGCCGTTCCCCTGCAACACTGCCATCGTAATGCAGCTCAATCGAACGCGGGGTAGGAGTCGAGCCTCCCGGCATGGTGATCATTTGTATCCACACGGCAAATGTGAGTCTTCGCCGCGCGGTGCTGCGCTACTGTTGGCGCAGGGCTTGCATGGGATCGACACGGCTGGCGCGGAGCGCCGGTACAAGACTCGCGAGCATCGCAGCTAGGACCAAGAGAGGAATCACAATCATAAAGGTCGACAGGACGGTAGGCTGCATTCCTTCTACCAGGCTCTCCAAAATGCGGCCGGCTGCCACGGCGGCAACCGTGCCGATACCGATGCCCAGGAAGGTCATTCCCAGGCTTTGCTGGAGGACCAGCCGCGCGACGTCGGAAGGGCTTGCGCCGATCGCCATGCGCAAGCCGATTTCCGGGACACGCCGGCCTGTCAAATACGCCAACACACCATAAACGCCGATGCACGCAAGCACCAAAGCCAGAACCGCAAAAATCCCAAACAAAAGCAACAGAAAGCGCTGCATTGCCAGCGAGTCATGAGCAAGCCGCTCCATCGTGCGCACCTGATACAGCACTTGGTCGCCCGCAGCTCCGCGCAGGGCGCTCTCGAGCGGCTTGACGACGGTCAATGGCGGAACGCTGGTGCGTACCGCAATGGACATTAGCTGCGACCAGCGCGCGAGAAACGGCGGAGCCACCTGCGCAAATGGATAGTACAGCTGCGCTCGCACTTGGGCCTGGTCATCGCCTGCGAGGCCCCAGTAGCGCACGTGGCCGACGACGCCGACGATTTTGTACGGGGTGGAGCACGCCACAAACGCTTTGGTTGCTTGCGCGCAGGGCATAGAAGGAATCCACAGGTTTTTTCCGAGCGCTTCCTGTCCAGGAAACGCGCCTTTTGCCAGGACATCGTCGACCACGATCACCGGCTCGCTTCCCAGTTGGTCGTGGTCGTCGAAAAATCGCCCCTCTACCAGCGGAATGCGCATCACCTTGAGATACTCCGGCGTTGCGCTGCTGGCCAGCACCATAGGCTGGCTATTCTCGGGCGGAACATCGGCGGTCGTCCAATAGCCGATTTGGTTGTTGCCTTGCCGCATGGGGACTATATCCACAGCGGTAGCGGACTCGACCCCGGCGACACGCCTGGTGCGCTCGAGCACGTCTTCCCAGGCCGCGGGAATCTTCGCGGGATCGCCAAGCGTAGCCGGAGAAAGGCCCACCCGCATGACCAGAAGATTATGGATGTCCAGTCCGGGATCGAGCGCAGAGGCATGCAATAGCGCACGCCCGAGCATGCCGGCAGCAACCAGCAGAACAATCGCCAAGGCAATCTCCGAGACGACGAATGCGGAGTGCAAGCGCCGTGTTCCGGCCGTGACCGTCCGTGCTCCAGCGCGCAGAATCTGTTCGACTTCGCGTACCGGAGCGCGCCATGCGGGGGCCAGCCCGCAAAAAACGCTGGTTAAAACGGTCACACCGATAGCAAAAAGCAGCACGCGCCAATCAAGTTGCACTTCTTCGGCACGGGGTAAATCCCCTGGCCAATAAGCCAAAAAGGGATGAAGACCCCTATTGGCAAGCGTCACACCGAGAATGCCACCAGCGAGACTGAGCAACGCGCTCTCCGTCAAACATTGCCGCACCAGGCGGCCGCGGCTCGCGCCGAGGGCCACGCGCATGGCCAACTCGCGCTCGCGGGAAGTCGCGCGCGCCAGCATCAGGCTGGCCACGTTGGCGCACGCGATTAACAACACAAGCCCGACAGCGCCCAAGAGCAACCAAAGGGTTGACCCCACATCGCCTACCGGAGGATGCAGCCGCTTGACCTTCAAGGAACGCCCTTTGTTGGTGTCAACGAAGGCCTGCGCCAAGTGAGTTCCCACAAGCGCTACTTCCGCCTGAGCCTGCCCGAGACTCGCACCGGGCCGCAAGCGTCCCACCACGTGGACCGGTTGCGCCGCACGATTGTGCAGGTACCCGGCCGCGTCCTGGCCCAAAGGCGTATACACATCCGGTTCGTCTCCGTACAGCCGGAATCCGGGGGGCGCGATGCCGACGATGGTGTAGCGCGTTTGTTCGAGAACGAGCGAACTTCCGAGCACATTGGTTCTTCCGTCGAAGCGGCGCTGCCAGAAGCTATAGCCGAGAATCGCCACGGGTGCGGCCCCAATCCTGTCTTCCTCAGGCAGAAAAGTGCGGCCGAGCTCGAGCGGGACGCGCAAAACGGAAAACAATTTCGGCGATATTTCGAAGTAGTCCAGGTATTGAGGATCACCCGGTGCGCTGAGCGTGCCTGAGTTATAAACCAACGCGGCCATGTCCAGTGAGTGGCTGTCGCGCTGGCAATCGAGAAAATCCAGGTAGGCGAGCTTCTGCTCTCCGTAGACTTTTTCTTTCCACCCTTCGGTGTGGCCGTTCACTGCGACTAGCCGGTCAGGTTCCGGATAAGGCAGGGGCTTGAGCAATACGCCGCTGACCAGGCTGAAGATCAGGGTGGTGGCACCCGTGCCGAGCGCCAGCGTCAGCAGCGCGATCGCAACAAACCCAGGGTGTTGGCGAAAACTACGAATCGCATAACGGAGGTCTTGAAGGAAGTCTGCGGCCCACCGCCATCCCCACATGTCGCGCGTAACTTCTTCGGCGATGGCCACGTTCCCGAATTCGCGGCGGGCGGAATGTCGAGCTTCTTTTTCAGTTTGCCCGGACTCCATGCCTTCGCGTTCGGCGAGAAGCAAATGCGCCTGAATCTCTTCCCGCAATTCCGCATTGCGCCGCTTCCTCCTCCAGAGGGCCCATTTCATGGTACGTCCTCCTTTTGGGCGGGATTCAGGATTCCCGCAATGCCTGCTGTGACCCGCTCCCACCGAGAACGCTCGGACATCAATTGGCGCTTTCCCGCTTTCGTCAGGCGATAAACGCGCAGCCGCGGGCCAAGCTCCGACGCCTTCCATTCCGCGGCGATCCAGCCTTTGCGCTCAAGACGGTGGAGCGCCGGATATAAGGAACCGGTGTCCACTCTCAGAATTTCACCAGAGTTCGTGCGGATGGCCTTGCTCAGGGCGTATCCGTGGCGGGGCGCCCACTGCAAAGTCTGCAGAATGAGCATATCCAGAGTGCCTTGGAGGATCTCTGTGCGATTGTGGTAGCGATCTTTTGGCTGCGACATTTTTCTTGGTATGTAGACGCCCTTCCTAGATGTAGGTAAGCATTCTACATACCAAAAAGGCAAGAAAGCGAAGTCTCGTCGTCCCATGCGCGGCTTGCGCGGTTTCCCGGCGCCCGAAGGCAGGAGGAATCAAGAAGGCATTGGAGTTAAAATGAAAGCTTGGGACGGACCCGCGGCGGCTTCGCTCTTTTAGGTGTATATTCTGGGGCGTTTGTGACGGCACCCAGATGGGTGCGGATGTGTTCGGAGATGGGACTCGCAATCCCAGTTTCGGGGAGCCGGCGCCGGCCGCTTCTCCCGGCCGCCTGGTAAGACTCTGACGCTAGAGGACTTACGTCAGGGAACCTTGGGCATGTGAGTTGCGTTCCAAAGAACGGGTTTTAATATGGACATACAACGACCTTCCAACGCGCGGGCAAAAAAAATCCGCCGAATTATTTACGCCGCGGTGGCTTTCCTCCTGATTGGAGGCGTGAGCTACGGGCTTTCACGTCTGCGGCCAGCGGCACCTACCGTGGACCGAGCGACGATCTGGGCCGACGAGGTGAAGCGCGGGCCCATGCTGCGCGAAGTGCGTGGCTTGGGAACGTTGGTACCGGAAGACATTCGCTGGATTCCGGCACAAACGAGCGCCACCGTGGAAAGAATCGTTCTGCGGCCTGGCGCCATCGTGCACCCGAGTTCGGTCATCCTGGAGCTCAGCGATCCCCAGCTACAACGCGACCTGCTGGACGCGGAGTACCTGCTCAAAGGCGCGGAAGCCGATTACGCCAACCTGAAGGTTACCGTCAACAGCGAATTGATGAATCAAAAGTCGACAGAAGCTTCTGTTCGCAGCGATTACGAGCAGGCGCGCCTCCAGCATGATGTAGATCTCAAGCTATTCAAAGAGGGCATTCAATCCAGCCACATTGAAGAGCTCTCGAAAGTCAAGGAAGAGCAGCTCGGAATCCGCTTGCAATTGGAGACCGAGCGTACGCGTGTGGCAACCGATTCCGCTCGGGCGCAGCTTGCGGCCCAGGAAGCGAAAGTTGAGCAGCAGCACGCGCTCTATAACCTGAAGAAGAGCCAGTACGACGCCATGCATCTCCGGGCGGGGATCGAAGGGGTGCTACAGCTTGTGCCGGTAGAGGAAGGGCAGCAGGTCACACCCGGAACGAACCTGGCACGAGTCGCCGACCCGAACAAGCTCAAGGCGGAAATAAAAATACCGGAAACGCAAGCGAAGGATGTACGCATAGGGCAAAAGGCGACGATTGACACGAGAAACGGCGTCGTTGACGGACGCGTCTCGCGAATCGACCCCTCGGTGCAGAACGGCACGGTGACCGTCGACGTATCCGTCGACAAGCCGTTCCCACCGGGTTCCGGAGCGCGAGCGGACTTGAGCGTGGACGGGACCGTAGAGCTCGAGAACCTGAAGGATGTGCTTTACGTAGGGCGACCGGTCAATGGTCAGTCAGACAGCACCATAGGACTTTTCAAGCTTGTGGACGACGGATCGGAAGCCGTGCGGGTCAATGTCAAGTTGGGGCGGAGTTCGGTGAACACCATTGAAATCCGGGATGGCTTGAAGGTCGGAGAAAAGGTGATTCTTTCCGACATGTCGCAGTGGGACGCTTTCGACCGGATTCGCCTCAAGTAACAGGTATTCCTCTTCGGAAGACGGCTCGGGACAGAAATTAGAAAATAACGGGATTCACCGAAAGCGCGGAGACGCTGATGCACACGCTCTGGGAGGATGTGCACTATGGCGTGCGAATGCTGGCGAAGAGCCCAGCGTTCACCGTCGTCGCCGTCGTCACTCTGGCCCTGGGCATCGGAGCGAACACGGCGCTCTTCAGCGTGGTAAATGCGGTGCTGCTCCATTCGCTTCCTTATCGTCAAGCGGATCGTCTTGTGGCCCTCGCAGCGGGGGATCGAGAGACTTCCGACCCGATCAAAGTTTCTTATGGAACCGCGGAGGATTGGAAAGCGCGGAGCCGCACCCTGCAATCCATTGCGCTTTATCAAGAATGGACGCCAACCTGGACGGGAGGAAGCGCTCCGGAAATCGTCTATGGGATGCGTGTTACGCAGGGTTTTTTCCCCCTTTTGGGAGTGCAGCCGGCCAGGGGGCGCGCGATCTTTCCCGAGGATGATCGCCCGGATCGTTGGCACATGGTCCTGCTGAGCCACGCCTATTGGGTCGGGCGCTTTGCGGCAAACCCAAAAGTGATCGGCACGAATATTGTGCTCGACCAAGTTCCATTCCAGATCGTCGGCATTCTGCCCGAGAGCTTCCAACCGGTCTCGTTTAGCGACGCTGGGAGCCCGCCCGAGGTGTGGGCTCCTCTGGGATACGACCTGTCCTTGCCCGACGCTTGCCGCACTTGCCAGCACCTACAAAGCGTAGCCCGGTTGAAGGATGGAGTAAGCGTCGAGCAAGCGCGTGCCGAAATGAACTCCATTGCCGCGCAGCTCGCTCAACAATTTCCGAAGGAGTACCCTCCGGAATCTTTTGTGAAGGTGACGCCCCTCGGCGAGAGCTGGTATGGCCGAGTGCAATCCGCTTTATGGATGCTGCTTGGAGCGACGATACTTGTCCTGCTGATTGCTTGTGCCAACGTGGCGAGCCTGCTTTTGGCGCGAGCGGCAAGTAAGCAACGAGAAGTGGCACTACGGGCGGCTCTCGGCGCGAGCCGGCTGCGGATCGTGCGGCAATTGCTAACCGAGAGCGCCTTGGTGAGCGTACTGGGAGGTCTAGGCGGGATATCCCTCGCCTTCTGGGGAACGAAGCTTTTGATCCTTTGGGGGCCGCAGGCGATTCCCCGTCTCAGCGAAGTGCAAGTGGATCGTTGGGTTCTCCTGTTCACGTTGTTTGTAAGCGTGGCCACGGGAATTTTGACCGGGCTCGCGCCCGCCCTTCAAGCGGCGCACGTGGACCAGCGGGAGGCGTTGCAACAGACTTCCCGGAGCTTGGTCGGCGTCCCCCACAGCGGATTTCGCAGCCTGCTTGTGGTCGCCGAGATGGCTTGCGCTTTTGTTCTCGCTGCCGGGTCTGCACTGCTGTTGAAGAGTTTTGTACGCGCGATGGACGTCACTCCTGGTTTCGATGCGCAAAGACTCTACACCACGAATTTCGCCCTTATCGGCCCGAACTATGAAGATCCTAAGGCGGTAGTGCGCTTCGAGCGGGAGGTCCTGGAACGCATTCGCGCGCTGCCCGGAGTGGAGGCAGCTGGGATTACCAGCAATCTGCCGAGCGGCGGTGGTCTCGATCAGGCAGGATTACAGATTCAGGACCGCCCCATTCCGCCCCCGCAAGTTCCGAGCGTGGACAGGTATCAAGTCAGCCCGGATTACTTTCGTGCCATGGGCATCCCCCTCGAGCGCGGACGCTTGTTCACCGAGGCAGACGCTGCCGGGGTGTTTCCTGTTGCGGTCATTGGCGAGAAGACCGCACGAGAGATATGGCCTAACGAAGATCCCATTGGCAAACGGATCCAGTTAGGGGGGCGCCACGAAGATCGGTCCTGGGCCGAAATTGTTGGCATCGTGGGCGATGTCCATCAATACGGCCTTGATTCCTCAACGACGCCGCAAGCGTACTTACTCTATTCGCATTACCCCTTTCCGCGCCCCTGCCTCTTGATCCGCAGCCGTACGGATGCGCGGACGTTGACACGCGAAACGCAAAGCCAGTTGTGGTCTCTGGACAGGACGGTTCCCATTTGGAACCCGGCCATGATGGAAGAGATCCTCTCTACCTCATTGTCGCGCCGGCGCTTTACCACTGCGCTGTTCAGTTGTTTTGGGTTCTTGGCGCTCCTTCTGGCGGCCACTGGCATTTATTGCGTGATGAGCTATCAGGTGGCGCGACGCACGGGAGAGATTGGAATTCGCATGGCCTTGGGAGCGCAGCGGAGTGATGTTCTGAAGATGATTGTTGATGGCGGCGCGCGACTAACGGCTTCGGGACTCGTCTTAGGTGTTGCCGGCGCTCTAAGTCTCAGTTATTTGCTGCGACGCCAGCTCTACGGTATTAGCCCGAACGACCCGCTAACTTTTTTTGAGGTCCTGCTGGTGGTGGCTTTGGTGGCGCTGGCGGCATGTTTCATACCTACGCGGCGGGCGACACGTGTGGACCCGCTGGTGGCGTTGAGATATGAGTGAACTTTGTGGTGCTGTTAAACGTTATAACTACTGGGGATAGTCCGGATTTCTGGAATCGAATTCGATAAGGAGAGCCTATGGTAGAAACAAATGGAACTCTGATCAAGATGGAAGGTGTGAAGAAGGTTTTTTACACCGATGAAGTGGAGACGCACGCGCTCGAAGAAATCCACCTGGAGATCAAGAAAGGGCAGTACATCTCCATTGCCGGTCCTTCGGGCTGCGGAAAATCCACGCTGCTGTCGATTCTCGGGCTGCTCGATTCTCCCACCGAGGGCAACTATTGGCTGAACGGCCAGCCGGTGGCGAAGCTCACCATCAGCGAACGCACGCGGATCCGCAACCGCGAAATCGGCTTCATCTTCCAGGCGTTTAACTTGATCGGAGACCTGACCGTATACGAGAATGTCGAATTGCCGCTGACCTACCGCGGCACGAGCGCCGCCGAGCGGAAGCAGAAGGTACAGCAAGCGCTCGAGCGCGTGGGAATGGCCCATCGTTTGCGCCATTACCCGTCGCAACTATCCGGAGGTCAGCAGCAGCGTGTGGCCGTGGCGCGCGCGCTGGTTGGCGATCCGCTCATCCTGATGGCCGACGAGCCTACCGGGAACCTCGACTCCAAAAATGGCGAAGCGGTGATGGAGCTGCTGCGCGACCTGCATCGCAACGGCGCAACCATTTGCATGGTCACCCACGACCAGCGCTACGCCAACTTCGCCGAGCGCACCATTCACCTGTTCGACGGCCGTATCGTTGAAGAGACCCAGGAAGCCGAAGTCGGGGCCTGACGCGGAGGACGCGGTATGGGCACGATCTGGCAAGACATCCGCTACAGCGGGCGAATGCTGTGGAAGCACAAGCTGGCAACAATGGTCTCTATCCTGGCGTTTGCCGTGGGCATAGGCGTCAACACCGCCATGTTCAGCGTTGCCGAAGCTTTTCTGCTGCACCCGGCGCCGTTTGAAAACGCGAACCGCATCGTTGCCCTGGTCGACTCCCGCCCGCACCAGAACATCGACATGAACGCCATTGCGCCGGCCACCTACTTCGACTGGCAGAAGGAAGTGCGCTCGTTCGATCGCCTGGGCGCATACGCGTGGGACCTGATAAACCTCACCGGCGATGGCCATCCGCAAAAGATCCAGGCTTTTCAGATCTCCGCAAACTTGTTCGAGATGCTCGGCGTTCAGCCGCAGCTTGGGCGCGGGTTTGTCGGCGAAGAAGAACAGCCCGGTAAGGACCAGGCAATCATTCTCGGCCATGCGCTCTGGGAGCAACGCTTCGCTTCAGACGAACAGATCCTCGGAAAAAACATCAAGGTCGATGGCAAGAGCTACACGGTGGTGGGAGTCATGGCCAAAGGCTTCGATTTCCCACTGCCTGCCGAAGCTTGGATCCCTCTGGCCATTGATGCCAAGGAGCGCGAGCGCCGGGACAACCGGTGGCTTTGGGTGCTCGGCCGTCTGAAGCCGGGTGTTTCGTTCTCCCAAGCCTCCGCGGAGATGCGGGGCATCGCCGAGCGCGAAGCCGAGGCCTATCCCGACACCGACAAAGGCTGGGAACTTCGCCCGATGACCCTCGCCGATTCCATGACCGGCGACATCACGCGCGATTACACCTTGCTGCTCATGGGTGCTGTCGCGTTTGTCTTGCTGATTGCTTGTGCGGATGTAGCCAACGTGCAGTTCGCGCGTATGGCCGGGCGCACAAACGAATTTGCGGTACGCACCGCGATGGGCGGGAGCCGCTGGCTGGTTATGCGGCAATTGCTCATGGAAAGCCTGCTTCTCGCGGCCGGCGGCGCGGCCGTGGGCTTACTGATTGCCCAATGGGCAATCCAGATGATTCTTTCGCACATGCCGCCGGATGTAGCCAAGTTCATTGCGGGGTGGAAGACCATTCGCCTGGATTCCAACGCATTTTTGTTTACGCTGATCATCGTTGTAGTCTGCGGGATGCTCTCTGGAATGGCTCCGTCGTTGTTCGCCTCGCGCTCGAACCTGGCCGATTCATTGAAGGAAAGCGGGCGCGGTTCCACCTCGAGTCGCGCGCGCGGCCGTCTGCGCGGCGCGCTGGTCGTCGCGGAGATTTCGCTGGCCCTGGTTTTGCTCGTAGGCGCCGGCCTTCTGGTGAAGAACTTCCAGGGGCTCCTGAACGTCAATGAGGGCTACTCGCCGCGAACTCTTTTGACCATGAACGTCACGCCGTCGGACACGCAGTACGCCAAGGACTCCACACGCCTCGCGTTCTTCGAGCAAGTGCTCCAGCGTCTTAGCCGGTTGCCTGGCGTGGAGTCGGCCGCGTTCGTCACCCATGTGCCTTACTCGGAAGGGGGTGGCGTCGGCACGAACACTTTTTCGATCGAGGGTCGCCCACTCGCTGCGCGCGGTGAGCTGCGCAATGCCATCATCGAGACCGCCAGCCCCAATTATTTCGGGGTAATGAAGATCGCCCTTCTCGAGGGCCGCTTGCTCACCGACGCCGACGGCGCTGACGCCCCTCCCGTGGCCGTGGTCAGCGAGAGCCTCGCACGGCGGTACTTCCCGGGAGAGAATCCGCTGGGCGCGCATATCAAAGTCGGCGGAATCGATTCGCCTCGTCCGTGGATGACGATCGTGGGCGTCGTGAATGATGTTCACTATAGCTGGATCAACAAGGAGAATATCCCGACGATTTATGGTCCGTTCCGGCAAGCTCCTCCTTATTACACCACCATCGTGCTTCGCATTCCGACTGATCCCTCCCAGCTCATCTCTGCGGCTCGCGCACAGATCGCCGCAGTCGATCCCGAACTGCCGCCATACAACATCAAGCCCATGAACCGGGTTATCACCGAATCCATCATCGGCATTGCGTATGTCGCGGCGATGATGGCGGTGCTCGGAGGCATCGCCCTGGTGCTCGCGTCGGTTGGCGTATTCGGCGTGATGTCCTACTCCGTGAGCGAACGCGTGCATGAGATTGGCGTGCGCATGTCGCTTGGCGCACAGAGCGCGGACATCGTGCGCATGGTGCTGCGAAGCGGAATGCTTCTCACCATCCTCGGCTTGGCGATCGGGCTGCCTATTGCGTCTGTTTTGGCTCGCGCGCTTTCTTCCGTTTTGTTTGGTGTGGAAGCCGCAGATGCATTTTCCTTTGTTGGTTTGCCCCTTTTGCTTGCGGGAGTTGCGGCTTTGGCCTCGTATCTGCCGGCGCGCCGCGCTGCGCGTGTCGATCCTCTGGTCGCGCTGCGCTATGAGTAAGGTGGATTTCCTGCCGAGTAAGTCGAGGGTGATAAAATGCTAGCCATCTGGCACGACTTGCGATATGCCGCGCGCATGCTCAGGCAGAATCCCGGCTTCACTGCCGTCACCGTTCTTACGCTCGCACTGGGTATCGGCGCGAATACCGCCATTTTCAGTGTCATAAACGCAGTATTGCTGCGCCCACTCCCCTATCCCGGATCCGAGCGAATCGCCCAAATCGGCTTACAGGCAACGAACCGCTTTAACCCCGATGTAACCGTCCCTCAATTCGAGTTCTTGCGTGACCACGGAGGGCCCGTTTTCGACAGCGTTGCGGGATTTCAGGGCTGGAGCACTCTCGAAGTGAAGGAGCGGGACGGGATTGATTGGCTGAGGGCCCTTCGCGTGAGCGCGGACTTCTTCCGCGTACTGGGAGTTCATCCCACGCTGGGCCGGGAATTTACCCGCGAGGAAACCCAGCGCGGTTCCGCTCTCTCTATAATTTTGAGTGACTCCGCGTGGCGTTCCACGTTTGGCGCAAACCCCGAGATTATCGGCAAACAGGTGAAACTCAATCAGGATATCTACACGGTGGTGGGTGTGTTACCCCGCGATTTCGTTTTTGTCGAGAACCCTGTGGATGCCTTCATCCCGCTCCAGCCGAGCGACAGCCTGGGCGACAGGGGACTCAATACGTCCACGATTGCCCGGCTGAAACCTGGTGTGAATTTGGCTCAGGCTCAGACGGAAATGGCTGTGCTCTTTCCCGAGATTCCTGACAAGAACAGCAACTTCCTAGGACTACGAGTTGCTAACTATCAGCGGTTGCTGACGGGAGATATTCGCCCGAGCTTGTTGGTGTTGTTCGGCGCCGTGGGCCTTCTGCTTCTCATTGCCTGTGTCAATGTAGCCAGCCTGGTTCTGGCGCGAACCTATACGCGGACACGCGAGATTTCCGTGCGTCTGGCACTCGGCGCCGGCCGAAGGCGCCTCATGTGCCAACTGCTCACGGAAAGTTGTCTGGTGGCGGTTCTAGGCGCCTCGGCCGGGTTGCTCCTTGCGTTTTGGGGGCTGAATGCCTTGGTCGGCGCTGTTCCCTGGGAGCTGCACGTGCCCGCCACTTCGATTCGCATCGATGGTCGAGTGTTTGCTTTTGCGCTGGGAATTACCGTCCTGACCAGCCTAGTCGTTGGGCTTGCATCTCTGTTGCAAACGACGCGAAGCAATTTGATCAGCGGGATCAAGGGCCAAGCAACCCTAGCTTCAGCAAGCGCTGCGCACGGGCGCATTCGCAGCGTGCTGGTCATCAGCGAGATGGCGTTTTCCCTTATGCTGCTCATCGGGGCCTCCTTCCTGGCGGATAGCCTGTACCGCCTGCATCAGGAAAGGCTCGGCTTCGACCCCAACAATGTCCTCAAAATGAGGGTCGCCTACCCGAGCGAAATCCGCTCTTCCGAGGAACGCACCAGGGAATTGCAGAAACGGTTGCTCGATCGCATTCAGACCCTTGCCGGAGTAAGTTCCGCAGCTCTGGTCAACGTGGTGCCGCTCGACGGCCAGGGGAATTTGCCGGCACAGCTCGCGGGTCAAAACGACGCCGACCACAGCGCCGGGGCAATGGAAGTCCGGAGAATCAGCGAAGGCTACTTCGACACCATGCGAATCCCCCTCCTTGCCGGACGCGGCGTACAGGAAAGCGATGCCGGAGGAGCGCCGCTCGTCGCGGTTATAAACGAGGGCCTTGCCCGCCGGTGGTGGAAAGGGAAGAGTCCGGTTGGCGATCATATTATTATCGGTGACTTTATGGGCCAGCACTTCTGGGAACCTCCGCCGCCCCCGCGGGAAATTGTGGGCGTCGTCGGGGATGTGAAAGGCATGTTGCTCACCCGCCCCGCGCCGCTTATGGTTTACATTCCGTCGGTGCAAGCCGGGGGTATGGACTCTGCGGCTGAATATGTGGTTCGCGCCGCACCAGGACTGGATCTTGGCCCCGCGCTTCGCCAGGCTGTTTTGGAAGTGAATCCTGAGCTGCGCATCACGAGTCTGCGGGCCATGTCCGAGGTAGTCTCTGCCTCTGTCGCGGCGCACCGTTTTGATGCGCTTCTCATGATTCTTTTCGCTGCCGTCGCGTTGGGGCTGGCATCAGTAGGCATTTACGGGGTGTTGAACTTGTTTGTGAACCAGCGAACCCATGAAATTGGCGTGCGCATGGCGCTGGGGGCCGAATCTCGTCAGGTACTGCGGCTTGTTGTGAGGCAAGGCTTGCTTCTTGCGCTGGTTGGTATCGCCGCGGGTCTCTCGGGAGGGCTCGCGCTAATGCGATTCCTCGGCGGCTTGCTCTACGGAGTCAGTACGACAAGCATAGTCCCTTATGGAGTGGGCTCGCTGATTCTTGTTATCGTGGCTCTGTGGGCCATTTATGTTCCCGCGCGGCGTGCTGCGCGTGTCGATCCGCTGGTCGCGCTGCGCTATGAATGAGAAGCAGTCCTAAGGAGATCTCTTGGAACCACTAATTCAACTGCGAAACCTTGAAAAATCTGTGGAGGCGGGGCCCAACCGCTTCTTCCTCCTGCGCCGCATCAATCTGGATATTCAGCCGGCTGAATTTGTCACCATCATGGGTCCGTCCGGCGCAGGAAAATCGACGCTGCTCAGCATCATCGGAATGCTCGATGGCGCATGGACCGGCGAATTCTACTTCAATGCGGAGCCCGTTCACAGGCTCAACGTCAAAAAGCGCAACGAACTGCACAAAGCCAATATCGGGTTTGTCTTTCAGAGCTATCACTTGATCGACAATCTCACGGTATTTGAAAATCTCGAAGTGCCGCTTTCCTACAAGAACGTACCGCATAAAGAGCGCGTCAGCCGCGTTTGCGATGCTCTGGATCGCTTCAACATCGTGGGCAAGAAGGATTTGTTCCCCAATCAGCTTTCCGGCGGTCAGCAGCAGCTCGTAGGTGTCGCCCGCGCGGTGATCATGAATCCGAAACTGATTCTCGCCGACGAGCCCACCGGGAACCTCCACTCCGCCCAGGGTGACGAAATCATGCAACTTTTCAAAAGGCTCAACGATTCGGGCACGACCATCATTCAGGTCACGCATTCAGAGAGAAATGCCGCCTATGGACACCGCATTATCCAATTGAAGGACGGGTGGGTCGTGGGTGAAACGGCGCCGTCAGACGTGGGCGCCAGTGCAGCGCAACCTGGCTAAGACTCCTTCTTTAACTGTGGCGGGAGGCCACTCGGATGACCACGCTCGTTCAAGATACGCGGTACGCGTTGCGCATGCTGCGGAAGAGTCCCGGCTTCACCTTCGTGGCCGTTCTGACGCTCGGCTTGGGCATCGGCGCGAACACTGCAATCTTCGGCGTCCTCGATTCCGTGCTGCTTTGCTCTCTCCCGGCTCACCGTGCGTCGCAGGTGGATCCCATGGTCGCGTTGCGTTACGAATGAGGCAGAAATGAGAACCCCCCTCGAGGACTTTCGCTACGCGTTGCGCGTGTTGCTAAAAAGTCCCGGCTTCACCATCGTGGCAGTTCTGACGCTTGCCCTCGGCATCGGCGCAAACACCGCGGTGTTCAGTATTGTGAATGCCCTCCTCCTCCGCCCGCTGCCTGTCGAGAGGCCGAGCGAGTTAGTTTTCCTTGAAAATACCCGGTACGGCCCAAGTCAATCATTTCCTGACTACAGAGACCTTCAGGACCGCAATCAAGTGCTTGCCGGACTCGTTGGATACCGCATGGCTCCCATGGAGTTGGAGACGGATCGCGGCGCGGAACGCATTTGGGGCTATCTTGCCACCGGCAACTATTTCGATGTTCTCGGCGTGAAGCCAGCTCTTGGCCGTTTCTTCAGTCCAAGTGATGACGTGCATGCCGGAGCAAGCCCTTATGCGGTGCTGAGCTATGGCGCCTGGCAAGCGCGATTTGGGGGCGATCCCGCCATCGTTGGGAAGATCATTCGCATCAATCGCCTGCCGTACACGGTCTTTGGTGTGGCCCCTTCCGATTTTCACGGGACCGAACTCTTCTATTGGCCCGAAGTTTGGGTGCCCATGATGATGCAACCCCGGATCGAAAGCCGCTCCTGGCTCGACGAGCGAAGCACGTGGAATACTTTCGTACTCGGACGCCTGAAGCCCAACGTCTCTCCCGCGCTAGCGGAGGCAAACCTCAATTCCGTCGCGGTCGAGATGACTCGCCAATTTCCTAACGAAAATGATGGGCTGCACTTCAAACTGACCAAGCCCGGTTTGGTCGGAGATCTCGTCGGTGATCCCGCCAAGGCTTTCGCACTCGGCGTTTTAATCCTGGCCTGCTTGGTTCTTTTGGCGGCTTGCACCAACCTGGCCAGCATGTTCACCGCTCGGGCTACGGACCGGCAGCGCGAACTGGCCGTCCGACTTGCCATTGGCGCCGGTCGCGGCCGCGTGGTGCGTCAAGTGTTGACGGAAACCCTGGTGCTTTCCCTGGCGGGCGGCGGTACCGGCTATCTTTTGGCATCGCTGCTCTCTTCCGCCTTGAGCCTATGGCACGCCCCCATGGACTTCCCGGTGCAGTTCAACGTCACCGTCGATTGGCGTGTTTTTCTGTTTGCTATGGCCGGCTCGATTGTCGCCGCGGGTCTCTCGGGCTCCGCCCCTGCCTGGCGTGCCTCGAGAACCGACCCGAATGCCGCGCTGCGCGGAGCTTCCGCCACATGGCGGACTCGTTTCGCGTTGCGCGACCTGCTTGTTGCCGTGCAAGTGGCAATTTGCTTCGTGCTCATCTCTGCCTCGTTCCTTTCGTTACGCGGTCTCCAGCAAGCCTTGCAAATGAACCTCGGTTTCGAACCGCAGCGCGTTTCGACGGCGGCGTTCGAGTTGAGCCTCGCCGGATATCCCGAAGAACGCGGCCGCGCCTTCCAGCGGCAAGCACTCGAAGCCATCCGGCAACTCCCAAGCGTGCAGTCTGCCGCGTACTCGAACTCCGTCCCGCTCAGCCTTGACCAATCCGATACATCGGTGTTTCCGGCGGACAAAACAGACCTGCGGCCCTCCGACCGCATCAGCGTCGTCTATTATCAGGTTTCCCCGCAATTTTTCGCTGCGCTCGGAACCAAGCTGCTCGCCGGGCGTGAGTTTACTTGGCATGACGATTCCAAATCTCCCCCGGTCGCCATCGTCAATCTTGCTTTCGCTAAGCGCGTGTTTCACAACGAGAACGCCGTTGGCAAGCGCTTTCCGTCCTATTCCGGTCAACCTGTGGAGGTGGTGGGCATCGTCGAAGACGGCAAGTATGCGAGCCTCACCGAATCACAGCGCACCGTGGTTTTTTGGCCGATCCTGCAGTCCTACAACTCCACCACTACGCTTGTGGTGAGGTCTTCTCTCCCGGCAACGCAGATGGTCGGCGAAATTCGCCGCGCGATGGCTAAGCTCGATCCCGAGTTGCCGCTTTACGGCGTCGGCAGCCTCGAGCAGATGCTGGGCTTCGCGTTTCTCCCAACGCGCGCCGCAGCTATGGCGCTCAGTGCCTTCGGCGTGCTCGCGATCATGCTTGCGGCAACAGGTATTCACGGCCTTGTGGCCTATGCGGTTTCCAGGCGCACGCATGAGATCGGCATCCGCATGGCCATCGGCGCGCGGCCCATCCAAATTCTTCGCGTCATCCTCGGCAAGACTGCGGCGCTCCTATTTTTCGGCTCCTTGGCAGGTTTTGCCCTTGCTCTGGCAGCCGGCCGGGTCATAGCCAGCGTCGTCTACGAAACTCAGCCGCGTGATCCGCTGGTGATGGTCAGCGTATGGCTCGCGATTGTCTTGCTCGGACTTTTTGCCTCCTGGTCACCGGCCCGTCGCGCCACGCGCGTGGATCCCCTGGTTGCCTTGCACTACGAGTGAGGCCAGGGGGGATGAGAACATGAATACTTTTTGGCAGGATGTCCGTTACGCGATTCGGGGGCTCGTAAGGAACCCTGGCTTCACGCTGGTCACCGTCGTCACCTTGGCGTTGGGCATCGGCGCCAACAGCGCTATCTTCAGCGTCGTTAACACGGTTCTGCTCAAGCCACTGCCGTATCGGGATCCCACGGGACTTGTCAAGGTTTGGACCCGCTTCACCGGAATCGGCTTGCCCAACGACCAGAACTGGTTTTCGGCGCCGGAATTTCGCGACCTTAGCGAACAAAACCGAAGTTTCTCCGCGGTTTCGGTGTTAAGCCCCGGAACCTTCAACATGGGGCTGAGCGGCGGCAATCCTCAAAGCGTCACCGGTGCGGCAGTGTCGCCGGCTTTATTTACGATTCTCGGGATCAATCCGCGGCTCGGCCGGACGTTCCTGCCGGAAGAGGCCCAGCAAGGACGCGATCGCGTCGTTATTCTCAGCTATGGGCTCTGGCAGCGCGCCTTCGGTGGCGATCCGCAGATTGTCGGCAAGGAAGTCATCGTTGATGGCCGAAGCTGCCAGATCGTCGGCGTCATGCCAA
>DATAIH010000317.1:0-62744 GCA_036262755.1 Candidatus Acidiferrum sp.
CGCGTACAACACGAAACCCACGGCAAAGAAGTTGTGACCCGCCTGACCAAGTATCTCCGCCAAGTCGCGCCCAGCGTCTAGCGGCCTCGAAAATAAAACGAGCCGGGCAATGTTTTTGCCCGGCCCGTCTCTTTCTGAAACAACTCCTGCGCCTTACATCTTCAAAGCGAACGTATTTTTCCGTATCAGCGCGGTCATCTGGTCGTCGCTCAGCGACATGCTGAGCGTGACGCGGTCTCCGGCCGGCGTGATGCGTGCCTGATCCAGCAGATCGGCCAGCTCCGGGTTGTCTTTTTGCGCCTGGTAGCGTTTATACAGGAATCCCGCCTGAAGCAGTTGGCCGAGGGTGTTGGCGTCTTCCGTGGATCCGCAGATGGCCTGGAACTTTCCGCTAATGCCGCGGTCCGCGTCCACGTTGATAATCAGGTTTTGCATCCGCGCCACAAGCTTTGCCGCCTCGGGAAACTGCCCCACTTCTGGCGCAAGCTGCTGCATCGCCAGCCGGGTGTACGCGGGATTCAACACTGCCCAAACCACGCCGCTCCCGTTTGCTTCATTGACCAGCGGGAAGAGCCTGTCGTTCGTCAGGAGTCCTTCGTCCTCGCCGAAGCGTACGGCCACCATTTTCTCGAGGACACTGCGATGCCCGAACGCCGCGGTATTCGAATCAATGAAGAAGAAAAATAGGTCGCTCGCCCCGGTACCTGTGCCGAACGAGTACAGCGTGTAACCCCTCGTCTTGAACGTCGGGAGCTTCTGTTGCTTGAAATACGCTTCCGTCGAATTGGGATTGTAGGTGCCCAGCGCAACTCCGACGATCTCTTCACCGGTGGGAACCGCGGTCGAGCCCGAGCCCTCGTTCTTGCTGTTCAGCCCTTCTGCCACGAGCCCCCAGGCCAGTTCATCGACCTGCGAATTCGGATCCACGCCCGCCGACGCCAGGAATTTCTCGAATTGGCGAAACCGCTCTGGGATCATCTGCTCCTGTAATTGCGGGAACCATTTTTCGGACCGCGCCTTCTTTAGGTCACAATACGCAAATTCGCCGATATTCTTAGGGAACAGCGCAATGATGTCTGTCCCGAGGCGGCCTGCCCGCGCGGGCTTAGGCGCCGCCAGGAGGATAGCCGTTACCATTGCCGTGGCGCCAGCCTTGCCGAGCGCCTTGATCACTTTCATGAAATGCTCCTTTCGGACAGGGCCGAGGAAGTCTCTATTTTACGCGCTTCTTGCTCGAGGCGCATTCCCTAATCGCTCGCCGAGCTCTGCCGCTTTCGCTCGCATGGAGGCCACATAAGCCCCGTCGGTTAGTCCGTCGAGGTTGATCTCGACGTTTGCAAGCGCTCCACGGGCCCCTGCCTCGGCCAGCAGACGGGCTACATGCAAGTCTGAACGCATGGATGCCGCGACGATACCCTCCAGTTGTCCCAGGCGTTCGAAAAGCGCAACCGTACGCTCGGCCACCTGCAGCGGAACCTCGGCCGCTCCTTTCGTCGCCTTCTGGACTGCTTCGGTACGCTCGCGCGTTTCCTTTTGGTTGCCGTGCGGCAGTTTGTTGGCGGCCATCACCGCATCGTACGATTCGGCGTCGCGGTCAATCGCCTTGGCAAGCTCGTCCGCGGTCTTCCGTAGCTCGTCGAGCGCTCGGGAAAGCTGGTCTACGTGTGCGGCTTGCGATTTCTTTTTCCGCGAAAGCCCGGTAACCATCTGCCCAAGCGAAGCCGCCAGCGCCGCCGCAAACGCCGAGGCGCTTCCGCCGCCCGGCGTTGCCGCAGGTGTTGCCACTGCTTCCAGGAACGGCCGCGCCAATCCCGCAAACTTTCCGTCCTTTGATGCCACCGAGGGGCTTCCGCTTAGCGCGTCGGCCAGCCTGTTCTCAAACACTTGTGCAGGGGAAAAACTCTCAAGCTGCAGAAAAAAGTCTGCCGTCATTTCCAGCGCCTTTTTTGGCACCAGTCCAACGATCTCGCTCCCCACGGGCATCGCGCCATAGCGCTCCGCTTCGCGCTTGACCATTTCGTACACGCGATGCATGGGTGTCTGCTCGAAATCCGTCAGGTTGATGGACACCTGCGCCAGGTTGCGCGCTTTCAATTCCACGCCCATCGATTTCACGTAGCGCAAACCGCCTGACGAAAAGCGGATGGCCTTGGCAATCTTGTTGGCGATCCCCACGTCGGGCGTGTTCAGGTTCACGTTGTAGGCAATCAAGAACTTGCGCGCGCCCACGACGGTTACCCCGGCGGTGGGGTGTACTTTCGGCTCACCGACGTCCGGCTGCCGGTCGTGATTCTTCTTCATTTCCTCGCGCAGCCCTTCGAATTGTCCTCGCCGCACGTTTTCCAGGTTCACGCGGTCCGGCCGGCTGGCCGCCGCTTCGTAAAAGAAAACGGGAATGCGATAGCGGTGCCAGATCTCCTCGCCCACGCGCCGAGCCAGCGCCACGCAATCTTCAATCGTCACGCCATCGATCGGGATGAACGGCACAACGTCGGTGGCTCCCACGCGTGGATGGGCGCCCGTGTGCTTTGTCAGATCGATCAATTCCATCGCTTTGCCGACGCCCCGCAGCGCGGCTTCAGCCACCGCGTCCGGCTCCCCCGCGAGCGTAATCACGGAGCGGTGATGGTCAGCATCCATCTCCCGGTCCAGCACATACACGCCCGGCACGCTGCTCATAGCGTCGACCAGGGCCTCCACCTTTGCCGGATCCCGGCCCTCGGAAAAATTTGGCACGCATTCAATCAGTCGTTTCATCGTTTTGGTTTCTTGTTCTTCGCTTTCTTTTTGTCGGGATTCACCCAGTTGTTTGGCAGCCTTGCTGCGCGCTCCGGCAGCGTCGGCCGCTCATAAACGAAGCGCGGCTTTTCCTCCGGCGAATCTGTCTCCGACGTCTGACTCTGCTGCGCCGGAACGGCCGAAGGGCGAACGGCTGGGGCCCCGGGTGCCGCGGGAGCGGCCTTTTTCGGCTGCTTGGGCAATTTAGGCCAAACCGGCCGTGCGCCGGGCCTCACCGGCCACTGCGGTCCAATCATCGGTTTCATCCCCGCGGGAAGAGGCAAAGGCCTTTTGGGCGTTGGCGCGGGAACCGGCGGCGGGACGGTCTTCTCATTTTTCGCTTTCTCCGCAAGGTAGCTTCGCCACTCGTGCGCAAACCAAATCGATGCCGTTATCCAGGCCGCTACGATCAGGGCGTTAAAGGTGCTGAACCCACCCGCTTTCCCCAGGACGGCCACGCTCAGGAAAACCAGCGCCAAAAGGACATAAAAATATTCTTCGAAGACGCTGTGCGTCTTCGTTGGCCCGATTTTCGGAAGTTTCAGGCTCCGTACGGGCTTGCCTGTATAGCTAGTTCCCGGACTCTTTGGCGGCATGGATCACGCGACCGCGCTTGATGGTCATCCAGCAGTGGTTCACTCCAAAATAATAAGGAATTTCGCGGTAATCGGCCACTTCGAATACGGCGACGTTCGCTTGTTTGCCAACTTCGAGCGAGCCCACTTGCTTCTCGCGTTTGAGTGCGTAGGCGCCATTGATCGTCGCGGCGGCGATGGCCTCCGCAGGCGTCATGCGCAACTGCGTACACGCCAGCGACAAAATCATGGGCATGCTCAGTGTCGGGCTGGTCCCCGGGTTGTAGTCCGTGGCCAGCGCGACAATCGCCCCCGCGTCAATCAGCGCTCGTGCCGGAGCGTACTTCTTGAGTCCCAGATGGAAATCGCATCCCGGCAGCAGTGTCGCCACGGTTTCCGATTTTGCCAGCGCCTGAATGTCGCTTTTGTTTATGTTTTCCAGGTGATCGCAGCTCGCTGCCCGTAAGAGAATGGCTAATCGCGTTGCCCCGGTCCGCGAAAGCTGCTCGGCGTGCATCCGCGGAGCCAGTCCCCATTGCCGCCCGGCCTGCAATACCCGTTTGGATTCCGCCGCACTAAACGCGCCGCGGTCGCAAAACACATCGCAGAACTCCGCAAGCTGGTGCTCGGCGACGGTTGGCAGGAGATTTTCCTCCAGCAACTGAATGTAACGCCTGGCTCCGTCCGCCTTCTTGCGAAACTCCTCCGGTACCACGTGTGCGCCCAGGAATGTCGAAACGATGTCCAGCGGCTGTTCCTCCGCCAGCTCCTTGTGCTGTTTCAGGATCTTTAGTTCGCTTGCAACATCCAGCCCATAGCCGCTCTTGGCTTCGATGGTCGTCGTGCCGTGCGCGGCAAATCGCTTCAAAGCCTCGAGCGCTCGCTTCTTTAGCTGATCCGCGGTGGCTGCTCGCAGCTTTTTCACCGAATTGAGAATCCCGCCGCCTTTCCGTGCAATCTCCTCGTAGCTCGCCCCCTGGATCTTCAGTTCGTATTCTTCCGCGCGGCTCGCCGCATGAACCAGGTGCGTGTGCGAATCCACGAATCCAGGCAGCGCCACACGCCCACCCAAATCCAGTTTCTCCACGGATCGTGCTCCTGGCAACGTTTCAACTTGCCCGCGCGTCCCAACGGCTGCGATCAGGCCATCGCGCACCAGCAGCGCGCCATCTTCGATCAAATCCAAATTCGAAAGGGAACCTCCGCGTCGCGGACCGCGTCCACCGAGCGTCAGCAATTGCGACACACCCGTAATCAGCAGGGAATCGTCCAAGGCCCTCGTATTATGCCGGATTGCGTCTGTATCGCACAGACTTTGCGCTTGTGTTGCGCTTGTGTCGGTGGCCGACAGCTCGAGGGTCCGCGTTTCCATCCGCCTTTGAGCGCCCCATTTGCTCTTATTGAAAAGATGGGAAGGTCAAGGGGGCAGTGTGCAGTCGATGGCCCACTCCAATTCCTAGCCCATCGGCAGTTTTACGCCGGCTTTCTTCGCGAAGGCCACCGCTTCGGGATAGCCCGCATCCACGTGCCGCGCCACGCCTATTCCGGGATCGTTGGTCAGCACGCGCGCGATGCGCTTCGCCATTTCCGTCGTTCCGTCCGCCACCGTCACTTGCCCCGCGTGCTGCGAGTAACCGATCCCCACGCCGCCGCCATTGTGAATCGACACCCACGACGCCCCGCTCGCCGTGTTAATCAGCGCGTTGAGCAAAGGCCAGTCCGCGACGGCGTCCGACCCGTCGCGCATCGCTTCGGTCTCGCGGTACGGTGACGCCACCGACCCGCAATCCAAATGGTCGCGCCCCATTACCACCGGCGCCTTGATCTCCCCGCGCGCCACCAAATCGTTCAGCGCCAGTCCAAATCTGTCGCGCTCGCCATATCCCAGCCAGCAAATTCGCGACGGTAAGCCCTGAAACTTCACGCGCTTCTGTGCCAGCTTGATCCAGCGGCTCAAGTGCTCGTCGTGCGGAAACATCTCCAGCACAAGCTGGTCAGTCCGCGCAATGTCCGATGCCTCTCCGGAAAGCGCCGCCCAGCGGAACGGCCCCCGGCCCTCGCAAAACAGCGGCCGAATGTAGGCGGGCACAAATCCGGGAAAGTCGTACGCATTCTTCACGCCCTGCTGAAACGCGAACGTGCGAATGTTGTTGCCGTAGTCGAAAGTCACCGCGCCCAGCTTCTGCAAGTCCAGCATGCCTTCGACGTGCAAGGCAATCGAGCCGAGCGCGCGTCTCTGGTATTCCTGAGGATTCTGCCGGCGCAACTCCAGCGCCGCCTCGAGCGACATGCCATTCGGCACATACCCACCGAGCGGATCGTGCGCGCTGGTCTGGTCTGTCAGCAAATCCGGCACCACGCCGCGCTTGGCCAATTCGGGAATCACATCCGCGCAATTTCCCACCAGCCCCACCGAAGTCGCTTCGCCCTTGCGCACCGCGTTCTTCAAGATTCGCAGCGCCTCGTCGAGCGAGGTCACCAGCACATCGCAATAGCCGGTCTTCAGGCGCTTCTTGATGCGCTCGGGATCGACGTCCATCCCCAGAAACGCCGCGCCATTCATGGTGGCCGCCAGCGGCTGTGCCCCGCCCATGCCGCCCATGCCGCCGCTGACCACAAGCTTGCCCTTCAGGTCGCCGCCAAAGTGCTTCTTCGCCGCCGCCGCAAAGGTCTCGTATGTCCCCTGCAAAATCCCTTGCGTCCCGATGTAAATCCAGCTTCCCGCGGTCATCTGCCCGTACATCATCAAGCCGGCGCGGTCAAGTTCATGAAACTTGTCCCAGTTGTTCCAGTGTCCCACCAGATTGGAATTGCACAGCAGCACACGCGGCGAGTACTCATGCGTGCGAAACACCGCCACGGGCTTTCCCGACTGAACCAGCAGCGTTTCGTCCGCCTCCAGTGCCTTCAGCGAACGCACAATGGCGTGAAAGCACTCCCAGTTTCGCGCCACCTTGCCCGTCCCGCCGTAAACCACCAAATCTTCCGGCTTTTCCGCAACCTCGGGATCCAGATTGTTGAGCAGCATGCGCAGCGCCGCTTCCTGTTGCCAGCCTTTGCAGGAAATCTGCGTCCCCCGCGGCGCCCGATACGGCGCTTTCGACGATCCCGCTTCCACGGTCGTTCCCGATACCGTTGCTTTCATCAATGCACTTCTCCGTCGCCCATACTAACGCACGGCCCTCCCGATTGCACCCGCGACGCGGCTCATCGGCTCATTTACTCTACTGCTATTTCCTCTTAGCTCGCAAAGCGGTCCAGGACTTGTCGCCGCTCGCGCTCCTTGCAGTAAAATCCTGCAAGTATGAAGCGCCGCACCGGCAAGCCGAATCCCTCGCCCGCCACCAAGCCGGTGGAGCTCGTTGCCGAGCCGCAGGTCGCCATTTACCGTGAGACCGAGAGCCCGGTGGATCCTGCGAATGCTGCTGCCACGCACACCGAGACCGAAAGCTCCGAAATTCCGGTCGAGCTCGAGAGGGAAATCGAGAATTTCACAAACTCCTTCCACGTACAACGCGCCTCGGGGACGCCTCCGGCTCCCCGACAGTTTTCCGCTCGAGGTGAAGTGCCTGCCGAGCCTGGCGCGCCGCTCTGGCGTACCGCGCCGCAAACCGCGGCCGACCGCCGCGCGAATCCTCGCTATGCCTTCGACGCGACCGCAGAAGTTGCCTCGATCGACTCCGGTCGAAAGTCCAAAACCCGCGTGCGCGACTTGAGCCAGCAGGGCTGCTATCTTGACACCGACGATCCGCTGCCCCTAGCAACCATCGCCCACGTGCGCATGACCAAGGGCGCCAAATCGCTCGAAGTCCAGGGCAGAGTCGTCTACAACCAGCCGGGCAAGGGCATGGGCCTGATGTTCACCGCGGTCAGGCCGGAACATGGCGGGACTCTCGATGCGTGGATCAACGAGTCCCGCGAAACCTCCTGGCTCGCCAACAATCGCCGCCGCAGCCAGCGCGTGCTGATGAAGGTCCCGGTGGTCGTCTCCGTACGGGCCGGCGCCACGCCGCTCACCGAAGAACAGACGCACACCCTGGCGGTCAGCGCGCACGGTGCGCTGGTCGCCGTTTCCGCGCCGCTCTACCGCGGCCAGCGGCTCACGCTGTCGAATCCGCAGACCAAAGATTCGCTCGAGTGCGTGGTCGCCCACATTGACCGGTTTCCGAACGAGCCGGTGAAGGTCGGCGTCGAGTTTCTGCTCCCCAATCCCACCTTCTGGCACGTGGCCTTCCCACCCAAAGACTGGTCCCCGCGCCACCCTGACGCCAAGCGGCGCCCCCAAGAGCGGTCGTCGCCCTGAGCGACACCTGTTCTTCGAGTGTTGTGGTCCGCGACAGGAATGTTTTGCCGGAACTGACGTTTCATTGCGCCTCGGGTGTTATGTAAGATAGAGTTTCGACCTGGACCATGACCTACGGCACGCTTCCCTCGCGCTTTCTGAAGGTGGTTGACCATCTGGTAAATCCGCGCGCGCAAATGGTGCGGCGCGACGGCAAGTGGGAAGCCGTGTCGTCGCAAGAATTTCTCCGTCGCGTTGCCGGATTATCTTCCGCGTTCGTGGAGTTGGGCGTAAAGCCCGGCGACCGCGTTGGGCTCTTCTCCACCAACCGCCCGGAATGGCACACCGCTGACTTCGCCATCAACGGCGCGGGAGTCATCACCGTACCGATTTACTTCAACGAATCGCCCGACCGCATGACCTACATCCTGAGGCATTGCGGCGCCAAGGTGATTTTCGTGGCGGGCAAACCGCAGCTCGACAAGCTGCTCTCCGTGCGCGGCAATCTGCCGGAACTTGAGAACATCATCGTGGCCGACGCGGGCGCGGACGTCCCGAGCGAGTGCCTGCGCTACGAAACGCTCATCGCCGGCGCCCGCGAGAAAGACGTTGCCGCCTACCGCGAGCGCTCCCGGCAAGTGCTGCCGGGCCAGCTTGCGTCCATCATCTACACTTCCGGGACCACTGGCGAGCCCAAAGGCGTGATGCTCACGCACACGAATTTTTGCTCGAACGTGACCGACGTGGGCCACGATTTTCATCTCAATCCCGCAGAGGACGTCGCGCTCTCCTTTCTGCCGCTCTCGCACGTCTACGAGCGCACTGTCGCGTACATCTACCTTTTTCAGGGTTGTCCGCTCGCCTACGTCGAGTCCATCGACGCGGTCCCTCAGGCGCTCTTGGAGGTCCATCCCACCGTCCTCGCCGCGGTTCCACGGTTCTTTGAGAAGATTTACGTGCGGATGGTCGAACAGGGCTCGAAAACGACCGGCGGGAAGCGAATGATTTTTGACTGGGCGATGAAAATCGCCAACCAGTCAGTCCATTGGCGCACGAGTCGCGGGTCTGCGAGCCTTGCAGTGAAGCTGCAATGGCTGCTGGCGAATCAGCTTGTTTACAAGAAGGTTCGCACCGGGCTGGGCGGGCGCCTGCGTCTTGTGAGTTCCGGCGGAGCGCCGCTTGCCAAAGAGTTAGCAGAGTTTTTCTGGGCCATTGGCGTGCCCATCTATCAAGGCTACGGCTTGACGGAAACGTCGCCCATTGTCTCGACGAATTATCCGGTGAATCGCGTGGGTAGCTCCGGAAAACCCATTGCTAATGTGCAGGTGCGCATCGCGGAAGACGGTGAAATCCTGGTCAAAGGCCCGTGCATCATGCAGGGTTATTACAAGAACGCCGAAGCCACGCGCGAAGCGCTCACGCCGGACGGCTGGCTCGGCACCGGCGACATCGGCCATATCGACAAGGATGGCTACGTGTACATCACCGACCGCAAGAAAGACTTGATCAAGACGGCCGGCGGGAAATTTGTCGCCCCGCAACCCATCGAAAACCTGCTTAAGACCAGCCCGTACCTCCTCAACGCCATGGTCGTCGGCGACAAACGAAAATTCATTGCCGCGCTGATCGTGCCCAACCCCACGACCGTGGGCGCGCGGCTGGCTGACGAAGGCCTGAAGTTTTCGTCCCCTGCCGAAATGGCGGGGCATCCCCGCACCCACGCGCTCATCGAGGAGGAAATCAAGCGCCTCACCGGGCATCTGGCGCAGTATGAAACGATCAAGCGTTTTGCGCTGCTCCCCGAAGATTTTACCTTCGACAGCGGGACGCTAACCTTTACGCTGAAGCTCAAGCGCCGCGTGGTTGAAGAAAAATATCGCAAGGTCATCGAATCGCTTTACGCCGACGTTGCCGAGCCGCGGCCCATTTTTCAGGAGTGAGGACGTCCGTTCTTCGTTTTTGGCGTAGAGTCGTAGGCTGCACGTAGGGCAGGTCTTGAACTGTTCTCACGTACAGTTCCCTTTGCAAAGCCCCCCGATGTAAGCTCGGACCATCCAGGCATCCCTGTTCGTAGACTGGGATCAGACAGAACAACGCCCACCTCAATTCCCGGAAATCCTGCATTCGTAAACGATTGGACTGCCTTCGTTGCGGCAAGCGAAAGTTGCAAGCGAGAGTTGTGACAGAAACGGGCAGATGCAATAGCTAAGTCCGAGAAGCAAGTTGCGAGCGGCGGAAGAAGCACGTAAAGCCTGGTTGGGAGGCGACTATGAACTTGATTCGTGGTTCGTTCTGGGGAAGTCGGGTCACTCGTTGGAGAGGTCCGAGCCATCGCGCGGCGTGCGTGGCCGGAGTTTGGCTGCTCTGCACGGTTGTTCTAGCTGTTTGTCCCGCGATGGTGGCGCAAACTCCGGTGCCGGCGGCCAAGAATCAGACAAGCAAAGAATCCGAAGGATTTTCACCAGGGTGGACGCTGGGCGCACGGTTTGAAGGTGACTACAGCAGCTACGCAGGCGTGTATGACTTCGCGACTGCGCTGGGCTACAACTTTTCACGCCACCTGGGAATGGATGCCGGAGTTCCAGTCTACTTTGTCAACACCCCCACTTCTATTACGCGCACTAACCCGGGAGGGGTATCTGGGGTTGGTATGGGCAATACTTTCGTGGACCTGCTGCTCAATTATCCGAACCGGTCGTTTAATTACAACTCCGCGGTCCATTTGACGGCGCCAGTCGCAGAGACGAAAAAAGGATTTAGCACCGGCCATGCAACCTGGAACTACACCAATCACTTCGATCGGGCCTTCGGTGATTGGTCGCCGTTCCTAGACGCGGGAGTCGGCAACACGATCCTGGACACACGGTACTTTACTCGGCCGTTCTCGAGCTTTGGCTATAACGCGGCGTTCACCGGAGGCTTGGAATACGATCATGGGCGGTACAGTTTCCAGGGGGGCGCGTACGACGTGGCGCCCTGGGGCAACCAAACCATAGTCAGCCGCGTTTTTCGTTGCGGCGCCTCAGTGACTTGCAACGCCACGGGACCCAGCCACAACCGCAAGGGGTTCAACAGTGCAAGCGTAACCAAGGGAGGCTCGGACCTGGTGCGCGACAATGGCTACGAAGCGGGGGTCGATTTTAAGCCGGTTTCTTACCTCGATTTCGAATTCGACTACAGCCGCAGCGTGCCGCTCAGTCTCAACAATTATTCGTTCGGGATTGGGGTCAATCTCAGTTCGCTAGTGCGGCGGCGGGCACACTAGCGAACATCCAGGCATTTTGAGGCCCGGGAGGGATGTTTAGATCCTTTCTTTCGGTTAAAGTAGCGGCCCCCGAGACGATCCGGGTATCCCGGTCGGATGACCTCAGAATGATGCCTTCAAGACCGTCTGCCCACTGCTAGAGAAGGGCTAAAGGGCGCCCGCACAAGAGCTTGCGGGCGCCTTGCCAACCAGGCCTCAAAAACGGCGGTGACCCCGGTCGGACTACAGCGGGTTGCCTTCGGGGCCGAGGAGATGGAGTTCGCCGAGGTTCAATTCTTTGACGCCCGCTTCGATTTTCGAGCGGTCGCCGACAATCACCCAGATCAAATTGTCCGGATGGATTACCGTTTTTGCGGCGTCCTCGAGGTCGCTCACTTTCAATGCGCGGACTTTGCCCGCGTAGGTTTCATAGTAATCATCGGGCAAGCCAAATCGGACCAAGTCGAGGGTCGACTGACCCACTTCGCTTTGCGTTTCGCGAGAGCCGGGGAGGGTCAGCGTTTCGTTGGCTTGAACTTTGGACAGCTCGTCGGCTGTGATTGGACGTGCGCCGAGGATGGAGCGGAATTCCTTGTTCATTTCCTCGAGCGATTCCTTGGTTTTGTCGGTTTGCACCGGAGCAAGTGCGATAAATGGCCGTTGCCCTCGCGCAGGCCAGAGGATGCTTCTTGCGCCATAGGACCAGTGCTTGTCCTCGCGCAAGTTCAGATTGAGGCGCGAGGCAAACATCCCGCCAAAGCCATCGTTCATGGCTTCCATGGCGATTTCTTTGGGGTTGACCTGCGGTGGTGCAACGCTTCCGGCGATGATGACGGATTGCAGCGCGCCAGGCTTATCGATCAAATAGACGGTGGACTTCTGCGGGAGCGACACGGTGCTGACGTTCTTGTTCGGAACCTGCGCGGCTTTCCAGCCGGCGAAGAGTCTTTCGAGTTTGGGCTTGATTTCGGCGAGCGTCGTATCGCCCACGATCACCAGAGTGGCGTTGTTCGGGTGATACCAGATGTCATGGAACTTGACCAGGTCCTCCCGAGTCATTTTCGAAATGCTCTCGGTGGTGCCGGAGCCGGTGAGCGGATTTCCGTAAGTGTGTCCGGCTCCGTAAAGCAAGCGCGGAAGAACGCGCAGCGCCATCTGGACCGGCGTATTTTGCTCGCGTTCAATTCCCGCAAGCACTTGCTTCTGCTGGCGTTTGAAATCGCTCTCGGGAAAGGTGGGATTCAGAATCACGTCGGCGAACAAGTCGAGCGAAGGATCGAGTTTGTCCTTTGGCGCTGACAACTCGACGAGGGACATATCGAGATTGGAATAAGCGTGGAGTTCGGCTCCGAGCAGCGCCAGTTGGTCGCTGAACTCGAGGGCGCTTCTTGTGGTGGTTCCCCCATCGAGGAGGCCAGACGTCATGCTGGCGGTTCCCGGAGAAGCCAGCTGGTCGGCGGCGTAACCGGCGTCGAAGGCCATCCAGAAATGCTCGAGAGGCACCTCATGGCGTTCCGCAAGGATGATTTTCAATCCGTTCGAGAGAGTGGAGCGCTCCAACTTGGGCAGCTTCAGTTCCGGCGGCGTGCCGGTTTTCGGCGGTTTCGAACGGTCGGCACCCTCGGCGGCGGCCTTGTAATCCGGGAAGGGATAGACGTCGAGTATGTAAACGCCGTCCGACAGCCAGCGATTCGCGGCGGCTTTCAAATCTTTAGCGGTGGCTTCTTGTACGCGCTTCAGCGAAACCTTGTAGGCTGCCGGATCGCCGAGGAACACCTGATTGCGCGCGAGCTGGTCGGACTTTCCACCGAATCCGCCAATGCGCTCGATGCCGCGGACAAGATTAGCCGTGTATTCGGTCTTCACCCTTTGCAACTCTTCGGCGGTGGGCCCGTCCCTTAGGAAACGAGCCAGTTCTTCATCCAGCTCTTTTTCCACCTGATCGAGACTCTGCCCAGGCCGAGCGGTGGCCTGAACGTAGAATTGCCCTCCGATTTCTCGCAAATCCACAAAAGCATTGGCGCTGGTGGCAAGCTGGTCGTCGTAGACCAGGCGCTTGTAGAATCGCGAGGTTTTTCCGGTGCTGAGGATGTCACTGACCAGGTCCAGATAATCGGCGTCGGGCGATCCATACTGGGGGATGTTCCAGATCTTGTAGATGCGGGCCTGTGGGACGCGGTCCTGGACGATTTGGCGGTGCGTGCCGGCCATTTTGGCGATCCACGCTTCCTGGTGGGCGACGGGCGGGCCCGGAGGGATATCGCCGAAGTACTTTTCGACTTTTTCCTTCGCGGATTTCGCATCAATGTCTCCGGCGAGCACCAGCGTGACGTTGGAAGGACCGTAATAGGTCTTGAACCATTCCTGGACATCTTTCATGGAGGCGGCATCGAGGTCGGCCATGTCGCCGATCGTGGTCCAAGAATAGGGATGGCCGGCAGGATAGGTATTGTGCGCATTGAGCTCGCGGGTGACGCCGTAGGGCTGGTTTTCGCCCTGCCGCTTTTCGTTTTGCACGACGCCGCGCTGGAGGTCGAGCGTCTTCTGATCCAGCGCGCCGAGCAGATGGCCCATGCGGTCGGATTCCATCCACAGCGTGTAGTCGAGAGCGTTGGTCGGCACGTCTTCAAAATAATTGGTGCGGTCGCTATTGGTTGTGCCGTTCAGGTCCGTGGCGCCGATTTTCTCCATGGCGTCGATGTAGCGACCGGGTGCGTGCTCGCTGCCGCCAAACATCAGGTGCTCGAACAGATGCGCGAAACCCGTTTTGCCTGGCTTCTCGTTTTTCGAGCCGACGTGATACCAGACGTTCACGGCGACTATGGGCGCCTTGCGGTCTTCGTGGACGATCAGCGTGAGACCGTTGGGGAGCACGAATTTTTGAAAGGGTATGTCGATCTCCGGGCCAGTCTCGGCAAGGAGGCCGTAGGTGAAAGCGCCGCATACCGCAAGCGCGAAGGCGAGCAGCAGTACAAACGTCTTGGACTTCATTTTCGAGCCCTCCGAACGGAAATGCACGGAAACCCCACAAAGATCACCTCCGACGACACCAGGGCTCCGGTATTGACGAGGACACCGCGGTAGATCCCATGGAAATTGGAGTATGGGGCCCGGCGCGACAATCTTTGTCCGTGATCTTTTCGACCTGCGAGTCTACACCCCCCTGCGTTGATTAGAAAATCCTTCTCCATAGGATTGCCATGGGCGGGAGAGACGGAGCAAAATAGTGACCCGGGAGCAAAACAGGCCTAAAGGACCCGCCACTACAATGGATACTCAAGTTGCCCCAGCCAGGAGGATTTGTTCCCGCGGCGCGCAGGGTCTAAAATCCAGTTGAGGTTATTTATGCAAGATCATTTGGCGATTGCCGGGCGGACATTTCAATCGCGGCTCATCGTGGGAACAGGGAAGTACCGCAGCTTTCAGGAGATGGCGCGGGCGCACGCAGCGTCTGGCGCGGAGATGGTGACGGTGGCGCTGCGCCGCGTGAATCTGACAGACAAATCAAAGGAATCGCTGATCGATTACATCGATCGCGAGAAGATTTTCATTTTGCCGAACACGGCTGCGTGTTACACGGCGGACGAAGCCATCCGCACGGCGCGCCTGGCGCGCGAAGTGGGACTTTCGAACTGGATCAAGCTGGAAGTTATCGGAGATCAGCAGACCCTCTTTCCGGACACCGAGCAGCTTATCGAAGCGACGCGCGTTCTGGTCAAGGAAGGATTTGTCGTCCTGCCTTACACCAACGACGACTTGATCGCCGCGCGCAAACTGATTGACGCCGGTGCGGCGGCGATTATGCCACTCGCGGCACCCATCGGGTCCGGCCTGGGCGTGCAGAATCCCGCGAATCTGCGGATTCTGCGCGAGCGCATCACGGAAGTGCCGATGATTGTGGATGCGGGCGTTGGAACCGCGTCCGACGCGGCCATCGCCATGGAACTCGGGGCCGACGGCGTGCTGATGAACACGGCCATCGCTGAGGCGGACGATGCCGTGCTCATGGCGGAAGCGATGCGAGGCGCGGTCATCGCTGGGCGCAAGTCTTATCTCGCGGGGCGCATGCCCCGGCGTCTCTACGCCTCGGCTTCGAGCCCGATGAGCGGCGTGGTGCGCTAGCATCAAGTGCAATCGCGTGACCAGAAACCCCTTCGACCACACTGAAAAGTGAATCACGCGGCTTCACGTTTGAGTCTTGCGAACTCTTCTTGCAACCGTCGGCATTTCTCTGCTCGCCTGCGGCATGGCGCGGGCGCAAGCCGAACCGGCAGCCTCTTCCGCGCACGCTCCGGTAGAATAGCAGTCCCTCAACCCAAACGTGCGTACGCGGAGCGGCCGTAGTTGGCATAAGTGTCCGTATGCGGGTTGTCGGCACCTCGCGACGTGGTCTCCGCGCAAGTCATACTGCAACGCGCGGATCGGGCGCTCGCGGAATAACGTATGTCATCTCATGCGTGCCGCGAAGCCGTCGCCTTTCAGGGCGACGGAGTGATCACCGTGAGTGCGACTGGCCTAAAGGGCAGTATCCTGAACAAGAGAGCTAAGGTTTTTACCTGACTAACGGATTGGCAACCAAGAAACCAGAACCCCACTGCCGCATTTCTAATTCTTTGACACTACTAAGGGAGCCGCTCGGGCACTTACGCGTTTGCGTGGGGACTTAGCGGCGGGCCCTGGAGAGGCTGAAGCCGTGTTGATTCGTTAGGGTCGCGGCGCGGTTTGGCACGGCTGCCCTTCAGCCCTTAGGGTGAAAGGCCGTGCCCTGTACAAGCCGTACCCTGACGAAAACCGACTCTGCGACGTAATCTCGTTTTCGTCCAATCCGCGGCGCGCTTTCCGCGGCGTCAACCTCTCGGGCTCTTATGGAAAGAACGTCCAGTTTGTGGCGTTCCGAGTTACTGAAACGATTGCTCATCGGCCTGGCTGCCTGGGCCAGCTACGTCCTTGCCGCGAAGCTGAGCCTCCGTCTTGCCACCGTGCATCCGAGCGCGAGTCCTTTCTGGCCGCCCACGGGCCTTGCTATCGTCGCGCTTCTTCTTCTCGGTTTGCGGTATTGGCCGGCGATTTTCGTAGGAGCGTTCCTGGTCAATCTGACGACGGCAGGATCCGTGCTCACGTCGCTCGGTATTGCGGCCGGAAACTCCCTCGAGGCCGTCACCGCGACGTATTTGGTTTCGCGCTTTGCCAATGGCAAGGCCGTGTTTGATCGAACCCGGGACATTCTCCGTTTTGCCCTTTATGGAGGCATTTTGAGCACGGCCGTGGCTGCCACATTCGGCGTCACGAGCTTGGCGCTGGGCGGTTTCGCGTCGTGGCGCCACTACGGCATCATCTGGCGCACTTGGTGGCTGGGAGACGCCGCGGGTGCGCTGGTCTTCGCGCCCTTCCTGCTTTTGTGGTGCGGCAATCCACGGTGGAAGTGGTCCAAGTCGCAGTTCGGCGAAGCGGCCGCTCTGTTGGCATCGACGCTGCTCATTTCGGGAATCGTTTTCGGGCCGCTCCTTCATTCCGGAATCCGAAACGATCCTTGGTCATTTCTCTGCACACCATTTCTCATCTGGGCGGCGTTTCGCTTTGGGCCGCGCGAGGCTTCTGCGATCATCTGTGTGGTGTGCGCGATTGCCGTGGTGGGCACCATGCATGGGTACGGACCGTTTGCGCGCCCGTCGTCGAATGATTCGCTGTTGCTCTTGCAGTCGTTTCTTTCCATCCAGGCGCTGACGACGCTGGTCTTTGCGGCAGAAGTTTCCGAACGCCGTCGGCAAGAGGAACAAGCCCGGCTGTTGGCCGTGCGGGATCCTCTAACGGGCTTGGCGAACTATCGATTGTTGGTGGAACGCGTCGGAGAGGAGATCCGGCGTTACGGGCGCACCGGCCAGCCGTTCGCGATTCTGCTGCTGGACCTCGATGCATTGAAAAAAATCAACGACGAGTACGGGCACTTGGTGGGTAGCATGGCGATTTGCCGTGTCGCGGAAGTCTTGCACTTGAGCTGCCGCGAGACAGACACGGCAGCGCGGTACGGAGGGGACGAATTTGCGCTGGTGCTGACGGAAAGCACCGCGGAATCGGCCACGGTGGTGGCCGAGCGCGTGGCCGCGCGATTGTCGCAGGATGCCGAAGAGCCGCACATCTCGGTGAGCATTGGGGTTGCCGAATTCCCGCGTGACGGGACCACCATCGAGCAGCTGCTCAGCGCCGCCGATCAGGCACTTTACATGGACAAGGGGCGAAGTCGAACGCCTCTTCCTCCGCGCGGAATGAAAAAGTAGATCGGCCTTCGATTACCCCTGGGTGGCGGCCTAGTTTAGCCGCCGGCGGCTTTGCGCGCCTGGGCGTCGTCGTAACTTTCGCCGTAAATGGAAGGCACTTTGGCGCCCATGCAGCGCAGATAGGTAGACAGCTGGCCGCGATGGTGAATGGTATGAACCATCCCCAGCAGCGCGAAGCTGACCGCCGGTCGCCGGAACAACCCACGAAAATCCACCATTTTGACGAGCTGCTCGCCACTAAGCTTGGTTAGCGCTTCGAAATTATTCGCAAAGCGCTGCTCATACCAAGAAGCGACTTCTTGCGGCGTCTTCACCGTGTCCGGAAGCGCGGCAGCGCTAACGTCGAACACACCGTTGATTACCGTTTCCAGAAAGCGGTTCTCCGCAACGGCGATGTGGCGGACGAGCTCAATGGCGCTCTTGGATATGGGGTCCGGGCGGTGCTCACATTTGCCCGCGGGCACCGCCTCCAATACCTTCTTGGTGATACGGCTTTCGTTTTTCAGTGAGCCCAAGTAGACACTTTCGAGCAAGAACAGCGCTTGATCTGCCGTCAGTTCGCTCATTTCTCATCCTCCTGCGCTTGTACTTATTCGCTAGATTTTAGTGTATGTTCCAGGCCAGATTTCCCTTCGCGATTGGATGCGCGAAGTTTACTTCGGTTTCATTCTGGCTGGCCTTTGCCGGTTGCTCGTTCCGCCATATAGTGTCACTTTGCCGTCCACGACGTTGGCGACATAGCGGCCGGCGGAAAGAAACTGCATGACCTGGTGCCCCCGACGGGCGAGTTCCCCCCATTGGGAACCCGTCTCCGGGTTTTGTTCCAAACCGCGCAATTCCCGGCCATCGAAGACGAAATCGACTTCGCGCAAGCGTTTCTTCGGGGTCCTGCGGACAGAAAAAGCTTGCCCTTCGAGCTCGACTGCCGGAGCATCCTCGACCATCGTTGAGCGCCAGACTTTGAGTAGCGCTCCTTCCAGGGTCATCCTTCCCCTGCCTTCCGGTACACAGCGACTACCCCCTTGTGTTAGAGGGTGCGGAAAAGGAAATGCCAGGTCGCGTCCACGGCAGCGTGGACGAGCGCGGAGGCAAAGATGGAGCCCGTTTTGCGCCACGTCCAGCCGTAGAAAATTCCGGCAATGGAGGCCAGCGCGACGTAGCGCCAGTTGGGAAATCCCAGATTGGTGATGTGGGAAAACCCGAAGAGAAGCGAAGCCGTCCACCAGCCGGCAATTTCGCTTTTGGATGCCCGCGACAACACGTTCTGGAGCAAGCCCCGGAACAGAAATTCCTCTGGCCATGCCGTAAAGAAGAGAATGGCCAGCGCGACCAGGGGCAGCGACTGCCACTCTCCCCATCGCGGCTCCCACTGAATAAAGTGCATGCCCGTTCCGAGAGGAATGGCGATACACGCGAAAGCGAGGAAGCTGGCCAGGACGAAGAAGCCCCAATGACGGCCCCAACCGATGGAGTAGCCGATGCCGTCGGTGTGGCGCAGGAGCACGAACGCCGCGAGCAACACGTCCACGCACAGCAGAACGGTCATGGGGTAGGCGAGTTTCCCGTCGGGAAAAGGCCACAGCCAGTGCGACATCGAGAAGCCCCAGTGGTTGGGGAAGGGCTTTACCGCGACCCAGATCCCCACGATGATCGCAAAATCTTGCCAAGTGCCTGTGGGTTTTCGTTCCGCGGATGCGGCGATGCCCAGCGGAACGAATACCAGGGCGGCGGCAGTTGCGGCACGGCCCAGGGTAAAAGTGTTTGTCCCCAGCCCGTAAATCAGGTAGACAAGAAACAGCGCGGCGCCGAGCAAGTAGCCAGCGCCGGCACCGAAGCGCGTGGCGAGGATGGTTTCCGCACCGCGCGCGGCAAACAGCAGCATTATAAGAAATAGGGCGGCGAAGGTTGTAAGCGTCGCCGCAAAGGCCGGGCCGCCGTAACCCTTCCACACGGCATAAAAAACGCCAATGAGCGTCAGCAGGGCCCACAGGCCGAGCGTGGAGAACAGCCCGAGTTGGCGCGAGGCGGGCAAGCGCAAATTGTAGCTTAACATGCAAGACCAGACGAACTTCGGAATGCAGCAGCGACCGTCAGAAATGGCGAGGGTATTGGCGCCTCCCAAGACGACGCGTCTGGCGTACATCGATTGGATGCGCGGGCTGGCTTGCGTGCTGATGTTTCAGACGCACTGCTACGACTCGTGGCTCAGCCCCGCGGCGCGAAAATCGTCGTCGCTGATCATTTGGTCCCAGCTGGGCGGAACCTTGCCGGCGCCGCTCTTCATTTTTCTTGCCGGAGTCTCTTTTGCCCTGGTCACCGAGCGCTTGCGCGAAAAGGGTGTCGAACGCAACGCCATCGCAAAGCAAACCATTCTCCGCGGCGCGGAGATTTTTGGTCTGGGCTTGCTTTTTCGCGCTCAGGAATTTGCCCTTGGTTATCCGTGGTCGCCCTGGACCGATTTGCTGCGCGTGGATGTTTTGAACATCCTTGGGTTGTCGATGATGCTGATGGGTGTTCTTTGTTGGGCGACAGGCGATGGAGCCGCGGCGGTTGCGCGGACGCGCACTCTTGCCGGTGGCATCTTGGTGGCTGCGGTTGTGGCGATGGTTACTCCGCCGCTCTGGACCACCCACCGGCCAAAGTTCCTGCCCTGGCCGCTGGAGTCTTATATAAACGGCGTGCATATCTTCGACAAGCCGCAGCCGTGGCTGTTTCCGCTATTCCCCTGGTCGGCGTTTGCGTTTGCAGGCCTGGCGGTGGGATTCTACTTGTTCTCGGATTTCGCCAAGCGAAAACAGGGGCTGGCTTTCGCCGCGTTAGCCGGGGCGGGGATCGTCGCCGGCTGCCTCTCGGCCGCCTCTGATTCGGCAAGCTTCCGCCTCTACGCGGTTTACGATTACTGGCACAGCAGCCCTAATTTCTTCCTCATGCGCTGCGGCATCCTCCTCATGATTCTCTTTCTCGTTTACGCGTGGTGCCGCTGGGGACTCGCGCAAAAAGGCTTCAGCCCCATCATCCAGCTGGGAAAGACTTCGCTGCTGGTTTACTGGGTGCACATCGAGTTTGTCTACGGAAGGTTTTCGATTTTGCCGAAGGGACAGTGCAGCGCGCTGAAAGCCACGGCGGGATTGCTTACCATCTTTGTGGCGATGGTGGTGCTCTCGGTGGCCCGCACAACGTGGAAAAAGCGAAAGCTCAGGGCTTCGAGGCAGGGTCTTGCGGTAACTGCTGCGACTGCGGAATCTTGATGATCACTTCGCCGGGCCTGGCCAGGCCTAACTCGTCCCGGGCAATCTTTTCGATTTTGCGAGGGTCGCTCCTCAGATCCTTGACTTCCTCTTGCAGTTGCAGGTTTTCCCGTTTAAGCCGCTCTATATCCGCGTTCACTTTCTTGATTTCGTGATGCGTGCGTCGCATCGCGAGGTAGCCGTGCGTCCCGAAGATGTCGTGGACCACCAGCGCGAAGAGCAGCAAGCCCAGCAGCACCCCTCCGTACTGCCGCAGGAACGGTAAAGGCGTTTCGGTCGCATCCGGCTTTTTCAGCTTTGCAATATCCATTTCCTCGCTTCGCTGGTCAATTTTGCGGAAGCCGCGGCGCTGTCCGCCTCCACATAAAGCCGCAACAGCGGTTCCGTGCCAGACAATCGTAACAGCATCCAGGAACCGTCTTCAAACACGAATTTTGCTCCATCGGTGCGGTCGACCGATACGACTTTCCGGCCCAGCAGTGTCGAGCTGTCCACGCCGACCTTTCCCACCGCAGTTGCCTTTTGTTCGTCGCTGAGGTGCAGGTTTTCCCGGACGGGCCAAAATTCGCGCCCAAGCTTTTTATACAGGCTGCGAATCTGTTCGTCGATGGTGGCGCCGCGCGCGGCGATCATTTCCGCGACCAACAGGCAGGCCAGGATGCCGTCCTTCTCAGGGATGTGACCGCGTATCGTCAAGCCTGCGCTCTCTTCGCCGCCCAGCGCAATCTTATCCTGGCGGATGAGTTGGCCGATATACTTGAAGCCGACCGGCGTTTGATGAACGCTCTGGCCATGTGATTTTGCGACGGCATCGACCATTTGTGTCGTTGCCACGCTGCGCGCTGCCGGCAATTTCCACCGGCGCGTTTCCACCAGGTAGTCATAGATGACCGCAAGAATCAAGTTCGGCTGAATCCACGTGCCGTCGCGATCCACGATCCCAAAACGGTCGGCGTCTCCATCCGTTGCCAGCCCCGCGGCGGCCTTCGAATCGACCACGACCTTTCTGAGCGGAGCAAGATTTTCTTCGGAGACGTCGGGCCCGGTGCCGTCGAACAAACAATCGCGCTCTGTTCGAATGGCAGCCACGCCCACACCGTGGTTACAGAGCGTGAGGTCCAGGTACCCCGAGCCGCATCCGTGAAGCGCGTCTATCGCAAATTTCAGGCTCGCCTTTTTCAGCGTCTCGAACCGTACCAGTTCTTCGAGCCGCTCCAAATAGTGTTGGCGCAGGTCCACTTTTTCGCTGGGATTCGCCTTGGTGGCGCCGTGCGGCAGAGGGGGCACGCCGCCCTTTGCGGCAAGCTGGGAGGCACGAGCCTCAATGTCCTTAGTGATTTCCGGGAGCGCTGGTCCGGCGTCCGCCGAGGAGAACTTCAAGCCGTGATATTGCGCCGGGTTGTGGCTGGCGGTGAAGTTGATGGCGCCGTCCAGCTTGCGCCGCATGATTTCGTAAGCCACCGCCGGTGTAGGCGTGAACGTTTCGCACAGCATTGTGCGGACGCCGTGATGTTCCAGGATGTCCACGGCGAGCTGCGAGAATTCCTCGGAATAGAAGCGCGTATCGTACGCGACGAGTACGGTGGGCTGCGCGGATTTTGCCTTCACGTGTTCCGCGATGGCCGTCAGCGCGAGCCGTACGTTCGGGAAGGTGAAATCCTCGGCAATGACCCCGCGCCAGCCCGAAGTACCAAACTTGATGGGCGAAGAGGCGCTCAATCCAGCGCGCGTGCTCATGGGGCGCTATTTTAGCCTTTCGCGCTATGCGGAAAAAGCCGCTAATATGAGGGGCCAGGAGCGACCAAAATGAGTCGCGAAAAAGCCGGAAGCACACGCGTCGTTCTGGTGACCTGCCCATCGCTGGCCCTCGCACGGAAGATTGCGCGCGCCGTGGTCGAACACCGTCTGGCGGCGTGCGTCAACGTCGTTCGCAGCCCCGTGGAATCCTTTTACACCTGGAAGGGCAAGCTCGAATCCGCCCGCGAACACCTGCTGCTCATCAAGACCACGGCCCAACGCTTGTCACCACTCGAACGGGAAGTGAAGCGCCTGCACCCCTATGACCTCCCGGAATTCATCGCCTTCCCGATTACCGAGGGCTCGCCCGAATACTTGGCTTGGCTCAGCGAAACTACCGCCACGCGCTGAAGGAACGTCGACCGGGCAACCGCAGAGCTCAACCGCGAATCGAAGGGAGCATGTTGAACAGGCGGCTGCGAACAAACTGACCTGAGCAACAATACGCGCAATTGGAACCATCCATGCGGTCCCGTTTCTTCCCGTGGGCCATCCTGGCCTCATCCCTGGCGTGGCACTTTCTGTTTTCCTCGGCCGCAGCCCAGCAAATCAGCGAATCCCTGGAGTTGCGGGGGAGAGTCATCAATAGCGTCACGGGAGAGCCGGTCGCGCGCGCCCTGGTCGAAGTCCCGGCCTTGGGGGAAAAGGCGCAATTCACTGGTGCCGACGGCGCGTTTGACTTCACCGGTCTTCCACCAGGAAACTATTGGCCTTCTGCCAGAAAGCCAGGATTCTTTGATGACCGGGAACTTCAGAGACCGGCTCGGACGCCGCTCCTTTCCTCCGGGCAGAACGAACCAATCACCCTGACGTTGATTCCAGAAGCCACCATTTTTGGCGAGGTCAAGGACGAGAACGGCGTGCCCCTCGAGGGCGTCACGGTGAGAGCGCAGCAATGGCAGGTACCGAATGGGGAGAAGGAACTTGTGGCTGTCGGAAATGCGCAAACCGACGACCAAGGAAACTTCCGACTCGCGCAATTGAGGCCGGGTCGCTATTACCTGTCCTTTCCGTCGACCAACAACGGAGGTTGGTCCACGATTTATCAGTTGACTTCGAAAAAGCAGGAAGAGGAGGGGTACGGCGCCCAATTCTATCCCGGCGTTCCGGATCTGGAATCCGCGACGGTCATCGAGATTCGGGCTGGCGCTCAAGTACCCATTGTCGAAACGCTCAGCCGCCAGCGCGTCTTTCAAGTCGCAGGTGTCCTGCGGGGTGCAGACTCGGGAAGTGGAGTCAGCCTCACGTTGACAAATTCCGTGGGTGACATGGTCCAGAAGACAGTTCGGCTTGACCTTAAAACGGGACAATTTCAGATTTCGGGAGTTCCTCAAGGCGCCTACTTGCTCCGGGCCACCGCGAACCGGCGCACGCGGTTAAGAAATACTGCCAGCGGACTGCTTGGAATCGCCGACGAAGACCTCCCGCCGTTGACCGCCGCGGTTCCCCTGCGGCTCGTAAGCGACGTTTCCGGACTGGTGGTGGTGCTTGGGAGCGGAATTTCTGTCGACGTTCACGTCCGTGATGAGGTCTCCGGCGCCGGCGGACCGAACGGCTTGCACGCAGTTTCGCTCGAGATGAAACCGCAGGGGTTCCCGCGATCCCCCTCGTGGATCACCGTGCCTCGGCTCCGAGACGACCGGAGAACCCCCGCGCGATTCGAAGGACTGGCCCCGGGCGCCTATTCCGTGAGCGGGACACCGCATGGGCCTTGGTATATCGCCTCGATGCGCTGCGGCAGCGCCGACCTGCTGCGGGATGACTTGACGCTAACTACCGGTGCGCCGCCGCCCATCGAAGTGGTGCTGCGTGACGATGGCGCGCAACTGGCCGTGAAGGTAGTGAAAAATGGCCAGCCGGTCACTGCGGGCGTGCTGCTCTTTTCTCCCGACTACCCGAGGCGTTCTCAGTTCTTCGGACGAACGTCTTTTCTTCCCGTCGGCAATCTGGCACCGGGAAGGTACTACGTAATCGCCTTGAAAGGCGCTGAGAATCTGGAGTTCCGCAATCCAACGGTGATGGAGCGATATCTAGCACATGCAACCGAGGTGCTCCTAGGGCCCCGGGGCAGCGTTGCCATCTCTGCGGAGCTGCAAGAGCGGGAGGACCAGGAGCAATGACAGCCCTGCTTTTCACTCTGACGCTCTTGTCAGCGCCAGTTCAGGCAAATTCCGAGCCGCAAGCGGCCGTCTATCGCATCAGCGGCGTCGTCGTGGATGCTCTAGGGAATGTTCCCGTGGCCCGTGCGCAAGTGTCGATCTCTCGCGACAACGAACAAACCACCATGGTTGCGGGTAACGACGGACGCTTCATCTTCGAGGGACTCGCGGCTGGGAAATACTCTCTTAGTGCGGCGGCACCGGGCTATCTCGAGGAAGCCTACAACCAGCACGGTCCATTCTCCGTGGCGATCGTAACGGGTAAGGGCCAGGATACCGAACACTTGATCTTTCGCTTGCATCTGCAGGCGGTGATCTCTGGCAGAGTGACCGACGAACACGGCGAACCCGTGCGCAACGCGCAAGTGGCGCTGTTCGCTTCCGATCTTATGAGGGGCAGTCATGCGAAATTCATGCGGGCACAGGCGCAGACGAACGATTTGGGGGAATACCGCTTTGCGCATCTTGCTCCGGACAAATATTACCTGGCGGTTCAAGCCCGGCCCTGGTACGCAAAGTCGCGGCTCTCGGCCCAGATGGGACCAGGCCCTGGGCCCCTTGGAAACGGCGGGCCATCTCTTTCCCTTTCGGGGCCTGGCGTCGATTCGGATCCTATTCTGGATGTGGTCTATCCCATCACTTTTTATCCGGGGGTGACCGATGAGCGCTCAAGCGCAGGTCTAGTTTTGAGCGCTGGGGAAAAAGAAGAAGCCAACATCGCGCTCGAGGCGGTAGCGGCCACTCATCTGCGCCTGACCGGGCTGAACAGCGAGGGATTAGGTGTAGGCGCAAGTCAGCGGGTGTTTGGCACGTTTTCCTTCGGGCTGAACGAAGTCTTTGGTCAAGTTGCTCCCGGCGAATATGAGGTCGCGGGCCTGCCACCCGGAGAACTAACGCTCATCGTCACCACGAACAAGGCCAACGAATGGACATCTCGATCGATCGAGGTGGATAGCCGCTCCCGAGGGACAATGGATGGCCGAGCGTTGTCGGCAACAGCAAAAGTAGCTGGACGGGTTTTTCTGCCCGGAGGCAACGCGGCAAGAGGCGGAAGCCTGACGCTTACGAGTACCTCAGCAACTACTCTCCCCGGCGTCACAACGCGACTCGAGGAAGATGGGAGGTTCAACTTTTCCAGCATGCAGCCCGGAACGTATCGAATTCAAGTGAACCTTCCTCCCGGCGACTACTATGTCGAGAAAGTCATCGCAAAGGAAGCGAAAACGTCCGGCCGCGAGATTGTCATTACGGGTGGAAACGACGTGGATCTTACGGTCACCCTCGGAAAAGGACCAGGTCAAGTGACTGGCGTAGTGCAGTTCGAAGGGAAGCCGGCGGCAGGCATCCTGGTTCTGCTTGTGCCTGAGTCCGGCCAGGAGATGGAAGAGGATTCACGCATGGACGAGAGCGACAGTGACGGTACGTTCCGTCTCGGAGGAATTCTTCCCGGAGACTACGTGCTTCTGGCGATCAGGGATGGCTGGGATTTGGAGTGGTCGAACTCAGACGTCCTGCGGCCTTATCTATCTGCGGGGCAAAAGATCTCGATTGCCGCGAATCAGTCGGTGAAAGTAACCGTATCGGTCGCAACGATGGAACAGAAGCCACGATAGTGCCCGGGGGCGAGGCGGCTTACACGTATAGCAGCGCCTGATCCAGGTCCGCGATGATGTCTTCGACATCCTCGATTCCTACCGACAGTCGCACTAATCCGTCGGTGATACCGACGCGCTCGCGTACTTCCTTGGGCATGGACGAGTGGGTCATCAACGCCGGAAGTGAAACCAATGTTTCAACGCCGCCCAGGCTCTCCGCCAGCGAGCAAAGCTGCAAGTGATTCAGGAATCTGCGCGCGGCGTCCACGGAACCCAAATCAAACGAGAGCATCGCACCTGGCCCCTTTTGCTGTCGCCGTGCCACTTCATGGTGCGGATGCGAAGGCAGCCCCGGGTAGTAGACCTTGCGCACCTTGGGGTGCGCGTCCAGGTGCCGCGCAACGGTAATCCCGTTCGCGTTGTGCTGCAGCATACGCACTGCCAAGGTCTTAATTCCGCGCGACACCAGAAAGCAATCCATGGGCGCCAGCCCGGCTCCCGCCGATCGTTGAATAAAGTAAATCTTCTCCGCGTCCTCCGGGCGCGTCAGAACCACCGCTCCGCCGGTGGCATCGCTGTGCCCGTTCAAATACTTGGTCATCGAGTGCACGACGATATGCGCGCCGAGCTCGAGGGGGCGCTGCAAGTACGGGCTCATGAATGTGTTATCGACCACGACAGTGATGTTCCGCTCGCCCGCGAGCTTCGCAATAGCAGCAATGTCCGTCACGTTCATGGTCGGATTCGTGGGCGTTTCGATATACAGCATCTTGGTGGTCGGGCGCATGGCCATGCGCACTGCTTCGGGCATCGAGGTATCCACGAAGCTGAATTCCAGTCCAAAATGCACCAGCAATTGCGTGGAAAGCCGGAAAACTCCGCCATACACCGCTTCCGACAGAACCACGTGGTCTCCGGGGTGCAGCAAACGGAAAACGGCATCGATTCCTGCCATTCCCGAGGTGAAAACGTAAGCGCTTTGCCCCCCTTCGAGCCTCGCCATGGTGCGTTCGAGCGCTTTGCGATTCGGGTGGTTCGTGCGCGCGTAGTCGTATCCCTTGTTCTTTCCGAGCTCTTCGTTGACGTACGTCGAGGTTTGATAGATCGGCGCGACGATGGCACCCGTGGCCGGATCCGGCTCTTGGCCCACATGAATGGCATTGGTGGCAAAACCCATGATGCTCTCCTTGCTCTTCTCACACCTTTGTGAGGCAGGCGGCCTGAGGCTGGCTGCTGACCGCCCGCGGGCATTTCCGGGGTTCAACTGTTCCCGTGTTGCATTCGAAGCAGGTTCTTGAAAACTTACAGGAGCTTCACAAGTCCGTCAATGAGGCTACCACGGAAGCTTCCAGGCCATGGCGAGCGCCACCGAGGGCGCGGCGTTTCCCGCCGAGCAGCAGTTCCCGCGATCCAGGCATCCAATTTCGTAGGGATAAGCGCTTGACCTTGGCCTGCCCTCCGTAGAGGATGGTGTTCAAGCAAATGATGACTTTTACTCGAATTGTCTTGTTGTCTGCTTCCCTCGCGGCATCGCTCGTCTTGGCGCGTCCGGTCGTGGCTCAAAATCCCCCTTCTTCGACTCCGGAACCCAAGTCTGGCGAGGCCAAACCCGATGCACAGGCCCGCATCACCATTGAAGTCACCGGCGGCGATCAAGAAACACCTGTTGAAAATGCCAGCGTGTACTTCAAATACGTCGAAGAGCATAAGATCAAGAAAAATAAGACCATGGAATTGAATGTGAAAACCAATCGGGAAGGCGTGGCGCACGTTCCCGACGCGCCTCTCGGCCGCGTGCTCATTCAGGTGCTTGCGGAGGGTTGGAAAACCTACGGCCGATGGTTTGACATCACTGACCCCAAACAAACAATCAAAGTTCATCTCGAACGTCCGCCGAAGTGGTACTGAATTGTGATTTCTGAGGTTTGCCTCGAGTGTTTTGTTCCTGCATTCGATTAAACTCGTTCTGACCAGAGAGTTTGCTCGACGGCATCGGCCTCACGAGCGATGTGACGGACGTCTTGTCCGATTTTGTTGTTTTGGTCGCACACTCGACTCCCTTGCTTCGATTGCATGGCAGCTTTGAGCTCGTCGAAGGGCGATCGTCAGCCTAGCGTCCGGGCGGTGGATGAAGAATAAGGGCCGATGTTGCACACAAATAGTGCAATGCGAGGGAGAATGTTGAACTGCCGGAAGTTAGGCGATGCTGCGGCCTTGATTTCCACAAAGTTTTCAACACTTGTGTTGAAAACTTTACAGTCCAGAAACAATTTCTGCGATTTTCGGCACGCCGCTTGCTCCGCGGCGCGCTGCGCTCGCTTTGACCCCCGCAAAATCAGGGTGTTACAGTAGAATTTTGGTTCTTAATCGATGAACGAAACTTATGAAGGCCCTTTTTCGCTGCTCCAAATGTTCTGGGGCAGCATCGCCGCGCGTCCGCTGCGCAGCTGTCTTAGCGTAATCGCGATCGCCATCCAGGTGATCCTCGTTCTGATGGTTGTTGGTCTCACTTCGGGAGTGATTTCCGAGTGGGGAAAGCGCCAAGAGGGCGTTGGCGCGGACATCCTCGTGCAGCCGCCGAACTCTTCGATTTTTTTTGCTTTCTCTAGCGCGGTCATGCAGGAGTCGCTGGGCGATCAAATTGCCAGGGTGAGCAGTGTCGATGAAGTGGCTCCAACGGTGATCCTCACGGAACCAAAGACCTTGGTGATAGTCTACGGCATCGACTACCAGCGCTTCAATGCTCTCAGCAAAGGTTTTTTGTTTCGCGATGGCCGCCCGTTCGAAGGTCCTGACGAGGTGATTGCCGACGACATCATCGCGCAAACCCGGCATTTGCGCGTCGCCAGTCAGATTACACTGCTCAATCATCAATTTACGGTCAGCGGCATCGTGGCTCACGGCAAGGGCGCTCGCTTTTTCATTCCCATTCGAACGGCTCAGGAAATTGCCGGCGCGGAGAAGCGCGTGTCGATGTTTTACGTCCGCAGCAAGGGGGATACGGAAGCGACTCGGGCGCAGCTCGCAATGCTGTTGCCGCAATACAGCATCCGTTCCCTTGCCGAATACGTCTCTCTCATGAATTCTTCCAATTTGCCGCAGCTTCGCCCGTTCACCCGCACCATGGTGGCCCTCGGCATCGTGATCAGCTTCATCGTCGTTCTGCTCAACATGCACACCATGGTCATGGAACGCACTCGAGAGATCGGCATTTTGAAAGCACTCGGGTTTTCGCGTTTTGATGTCGTTCGCATGCTCCTCACCGAAACGTTCATCCTTGCGCTCTTTGGCACGGGTCTTGGAATCGGTCTTACCTTTCTTACGCAATTCATCCTGAAAGAAACAAAGCCCGATCTCCCGGTCCTCATTACCACGCCCTGGATCGTTTCTGCGACGGCTCTTGCGCTGGTCGGAGCCGCCGCGGGCGCTCTTTATCCTGCGTTTCGCGCCGCCACCTACGATCCCGTAGTCGCTCTGGCTTACGAGTAACGCTGCCGCTGGTAGCGGCGGAGGGAAACGGGGCGCCGACCGGAAGCAATATACATGGCCCTTTCTCAGGACAAGCATCATCGCGCGCGGATCGTGGCTCGTCGGGACGTCTCAGGAGATTTGTGTATCTTGCGTCTCGATCCGGGCGGCCCTTTTGAATACCGGGCCGGACAGTATGCCACCCTCGGCCTTGAGCTCGACGGCGTTCGAATCGAGCGCGCCTACTCCCTGGTCTCCTCGCCTTATGAACAGGAGCTTGAAGTTTTTGTCGAACTGGTTCCGCACGGCGGCTTGACCCCCAAGCTTTTTGAACTCAAGCCCGGCGACACGCTGCTCTGCCGAAGGATAGCCAAGGGCCGCTTTCTACTCGATTTGCGAAGCGGCCGCGCGAATCACCTGCTCGTTTGCACGGTGACCGGAGTGGCCCCGTTTGTCAGCTACGTTCGCACCCTCCATCGCGACTGGAAGAAGGGCGAGGGCCCCTTGCCCGGAGAACACCGGTTCTTCTGCCTTCAGGGTGCCAGCCACTCTTTTGAGTTTGGCTATCGTCAAGAACTGGAGCGCCATGCCTCCGACGCACCTTGGTTCGAATACGTTCCCACGGTGAGCCGTCCCTGGAATGAAGCACAATGGACCGGCGAAACCGGGCGCGTGGACGATCTCTTGCGGAAATACATCGATCAGTGGGGGTTGAGGCCAGACAACACAACCGCGTACTTATGCGGTCATCCGAGAATGATCGAGACGAGCAGAGGCATTTTAGAGCGCGCCGGATGGAAGAAGGATGCGCTTCTTCAAGAGGCGTTTTTTCAGGTCGCCGTCAAAGACGCGGGCGGCCCCGCTTAGGGAACTTCCTCACGCTGTCGGAGTGCTCTCCTCGAGTTGGCCGACGACGTCATCCACGGTGCTCAAGGGCACCCGCAGGTGCACGTGCTCGTCCGGCGAATCAACATCCACCTGCAATTTGCCGGAGCGCGTCCGGATCTGGGCGTGCTCCTCTCCATCGGTGATTTCCATAAGATCCACGTCAGGAAGTTTTTCTAGTTCTTTGGCAAAGGCGTGGATCGCGGGCAGGGCTTCGCGCGCCTGTTGTGCTGCCTCGCACAAAGCGTGCTTCGGCGCGAAATGCATGGCCATGGGCACCATCGCCGCCGGCAGCCACAAGTGCAGATGCGAGCCTCCTGCACGGTACTCGTCGACGTCCACGCGAATCAAGCCTTCGCGCAACGTGTACGCGCCCGCTAACACGAGCGCCCCGCCGAGTCCCATAGCCGCCTTCGCTAGCAGCATCATGTCTGCCTCCTGTGACTCTCCACGCGCTGAGCGGGGAAACGTTTTCCTGACCAGTCAAGTTGAGTTGAATTCTTGTCCATACAGGAAAATCAAAAACTCAAAGCTTAATGAGACCAACAGCTCGTCAGTCTGCGACATTCTTGGAGTCGAGCCAGACCTTCACCGTGCTTTCGCGGTCCTTCACGGAAACCAGCTCGGTGTCGCCCTGCGCGCCCAGGGCATGCAGCGCCGCCACCAGATCCAGTTCGTCCTTGCCCGCGGAAAGCAGCGCATCGATCACCTTCATCGGCACCTTTACTTCCACCTGGGACTTCTTTGATGCGCCTTTGTCCAGCACATGGATAATCAAATGGTTGCCCTCTCTGGCCACGCGCACGTCGTTATCATCGCCCTGCACGGTGACGTATTCGCCGTCCTTGACCGTGCGGATCGCGTCCATTAGGGCGCGCAGGTCCACGTCGTTCATCTCCGAGGAATCAATCCTGACCTTGCCGTTGTGGAGTCGGTCGTGGTGCACAGCGGGAAGCACCTTTTCCGCCAATTCCAGAGGCACGTTTACCCGCACCGTTTCCCCTCCGCCGTCGGTCGAGATCACGCGGACATGCAACCAGCGCTCGCCCTTCTCGGCGCTTGCGGAACTCGTTGACGGTACAGGCTTTGCTGGCGCGGTGCCGGCCTGAGCCGATACCCGTATAGGCAGGAGTGCCAAAATCATTGAGGTCGTAAGCGCCGTTTTCGTGAACAGGCCGCGATTTCGAGCAAACATGGCGGATCACCTCCTGGGCGGGCTTTCCTCTCGAGTGGCTATGGGCACCCTGGTTCGCACCGCGTGCCCGGTCAAAGGACCCCCCGCATTTCGATAGAGGTACGAGCGAGCCCTCCAAAATGTTTCCCGAAAATCTCCGTTCGGCGCTGGTTAAAGCAGCCAGCTGCGGTGTCTTGCGCGCCGGTTGGCTTCTGTTTGGCCCGAGCCTGTCAAGCAAGCGGAATGCTTCTCGCCGAAAGACCTGCTGACATCGTCCGGGTGTCGGTCGAGGCCGTGACTGACGCCCATGAGCTGTCCCACCGTTTTGCACAAATGTGCACAGCTTTCCACAGCCAGGGTTTCAAATTCCTCTTGCCAAGAAAAACGGCCGGGTCTACTCTCTCGCCCAGATTGAGCCGGGAAGCCTCAAAAACTTAACGGCACAATTGAAAGAGGGCGCAGCGGCCGCGAGGCAGTTGCGCCCTCAATGTTTTCTGAGCCCATTCCCGGCTCAAGTCGCGGGTCGTTCTATCGCTTGGCGTTCCGGAGCAGCTACCTGACGCGTAAGCGAAGGAATCGTTTTCCGCGTCCCCGGCAAGGGCTCCTCGCGTCCGCGTGCCGTGACCTTCTCTACCGAGGCAATCTCGCCATTCTGCACCACCAGAGCGCAATCAAAGTTGTTCACCGTGGGACAAACGTGGCGCGGAAGCAGGTACAGCAAGTCTCCGATCTGTAGACTTGAAGCTCCTCCCTCGACGGCCATGGGTAGGTGCTCTTCGCTTGGCGAAAGCGGCGTAAGTTCCCGATGCCCGACGACCACGCACGTGGGCACACCTGCATCGGCGGACACCGCCTTGTGCCCCGCATCGCAGGTGATCATCCCCGCGCGCGGCCGGCTCACAAGTCTTGTCAACACCAGCGCGGCTGGCTGATACCCGAAGCTCGCCGGCAACTGGGCCAGGCTCGTCGCATCGTTATAGACCACCGTCCCCGGCGATACGCGGTGGACGAATCGTCTTCCGCGAAAGCCTTGGTACGCGAGTGAGCATGGCAGGGTTGGCGTGCCTGCGGTAATTACCTCCGGCACGCTCGCGCCGCTGCGCTCGATCTCGCTCACGACTTCCAGAAGGGAATCATAGCCGGCATGGGCTGCCTTGGTTCGCTCGCGTTCTTCCACGCCGCCATACTGGCCGTCGTAATAGTGCAAGCCGCGGAACTCCAGCCCTGCCGCTCCTGCCGCCGCCACGAGCCTTAGCACTTCATCCTTGTGGCTCTGCTCGATGCCCGTGCGATTCATCCCCGGATTAATGTCCAGAAACACGCCGATCGGACTGCCCCGCCATTGCCGCACTTGTTCTTCGTTCTCGGCCAAAACGGAAATACGCACATCCGGGAAGGCATCGGCAATCTCGCGTACGCGGCGCGCATTCGCGCCCAATGCAGGATAAGCCAACAGGATGTCGCTAGCGTCGCTGCGGCACGCCACCAGCAGTTCGAGTGTGGTTGCGCACTTGAAATTGCGGACGCCGCTCTCGATCAGCATGCGCAAGGTGTAGTCCAGCTTTGCCGTCTTGATGTGGACGCGCCAGCGATTCGCGTCGCCATCCAGCAGCTCGAGGGTTCTGGCAATGTTCGAGCCGATCATTTCCGGATAGACGACCAGCGCCGGAGTAAGGGTTTCATCGGCGCGCGGCACCGAGTAACGCTCGTCCCAGGCGAGCTCGTTCAACATGGATTCTTGGCTTCCCATCGCGGACTTGATGATAGCGCGGAAAAGGGAATAGCGGCCACTTCGGCGGGTTCCGCGCGGTCCCGCCTGGCAGTTGGTTCCCCCCGCTTGGCATTTTGCACAGCTGTGCACAGTTTTCCACAGAGAAGCTTTCAGATTTCCCTTGCCAACAAAAAACACCAGGTCTATCGTTTCGCGCAGATTGAGCCGGGAAGCCTAAAAAACTTAGCGGCACAATTGAAAGAGGGCGCAATCGCTTAACCGCGGCTGCGCCCTCAATTTTTTTCTTCGCTCGCCGTCCCCGCTGTGTCTCCGGCTCCGACTTTCTTGCGCTATGTCGTAAGATACCGGGATGAATAGGACGCCATCGTTCTTTCGAGACAAAGTCGTGCTCGTCACCGGCGCGTCGTCGGGAATCGGCCGGGAGCTGGCGTGGCAATTGGGCCAGGCGGGGGCAAAGCTGACGCTGGCGGCAAGGCGCAAGGAATTGCTTGAGAATCTGGCACAAAGAATTGCGGCCACCGGGATGGCAAACCCGCTGGTGATCGCGTGCGACGTCGCTCAAGAAGGCGATTTGCAAAAAGCCACTGCGGAAACGGTGCGGCAATGGGGAAAACTGGATGTGGCGATTGCGAACGCGGGCTTTGGCGTAGTTGGTCCGCTGAAGAAACTCTCGATGGAGGATTACCAGCGTCAGTTTGAGACCAACGTCTTTGGCGTGCTGCGAACGATTTACGCGACGCTGCCCGAAATTGAGAAAAACAAGGGCAACATCGCCATCGTTGGAAGTGTCTCGGGGTGGACGGCGTCCCCGGGCGCCTCGCCATACGCCATGAGCAAGTTCGCCGTGCGGGCGCTGGCCAATTCGATTACGCCGGAGCTGCGGCTGTGCGGGGTGAGAGTGACGCTTATCAGTCCGGGCTTTGTAGCGAGCGAGATCCGACGGGTAGACAACCAGGGAAAGCTTCAGGAAGAAGCGAAGGATCCGATTGCACCGTGGCTGGTGATGCCCACCGAGAAAGCCTCACGTCAGATTCTGCGAGCGATTGCGAAAGGCAAGCGCGAGGCCATCATTACCGGGCATGGAAAGGCTTTGGTCTTCCTCGAGCGCTTCATGCCCTGGATGCTTCGCGCGGCGGGCAGAAAGATCGCGGCGGGCCGGGGCGGCTACCGTTCTGAACCGAAAAGCGAGGGATCGTAGGGAGAGACCGGAAAGCCTGCCGGAGGCAAGTCGTAAAGTAAAGAGGCGAGAGTTCATGCTCGACAACCGGAGGCCCGAAAACCGGAAAGCTCATTTTTTTGGCGGTTTGCCTTTCCGAAGGTCTTCGCCGGGGTCACCTTCCGGCAGATCCACGTGCCAAATGTCCTTTTCCCTTTGCAGCCCAACTACGCCGACTTGATTGGCTTCCGTGGTGCCGACGAGGCCGATCCACACCACACGAAATCTCTTTTTACGCCAGAGCCGGCGCACTTCGATGGTTTGCCCGGGTGAGGTGAGAAAGCCAATGCCATCTAGGCGCGCGCCGTCCTGGCTGAGGTCCACGGTATAGCTGCTCTGCTTGAAAGGATGGCCTCGCGAGTCCGTGCCTTTGACAACCACGCGCAGCGTTTTGGGGAGGCGTTGCTGCCTGCGGGACCTGCGCCAGAAATCAGGGATCGCGTATTTGAACGCCAGGCCAACCTTAATTTCGCGGTCGGTGTAAGCGTCGAGATAAACCACCCGGACTTCCTGCTCCAAGCCGCTGCCCTTTTGCATGAGAAACACGGAATCTCCCATGGCCAGCCTGGTTTTGAGCAGCACCAGGGCGCCGCTCCAATTGACCGTTTGCGTTTCCGTTTCTTCGTGGAACGCGCCATGGTCTTTGGTGAAACCGTAAACCACCACGGGAATGCGAACCGACATGCGCTCACTGGAACGAGGAAGTCTTTTGGCTGCTTCTGTGGAGACGGGGTTGCCAAAGGTAAGAGCGGATTTTTCACTGGCAGCCGGCTTTTCGTCGAGCGGAGCTACTCCGATGACCTCGTTAGGCGTACCTCGTTGTGGGCCATGTTCGCGGCACTTGAAATCCCAGATCTGCTGCTGGATCTGCTCGTAACTTTCGCGGCGGTCGGTGAGCGTGACCCAGGAGTCGGCTTCGCAGAGAGGGCAACATAGCCGAATAGCAAAATTTCCAGACATTCCGTTCTTCCCGTGATTTCAGGATACCTTGAAGGCGGCGGACGGCCCGGGATTGCCAAGTTGTGTTTCATCGAAAAGTAAATGGTGGCAGGGGAGGTTTGGCAATAAAAGCCGCGATCTTTCCAGGGCGAAATTAAGATTGCCACTTCAGAAAAACGGCGGCCAGGGGTGGAAGCGTGAGGACCAGAGAATGCGGGTGCCCTTGCGCCGCTTGGTCGGAGGCGTGCTGACCGCCGGCGTTGCCTACGTTTGAACCGCCATAGATGGTGGCGTCGGTATTGAGGATTTCAGAGTAGTAGCCTGCCTGCGGAACGCCAAGACGATATCCTTCACGAACCACGGGAGTTGCATTGAGCAACACAACGATCAGGTCTTCGGGATTTTTGCCGCGGCGAATAAAGCTGAGGACGCTGTTGTCGGCGTCATTGGCGTCAATCCACTCGAATCCGTGCCAGTCAAAGTCGACTTGGTAAAGCGCCGGCTCGGAACTGTAAAGATGATTCAGGTCGCGGAGGAGGTTCTGGACGCCACGATGCGAGTCCCACTCGAGTAAATGCCAGTCGAGGCTGCGCGCTTCGCTCCATTCGTGGCGCTGGGCGAATTCCTGGCCCATGAAAAGGAGTTTTTTGCCCGGGTGCGCGTAGTGGTAGCCATACAACAAGCGGAGATTGGCAAATTGCTGCCACAAGTCGCCGGGCATTTTGTGTAGCAGCGAGTTTTTTCCGTGGACGACTTCGTCGTGGGAAAAGGGAAGCACGAAGTTTTCCGTGAAGGCATAGAGCATGGAAAAAGTGATCTTGTTGTGCTCGTATTTGCGATGCACCGGATCGTGAGAAAAATAATTTAGGGTGTCGTTCATCCAGCCCATGTTCCACTTGAAGCTGAACCCGAGACCCCCGAGGTGGCTGGGACGCGAAACTGCGGGCCAAGCCGTGGATTCTTCGGCAATGGTGAGAATTCCGGGAAATCTTCCGTGAGCGACCTCGTTCATACGTTTGATAAATTCGATGGCTTGCAGGTTTTCGCGGCCGCCAAATTGATTGGGAATCCATTCGTCCGGCTTGCGCGAATAATCAAGATAGAGCATCGAGGCAACGGCATCCACGCGCAGGCCGTCAATGTGGTATTTGTCAAGCCAGAAGAGCGCATTGGAAATCAAATAGTTTTGCACTTCGTTGCGGCCATAGTTGTAAACCAGCGTTCCCCAATCGGGATGCGCGCCCTGGCGGGGATCGGCGTGTTCGTAGAGATGGCTGCCGTCGAATTGGGCGAGGCCGTGGGCGTCGCGCGGAAAATGCGCAGGAGTCCAATCGAGAATAACGCCAATACGAGCCTGATGACAGCGGTCGACGAACTCCATAAATTCCGCGGGCGAGCCATAGCGGCTGGTCGCGGCGAAGTAGCCCAGAGTCTGGTAGCCCCAGGAGCCATCGTAAGGATGCTCCATGACCGGTAGCAGCTCAATATGCGTATAGCCAAGTTCCTTGACGTAAGGAATAAGTTGGTCGGCTAGCTCGTGGTAAGTAAGCCAGCGATTGTGGGCCTCGGGAACGCGGCGCCAGGAACCAAGATGAACTTCATAAATGGAAACGGGAGACTGGAACCAGTTTTTGGAGGGACGCTCGAAGAGCCAGTCCGCGTCATTCCACTGATAGGTTTCGAGGTTGCTGACGATGGAGCCAGTGTTGGGGCGCAGTTCGGAGCGAAAAGCGTAGGGATCGGCTTTCAGCGGAAGCATGTTTCCGTCGGGCCCAATAATTTCGAATTTGTAGATGGCCCCTTCCGCCAGTTCAGGAATGAAGATTTCCCAGATGCCGGAAGACCCGCGCGCACGCATCGGATGGACACGACCGTCCCAGCGATTGAAGTCGCCGACAACGCTCACCCGGCGAGCGCTGGGGGCCCACACGGCAAATTGCACGCCGCGGACGCCTTCGAGTGTGATCAGGTGCGCGCCGAGCTTTTGGTAGGTGTCGTAATGGCGGCCCTCGCCCATCAGATACAAATCAAACTCGCTAAGGACGCACGGGAAAGCATAAGGATCGTAAAACTCAAAAGATTCGCCGTAACGGGTGCGGCCCCGAATTCTGTAGTCGTTGGGTGTGGGCGCATTGCTCTCAGTCGCCGGCAAGACCGCTTCAAAAAAGCCTTCGGGGCGCAATTTTACAGCTTCCACAACCTTGCTGGACGGAGGCGCAGCGCTTTCCGAAGGGCGCGGTGGCAACCAGATGCGAGCTTCCTCGGCCCAGGGAAGGAAAAAGCGAACCGTCCAACCGCCGTCTACCGGATGCGGCCCGAGAAAACCAAAGGGATCGGAGTGACGACCGGTCACGATCGCGTCGATCTGGGAATGCAGGCGAGGATCGCCGGGAGCGATCCGTGTCGAGTGCGAGGCAGGGGCGCGATGATCAGCCAACGGCGAAGCCTCCGCTAGAGTGAGCGAGCGTGGCCGCAAAAGCGAACCGCGGAGCGGCGTCCCTTGAATTCTAGGGTGTCTCCGCGGAAATGCCAAATGCTAGGGCGCAACGCTCGCTCGAGCACTGCAGCCTGCACTATAATCCCGGCTCTGCGGATGTTGCTCCGAAGCGGAAACGGCCTTCGGCTGGGAAACGAAGATACTGCGCCCGACGGACAGCATTTTTTCATAGTCAAAGAATAAGGACGCCCCGGCCGGGACCAAAGCGTTGAGCATGAACGGAGTCGTCCTCTCGGCGAAACGTGAAGAGCGGCTTTGAGGCATTTGATGGCCCTTGCCCAACGATTGGGCGAGGCGGAAGCGGAGATGGCGCACTGCGACTTCGGGAACCTTGTCGGCGTGTTGAAGGACATGCGCGGGTGCGCATGTCGAACCGCAGTTTACCCTCGCGGCCGTCTGGTGATGCTGGGATGGAAGCTCGGTAGCGAAATCGAAACCGAGATAAGAACAAACCGCACGGTGTCGGGAACTCCGGGCGCGATGCAGCTCTTTCGTGACTATTGACCTCGAGTGTCGCACCAAGTATCATCCGCGCAATTCCAGGCAAAAAATGAACGAGGTGAGGCCTCCTCATGACAAAGCGAGTGTGCGTTGGTCTTTTCTTTGGCGCGCTGGCGGTACTCTGCGTCGGACCATCAACCCGCGCGCAACAGACCCAGATCAGTCCCGACGTCTACAACGAGATGAAGTTCCGCTACATCGGGCCGGTGGGAAATCGCGCAACTGCGGTCGTGGGAATTCCCGGGAATCCCAGCGTGTATTACGTGGGCGCGGCGTCGGGAGGAATTTTCAAGTCAACCGACGGTGGCATTCATTGGGATCCCATCTTTGACGACGAACCAGTTTCTTCCATCGGATCGCTGGCCATTGCCGCGAGTGACCCGAATATCGTGTGGGCGGGAACCGGCGAGTCATTCATTCGCAGCCATATTTCCGTCGGCAATGGGATTTACAAGTCGTTGGACGCAGGGAAGACCTGGAAGCGCATGGGACTGGAAAAAACGGGCAGGATCTCGAATGTCATCGTTGACCCCCATAACCCGGACATTGTGCTGGCTTGCGCGTTGGGCCACGCCTATGGCCCGCAAGCGGATCGCGGGGTATTCCGCTCGAGCGATGGCGGGAAAACCTGGGAGAGAGTCCTGTTTGTTGATGAAAACACCGGCTGCTCGGACATGGGTATGGATCTCAACAATCCGCGGACTCTGTTTGCGGGAATGTGGCAACTGGAGATTCACACGTACGGGCGAAAGAGCGGCGGCCCCGGCAGCGGATTGTTCAAGTCCACCGATGAAGGAGCGACGTGGAAGCGTTTGGAGGGGCACGGTCTGCCGCATTCGCCCCTAGGAAGAATCGCGGTGCGCGTGGCGCAAAGGGACTCGAATCGCGTTTACGCCCTGATCGAAACCGGTGATGGCGTGCCTATGGACGGCAAGCCCACCCAGAGCGGCCAGTTGTGGCGTTCGGACGACGGGGGCGAGAACTGGCAATTGATCAATTCGGACCGCCAGATCCGCGGGCGCACGCACTATTACACGCGCGAAGAAATCTCCCCGGAGAACGAGAACGAAGCTTATTTCTTCACTGCGGCATTTTCGAGGACGCTCGACGGCGGCCACACGCTGACGAACATGCCCTCGTCTCCCGGTGGAGACAATCATGAGATGTGGATCGATCCTACCAACGGCGACCGCATGGCGGTTGTGAATGACGCGGGCGTGAGCATTTCCGTGAATCGCGGCCACTCCTGGGATCACATCCAACTGCCCATCGCGCAGATTTACCACGTGACGCTAGACGACCAGATTCCTTATTTCGTTTACGGAAACAAGCAGGACGGCCCATCGTACCGCGGCCCGAGCAACAGCCTGCAGTTTGGTGGCTTCGGTGGATCGCAAATCTCACGCAGCGTGTGGCATCCCGTGGCCGGCAGCGAGAGTGGCTTCGCGACACCGGATCCCGTAGACAACAACATTATCTGGTCGACCGGCACAGGTTCGGGCAGCGTGGGGGGCTCGATTGCGCGTTTCGATGAGCGAAATCATCAGGCCAGAGAAGTGGAAGTGTGGCCCGAAGATGTCTCCGGGGACAGTGCTGCAGAAGTGAAATACCGGTTTAACTGGGAATTTCCGGTGACCATTTCTCCGCACGACCACAACAAAGTTTACGTGGGCAGCCAATACGTGCACGTCACCACCGACGGCGGCAATAGCTGGCGAGTCATCAGCCCGGACCTGACGCGCGACGACACAAGCCGCATGCAGATTTCCGGCGGCCTCACGCCGGACAACATCGGCGTGGAATATGCAGGAGCCGTTTTTGCGATCGCGGAATCCCCGAAAGAAGCAGGCGTGATCTGGGCGGGAACCAACGACGGTTACGTACAAATCACGCGAGACGGCGGGAAAACCTGGACCAACGTCACAAAAAACATTCCTAATCTTCCGGAGTGGGGAACGGTGAGCAACATCGAGGCCTCGCGCTACGACGCGGGTGCGGCTTACATCACCGTCGACTTTCACCAGATGAACAACCGCGACCCGTTTGTCTACAAGACCGCGGATTACGGCAAGACCTGGACCTCCATTACCAACGGTATCCCGCACAGCATGCTCAGCTACGCGCACTGCATTCGCGAAGATCCCGTGCGGAAGGACCTCCTCTACCTCGGGACCGAGAACGGGATGTATATCTCGTTCGACGACGGCAAAAACTGGCAGCCGCTCGAGAGTGGCTTGCCGCACGCCCCGGTGTATTGGATCGCGGTGCAGGAGCGCTTTCACGATCTGGCGTTGGCCACCTACGGCCGCGGCTTCTGGATCTTGGACGACATCACTCCACTTGAGCAGATGACGGGAGAGATCTTGGCGTCCGGCGCGCACTTGTTTGTTCCGCGCGACGTTTACCGCTTCCGGCCGATCGCGGAGCCAGTTGCAGTCTCCTACGACCCGACGGCAGGACACAATCCGCCTTATGGTGCGCCCATCGCTTTTTATTTGAAGTCGAAGGTTGGCGAAAAAGAGCGCGTGCATTTGACGATTAGCGACGCAAACGGGAAAACCGTACGCGAATTCGACTGCCGGACGGCAAAAGAAGAAGGCGCACGACGGCCCGTCGGTCCGGGCGGTCCCGGCGGTGGTGGCGGCGGCGAAGGAGGCGAAGGCGGTCCGCCGTGCGAGGTGAAGCCGGGTATTAATCGCATGTGGTGGAACCTACGCTCCGACCCTAGTGCGGAATTTAAGTTGCGGACCGGTCCGCTCTATGCGCCGGATGTCAAAGTGGGGCCGGAAGGCTTCCGTCCCGCGCCGGACGCGGGGCGCCTTTCGCTGCTTGAGCCGCCCGGGGCATACACAGTGACGCTGACCGTGGGCGGAGAAAAGTTCAGCCAGAAACTCAACATTTTGAAGGATCCACATTCTGGCGGGTCCGAAAGCGACATCCAGACGCAGACGCGGTTTCTAACCGGCCTGCGCGACGAAATGAACACTCTCGGCGCAAACGTCAATCAAATAGAGTCCATTCGCGCCCAGCTTGCCGCTTTGGAGAAAGGGCTGGCAAACGATGATACAGGGAAAGCGATTCGAAAGGCCGCGGACGACTTAGCGGAGAAGTTGACCGCCGCTGAGGGAAAAGTCCTGCAGCTTAAGCTGACCGGGAGAGGGCAGGACAGCACCCGGTGGCCGCCGATGCTCGCCAGCAAGATCGGCTATCTTTGCAACGAGGCGGCTTCCTCCGATTTTGCGCCCACAACACAGCAACTCGAGGTGGGAAAGGAACTCCAAGATCGGGGCGATCAATTCCAACAGGAGTATCAGCAGATTTTGGCCAAGGACTTGACGCCATTCAATGCCATGCTGCGCGAGAAAAGCATTCCGAACGTCATCGTCACGATGCCGTGAGCGCTGCTCTCCGCCGTTTGTGAGAGAGACCAGGAAGGACAAAGCCGTGCGAGTTTTTCGCGGATGGATATTTCTTTTCTTCGCCGGGATCGTGTGGACTGCAAATAGTCGTGGGCAAGACCGCAGCCAGACCCGCTCGATGGTAATTTCGCGCAACGGGATCGTCGCGGCGGAATCGCCGCTTGCCGCGCAGGCCGGCGTCCGCATTCTCGAGCAGGGCGGAAATGCCGTGGATGCGGCCATTGCTACGAACGCCATGATGGGCGTCGTCGAGCCGATGATGAACGGCATCGGCGGAGATTTGTTTGCCATTGTGTATGACGCGAAGGCCAATAAGCTCTATGGATTGAACGCCAGCGGCTGGGCGCCGAAAGGCTTGACGATCGAGTATTTGGAGAAGCAGGGAATCCGCAGCATGCCGCAGCAGGGCGTGAACTCCATTACCGTGCCGGGCGCCGTGGATGGATGGCAAAAATTAGCGGACAAATTCGGCCGCAAAAAACTGGGCGAAGATCTGGCAGCGGCGATTCGCGCGGCACAAGAGGGATTTCCAGTGCCGGAGTGGGACGCGGCCTACTGGGTGTCATCCGTCAATTATTTGCGCACCGATGAAGCGGCTACAAAGACTTATTTGCCGGAAGATCGCGGGCCAAGAGTTGGTGAAGTGTTTCGGAATCCGGACCTGGCCTGGTCGCTCGGGCAGATTGCGCAGCACGGGAGGGATGCATTTTACAAAGGAGAGATCGCGAGAAAGATTTTGGAGTCGATGAAGCGGCACGGTGGGCCGATGGTCGAGCCCGACCTCGCCGAGTTTTCCAGCGAATTTGTCGAGCCCATTTCTACGACCTATCGCGACTGGACCGTCTATGAGTTACCCCCCAACGTGCAGGGTCTCGCCGCGCTTGAGATGCTGAACATCATGGAGACATTTCCGCTGGGGCAAAAAGATTGGGGATTCGCTTCTACGAACGCATTGCACGCCATGATCGAGGCGAAAAAGTTGGCGTACGCGGACCTGCTGAGGTATATCGGCGATCCCCGAAAACAGAAGTTGCCCGTGGCCACTCTGCTTTCCAAAGAATGGGCGGCCAAGCGGACGAAGCAAATCGATGCGGATCATGCGAACTGCGATGTGACCGCGGGAGAAATCCCCACGGGAAACGACACCACCTACTTGAGTGTCGTGGATCGCGAAGGAAACATGGTGTCGCTCATCCAGAGCAATTACGAGCTGTTTGGATCGGGCGTGGTAGCGCCGGGAACGGGTTTTGCGTTGCAGGACCGCGGCGGCCTTTTTTCGCTCGATCCAGCATCGCCGAACGCCCTCGCGGGAAGGAAGCGGCCCCTGCACACGATCATTCCGGCTTTCGCCCAGAAGGGCGATTCGCGCGTGGCGTTTGGAATCATGGGCGGATGGAACCAGTCGCAAGCGCACGCGCAGTTCATTGCCAATCTCGTGGATTTCAAAATGAACCTTCAAGCCGCGCTCGAAGCGCCGCGCTTCAGCAAACATTCCTTCGGGGGATGCGACGTGATGATGGAAAACCGCATTCCCCAAAAGGTGCGCGATGAACTTGCGGCCAAAGGCCACAAGATTGAGTTGAAAGGGACGTTTTCAACCGTGGTGGGCGGCGGACAGGCGGTCATGCGCGACTTCACCGCCGGTGTAAATTATGGCGCGTCCGATCCTCGAAAAGACGGCCAAGCGGTCTCCGAGATACCGTGAAAGGAACCTACGCGCGTTCGGTCTTGGCCCAGCAACAGGCCCCGAGGCTACTCCAAAAGAGTTCCTTCGGTCGGCCTTCCGGGGAAAACGGCTGCCCTCGGGAGCGCGCTCGTTCCCGCGCAGGCTTGCGTAAGTCAGTGAAGGTAAAAGACTTGGCATCAGGCCCCTTGGCCAACGAATTGCACCTGGTCTTTCGACCAGGGTCCGGGGTCCGCAGCCAAGCGACCTGCCCGTGGAGATTCTGATGCTACGCGTTCGGAGCGCTCGAAGCCTACTGCGCCTTTTGCCGCTTGCCGTTATTCTGTTCGCGCTCGCTCCCGCATGTCCTGCGCAAACCGCCGATGTTTCCGGCCGTTACCAATGCACCCAGGCCAAGGTTCAAGGCAAAATAATTCCGTGCAACCTTGCGCCGCTCATCCTGAAGAACGACGGGCATTTCGAACTGCGCGGCTGGGAAGGAAACTACATGGTCAGCGGGCAGTGGGTCGAACTCTCGGATTCGCTGATCAAGACTCGGGCAAAAATCGCGCCGGGACACAAAATCTTGCTGCGCTACCACGGAAAACACGGGTTGGTAGAAGTGATTTACGAGCGGCGCGTGGCGGAACTGGGCAAAACGGAGCTGAGCTGAGCGGCGACGGAGACCAATCTAAACTCCGTTTTCGTCGATGAGCCCAAGAAAAACCACACGGTAGCGGAGGCCGAGTCCACGCTGTGATGATTCGCGAAGTAAACGCGGCGCAGGGAGATCGTGCCGCAGATTCCCTTCGTCGGGGTAAAATACCGCCACCGTAATTCCACAGCGTGAATCTTCAGTTGCCGGACACCTGCCATCCGCGACCGCGAAGAACCTTGCCTGCGGCCGCGCCGGTCAGCTTTCCGTGGTCGTATTCGACTTGCCCGTTAACGATCGTGAAGTCGATGCCTTCTGACAATTGATCCGGCTTCACGAAAGTGGCGTGGTCGATAATCGTTGCCGGATCAAAGACCGTAATGTCCGCGAAGTAACCCGGCCTCAAGAGACCGCGGCCTTCGAGATGTTCGCGCTCGGCGGGAAGAGAGGTGATCTTGCGAATGGCCGCTTCGAGAGGCATGAGATGCCCGTCGCGAGCATAGCGTCCCAAAAAGCGTGGCATGGAGCCAAAAGTGCGCGGATGCGCATGCGCTTCGTAGGTGGGACCGTCAAGCGACATTTCATTGGCGTCCAAGCCGATGCTCGTCCAGGGCTCGCTGAGGCCTGTGCGCAAATCCTCTTCGCTGGCCATGAAGTAGATCGCGCCGGTTTGCGCAGAATCGGCGAGTACAAAGTCCATCAGCGTGTCTTCGGGAGTCTTCTTCCAGACTTTGGCCACATCTTCGACCGTTTTCCCTTCGAATTGCTTCAATTCCGGTTTCTCCACGGAAGAAATGAGCACACCGCTACCGCCGCCACAATCGTAAAAAAGATTTTCCCAGTCCGCATGATCGGCGACGAGTTCCTTCTTGATGCGCGCACGGACGGCGGGGTCTTTCAAGCGTTCAAGCAACTTCTGGACGCCGCCATCGGCAACCCCGGGCGGTAGCGCCGAAGCGAGCGCCGTTGCACCAGCAGTGTAGGGATACATATCGGCGGCGATGTCGAGACCTGCATCGCGGGCGTTTTGAATCGTGGCAGCAACGTTCCTCATGCCGCCCCAGCGCGATTTGCCGCTCACCTTCAGATGAAAAATCTCAACGGGAAGATTTGCTTCGCGTCCGATGCGAATGGCCTCGGCAAGTGCCTGCATTTCCGAAGCTCCCTCGCTGCGCATGTGCGTCGCGTAGAGCCCGCCGTATCGGGAGGCAACCTGCGCGAGCGCGATCAGTTCGTCAGTTTTTGCATAAATATTCGGTGGATAAATTAGTGCGCTCGAAACGCCCAGCGCGCCGTCTTTCATGGCTTGCTCGACGAGCGTTTTCATTTGGTCGAGTTCGGCAGGTGTCGGGGCGCGGTCGTCATCGCCAATGACCGCTTCGCGAACTTGCGCTGAGCCGACATAGGTGCCGATGTTGAGAGGCGTACCTTGTTTTTCGAGACGTTTGAAATACGCGTCGAGCGTGGTCCAGTCGACGGTGAGTTTGTAGTGGTCCAGGAACGGCTTCAGCGGCGCTATGGTTTTTTCATCTTGTGGCGCTATCGAGCCGCCTTCGCCGGTGATTTCTGTGGTAATTCCCTGAGATAGTTTGCTGAGCGAGCGATTGTCGAGAAGCAGCGAAACTTCCGATTGACCCAGCATGTCAATGAATCCCGGAGCGACGATGCGTCCCTGCGCATCGATTTCGCGCTTGCCGTGAGCTTCGTGCAAGTCCCCGACGGCCGCGATGCGGTCGCCGTTCACTGCAAGATCGCCCGCAAACCAGGGGTTGCCCGTGCCATCGATGACGTGGCCGTTGCGAATGAGCAAGTCGTAGCCTTCGCCGCCGCTGGGCGTGCCCGAGCTGCTGAGGTCGCAGTCGTAGGCCGCAGCGGCAATCTCGCCGAGGGCTTCGCCCGCCACTGTCTGCGCCGCTTCCATGTCCGGTGGAAGCGTCACGTGATTCACATACGCCGCGAAGGCTAGCCTCTTGTTGTCCTTGGTCATCACATAACCCACCAGACCCTTGCCATTCAGCATCAATTTGCCGTTCAGTTTGTCTTCCGAGCCGAACGTGCCTGTTTTTGCAAACACGTGACCCGCTGCGGGCGAACTGACCTGAATTTTTGCAAGCGTGCCATCTTTGCCCAGGACGGGGAGCCCTCTGAAAAAGGGTCCGTAATCTGGTCGCGTCGTCCAGTAAGCGAGGTAATGCACCATGAAGTCCGGAGTGAAGAGATCGGCCCAGTCGCCGCCGGCGCCATCTCCCTGGCCGGTTCCTGAGAGGTCGAGCTTCGCCGACTGCAAGAATTCGTGCTCGACATGGAACCCCGCATCGAGCGGATCTTTCGTGTCCTTCCCGACCAGCGCTCCGAGAAGATACGGACCCATTCCCGCATGGAGATTCTGGCTGACCTTTAAGGTGACTTTGATTTCTTCCGAGAGCGGAGGAGAAACATGGTCGGCGACCTGATTCTGCGTGGTGTAGAAGCGGGTGGGCGAAACAAAGTCGGCAGGTGCAAGACCGGACGGGGGCTTAAGCTCGACGCCTGCGGCCAGGAGCGCCTCGCTGAAAACGGTTTCGGCAAACCTGGTCGGCGAAGGCACTGCGATTGTTGCCGGCTGCGGCGCAGAACCTAGGGGGAGGCTGCCCGCAAGCGTTACCTTGACGGAGCCGTCTTGGTTCGTCACGAAATCCGGCGGATCGAGCGAAGGCCTGCTTCCGGCTGGGGAAGTAGTCAGATGATTCACAAACTGGACGTAAGAAGTCTGCGGCGAGGTTACCAGCGTGAGAGGATCGCCTTTCTTTTTGCCAGGTGTTGCCAGGAGATCGATGACGTTATCGTTGATCATGATGGAGGACATGACCACGTTCGTGCCGCCTTCGCGAGGCCCATCGGGGAAAAGGCTCGTGTCAATCAGCACATGGCCCTGAATTCTGTGAATCCCTTTGGTGGCGACGTCCTTCGCCAGCTCCTTGATAACCGCTAGAGGGTCCCCGGCCAGCGCTGGGCCTCCGTAGGAGTGATCTTCATCCACAAAAGCGAGCGTACCATCCGGCTGGATGCGGTTCGAAAGATTGGGATCGCCGCTGGCAACCAGAATCAAGTCGCCTTTCAGCAGGCCGTGCTTGTCGATGGGGCCAGTGCGGTAGACGCGCGTATGAAACCGATAGTCCGCGCCAAGTTTCGCGAGGACCGCGCCCTCGGTGAGCGTTTTCGTCGTGGAAGCGGGCACGAAAAGCTTGCCGGCGTTGAGGGCGTAGATGACCTTCCCGGTGTCGAGGGAATAGAACTCGATGCCGAAGTTAGCGTGAGCAAATTCGGGCCGGCCGATGACCTTCTGGATGCGTTCGGCGAGCGAATTTTCCGATTGAGCGCGAACCGGGCCGGCTTCGACTGCGAAGAAAAGCAAGAGAAACGCCGCGAAACTGCTGAGGGTACCGCGTGTCTGGTCTTTCAAAAGAGTCTCCTCGTCGAATCGATCAGGGCGCCGCTAATGTGCGGCGGCGTCCGGATGCAAACCCAGGTTCTCGAACGGAACATTCAGGATCGGATATTCCTTCCAATCTTTGTAATCGAAGTGCCACCATTCGGCGTCGTAAACCGTAAAGCCTTCGGATTCCATCGCTCGGCGGAGCAAGTCGCGGTGCCAGCGCTGCAGGGAAGTACCGCCGGGATATTCGGGGTAGGAGCGCGGTGACATTTCATCGTAGGTACCGGGCATTTCGACGGGCCTTCCGCTGGCCAGCTCGTAAAGCGTGAGATCGACGGCACAGCCGCGATTGTGACGGGAGCCTTGCGCGGGGTCGGCCACGAAAATCTTCCCTTCGGGTGGAGTGGCGTCCCAAAAGATTTTCGTCACATACCAGGGCCGGTACGCGTCGTGGATGAGCAGGCCGTACCCGAGCGGTTTGAGATGTTGTTGGACGCGCAGAAGCGCTTCCGCAGCCGGACGCTCGAGAAATGCGCGCGCCTGCGAATAGACGGGCGTCCCAAGGAAATCGTTTGATGTTGCGTAGCGGATGTCGAGGCGAATGTCTGGGTCAATTGGCCCCAACTCCACGAGATCGGGCTTGCGAAAGTTGCCAGTTTCCTTCGGCGGAGTAGCGAGCAGAGCACTCTTTCTTAGTTCCTCGATGGGACGAACAGGGCGGATCCGGAAGACCCGATCGCCTTGGCCGATGTAGTTGCGACGCGGCCAGGCAGCGTCACCGATCTGTAAGGTCACGACGCCATTCAAGTCCCGGCGCAAGGGCGGATTGGCGGTTCGCGGGATTATCGGGGAAGCCACGGAATATCCCTCGCGCCCGTTTGCTTCAAGCCTTGCTTCACCTTTTCCCCGGCAACTGAGAAGCAACTCGCCGCCGCGCTCGAGCACAGCGCACAAAAAGGCATCGGTGCCGCCGCCGTAATCCCCGATCCAGTTTTGCCATTCCCGAGGAGCATCAGCAGGCTTGGGCCCCGGAAGGATAGGAATCGACGATTGCGCAAACGCAGAGCCTGCGGACAGGACAAAAAACAGAAGCGGCAGTAGGGATATCCTGCGAAGCGTCGATTGCAGTGCTGCCCTCAACCTGGTTTCCCCTTCATCCGCGCACAAGTTAACCGCGTGCCCGTGTCCTTTTGCCGCAGCAAAACAAGCGAAAGAACCGCGCGAGCCCCTTACGGATTGTACCAACGGAATCCCTTGCGCTGCTCTTCGGCAATTTCCTTCACGATGGCCAGCGTCTGCTGGCGGTGATATTGTCCCACGGCGGCGAGGAGAGAATTGAGCAGCGCGATGGGTGCCACGTAGGACGCTCCAAAAGAAGGCGTTTCGACCGAAGCCAGAAAAACTTCGTTGCACTCGCGCGCTACCGGAGAAAGATACGTGTCCGCGATACCCACGCAATACGCGCCATTTGCGCGCGCCTGTTGGGCGCCCTCAACTGTCTGTCTCAGCCCTCGACGAAAGCTAATGGCCACCACCAGGTCTTGCCGGTTTACCGATCGCACCAGGTGCAGAATCCTGCCGCCCGACGTAGCCGCAAAAATCGGGAGCCCCAGCAGGCTAATCTGATACTCCAGGTAGCCGGCGAGGTGCATCGCCAGATCGGCCGCAAGGATGACAATGCGTCGTGCCTCATGGAAGCGTTTTGCTAGCGCCACCAGGCGCTGGGCATCCAGGCTGTTCTTGAGCCCCTGGAGGTTTTTCAAATCCTGTTCGAGCGACTCGATTACGTGCGCCGGCACGCTGGGATCGCGCCCTCCGGACTGCATCGTGTCCAGCGAAGTGGCGAAAGCCAGAGAAAGTTCATGGAGATGCCGCTGAAATTCCCTGTAGCTGCCGAAGCCGAGCCCGCGAACGATTCGAACGATCGTCGCCGGATCGGTATGCAGGCGCTTGGCCATGGCCCTCACGCTGAGCAGTACGTATTCACGCGGATGCTCGAGAATTGGGCGAATAATTTCCTGGCGCTTGACACTGAGATGCTCGATGCGCTCGCCGAGATGGATGGAAGGCGACGGGGACGGACCAGCTTTGCGTTTCATCAGGCGAGAGGATTGCTTAAATCCCCCCGCGTGTCAACCGCTTGCTCGGGCTTTGCAAGAATACTCAAGGCGGCCTCTGGAGTCCGCCACGCTCACAATCTAACGTTAAGCCTCAAGGTTATTTTTTCGTAGCGGCGGCCTGGATCACGAGCCCCGGTGCGATGACCGGCTGGAGGAACGGCATCATCGCGCGGAGCTTGGGACCGAGTTGTTCGATGGCATGTTGCTGCTCGCTCTGGCGCTTGGCCAAGAAATTGGGGCAGCCTTTCTCATTCTCTTCAATCCACTTCTTCGCAAAGCTGCCGTCGCGAATTTCCGCAAGGATTTTCTTCATCTCCTCGCGCGTTTGTTTTGTCACGATGCGCGGGCCCGAAGCGTAATCGCCCTGTTCGGCGGTATCGCTGACGGAGTAACGCATGTAGCTCAGCCCGCCGCGGTAAATCAGGTCAACAATGAGCTTCAGCTCGTGCATGCACTCGAAGTAGGCAACCTCCGGCTGGTAGCCTGCTGCCACCAGCGTCTCAAAACCTGCCTTGATCAATTCGCTCACTCCGCCGCAAAGCACTGCCTGCTCACCAAAAAGATCCGTCTCGGTTTCTTCGGTAAATGTCGTCTCCAAAACGCCCGCGCGCGTACAGCCGAGGCCCTTGGCGTAGGAAAGCGCGAGCGCCTTGGCGCTGCCGCTCGAGTCCTGCTCCACGGCCAGCAGTGCAGGCGTACCCCCGCCTTCGGTGAAGACTTCGCGCACGCGATGCCCGGGGGCCTTGGGTGCAATCATCGAGACGTCAACGGTCTTTGGCGGCTTGATGGCGCCAAAACGAATGTTGAAGCCGTGCGCGAACATGAGCGTCTTGCCTGGCTTCAGATTCGGCTCGATGGCCTCGCGGTAAAGCTTCGGCTGCTTGGTGTCCGGGGCAAGGATCATGATGACATCCGCCCACGCCGCGGCTTGTGCCGGATCATTGACCGTCAACCCTTCCTTTTCGGCTTTGGCGCGCGAGGCGCTGGCTTCCGGCAGGCCGACGCGGACGGAGACACCGCTATCTCGCAGGTTTAGCGAGTGCGCGTGGCCCTGCGAGCCGTAGCCGATGATAGCCACGTTTTTCGCTTGAATCAGCGCGAGATCCGCGGAGTCGTCGTAGTGGAGATTCGCCATGATGTTCCTCTCGTTTGTTGATCGTTGGCCGGCGCGCGGCCTGGTGCACGTGCGCGGGATGTTTAAGGACGCCCGAGCGACGTCCGATTTCCGGAACTGGCAGCTGCTACGCGGCTTCTACTTTGCGCTCGAACCGGCCGGTTCGAGTGTAGAACCCTCGGCGTTTGGCGAAGGCGGCTGGAGCAGATCGCTGCCGCGGGTCATGGCAATGCGACCGGTGCGCGCCATCTCCAGCACGCCAAACGGACGAAGCACTTCAAGCAAACCATCGATCTTATCCACGGTCCCGGAAACCTCGATGATCAGCGATTCGGGGGCGACGTCCACGACACGCGCGCGAAAGACTTTGATCAATTCCATCAGATGAGGGCGGTTCTGCTGGTCGGCGGTCACCTTGATCAATGCGAGGTCCCGTTCGAGCAGGGCGCGACTGGAAATGTTTTCCGCGAGCAGCACGTCCACCAGCTTTTCAAGGCTGGCTTCCAGGCGGTGCGCGCCGCGTTCATCGGTATGCGCCACGATGGTCATCCGCGCAATTTCCTCGTTTTCCGTTGGTCCGACGGTGAGCGAGTCGATGTTGATGGCTAGGCGGCGCGCCAGCGAGGACACACGATTCAACACGCCCGGCTTATTTTCGACGTAGGCAACGAGTGTTTGCATGCTTCCTCCTTCCTTGCTCACGCATCCGACGCGGTTTCCACCAATGGGTTGTGTGGGCGGCGAATCATGTCGTCGAGCGACGCGCCCGCAGCAACCATTGGATAGACGGAATCTTCCTGCTCGACGCGAAAATCGAGCAGAACGGTTTCCGCAGCTTCCCGCGCGGCGCGAATTCCCGGAGCCACGTCCGCGCGAGTCGTAATGCGCTCGGCGCGAATGCCGAACGCGTTGGCCAGCGCCACGAAATCGGGGGCCACCAAGGGTGTGGCCACGTAGCGCTTGTCGTAGAAAAACTCTTGCCACTGACGAACCATGCCCAGGTAGCCGTTGTTGATGATGGCGACCTTCAAATTGATTTTCTCTTGGACGATGGTGGCGAGCTCGCTCATGGTCATCTGGAACCCGCCGTCCCCGACCACAACCCAGACTTCCGAATCCGGCCTGGCGAATTTTGCGCCAATGCCCGCAGGGAGCGCGAAACCCATGGTGCCGAGCCCGCCGGAAGTAATCAGCGTGCGCGGACGGTTGTGGTGGTAATACTGCGCCTCCCACATCTGGTGCTGGCCCACATCGGTGACTACGATGGCTTCGCCGTGCGTTTCTTTCCACAAGTCGTTGATCACGTGCGCAGCGTAGAGATGGCCGGTGTCCGGCAAGCTTTGAATGTCACGGACTGCGGAATCACCCTTAAGCTCGTCGATATGGCGAATCCAGACTCCGTGATCGCGCGTCTTGATGTGTGGAGTGAGATGCTCGAGCACTACACGCGCATCGCCGACCAGCGCCACATCCACCTTCACGTTCTTATTGATTTCCGCGCGATCGATCTCGATGTGAATCTTGCGCGCGTTCCTTGCGTATGTCCGCAGGTCGCCGGTGACGCGGTCGTCGAAGCGCATGCCCACGGCAATGAGCAAATCGGCTTCCTGAATCGCGTTATTCACCCAGGCTTCGCCGTGCATGCCCATCATGCCGAGGTTGCGAGGATCCTTGGCGGGGAAGCAGCCGATGCCGAGAAGCGTCATCGCCACCGGATAGTTCCCGGCGCGAATGAACTGCTCGAAAGCGCCCACCGCTCCAGAAACCATGATGCCGTGACCGGCGAGAACCACCGGGCGCTTGGCCGTGTTGAGCAATTCCACCGCGCGATCGAACTCGACTTGGTCACGACTATTTCGAATGCGCTTTGGCGGAAGCTTCGGTGTGCAGGCATCCCAGTCAAATTCGGCGCTCGCTTGTTGCGCATCTTTCGTGATGTCGACCAATACCGGGCCGGGGCGCCCGCTTTTCGCGATGACAAAGGCTTCCCGAATCGTTCGCGCAACGTCTTCGGCGCGCGTTACCACCACGTTATGCTTGGTGATGGGCATGGTGATGCCGGTGATGTCAATTTCCTGAAAGGCGTCGGAGCCCAGAACCTTGCTGCCTACTTGCCCGGTGATGCAGACCACCGGCGATGAATCCAGCATGGCGGTGGCAATGCCGGTGACCATGTTCGTGGCGCCAGGGCCGGAGGTGGCCATCGCCACGCCGATGCCGCCGCTGGCCCGCGCATAACCGTCGGCCATGTGCGTGGCGCCTTGCTCATGGCGTACCAGCACGTGATGCAGTTTCGATTTACCCAGAGCGTCGTAAACCGGCAGGATCGCACCGCCAGGATAGCCGAAGATTTCGCGCACGCCGAGACGCGTCAGCGCCTCGCAAAGGATTTCCGCACCGGTTAGCTTCATACCGACCTCACATTTTGAAGAGGCTCGGCCGGGAGAGAAGCAGGGGGCGTTGTCACCGCACCAAGCGAAGGGGAAGAAACCAGCAGCGCATACTTGGCCATCACTCCGTTCGAAAATCGCGGGGCCGGCGGCTTCCACGAGGCCAGGCGCTTCTGGACTTCCGCCGTTGTGAGTCCGACGTTCAACTGGCGACTGGGAATGTCGAAGGTGATAGTGTCTCCATCCTCTACTGCCGCGATGGGGCCGCCGTTCGCCGCTTCCGGTGCGACATGTCCGGCCATCAAGCCGTGCGTAGCGCCAGAAAAGCGGCCGTCCGTCAGGAGTGCCACCGAATCACCCAACCCCTCGCCCACCAGCGCTGCGGTGACAGCAAGCATCTCGCGCATGCCGGGGCCGCCTTTCGGCCCTTCGTAGCGAATCACCACCACGTCCCCCGCCTTGATCGCGCCTTCCTTCACCGCTTCGAAGGCAGCCTCTTCGTTGTCGAAAACACGCGCAGGGCCGCTGAAATTCTGCAAATTGTGTCCCGCTACTTTGATGACGCAACCTTCCGGCGCGAGATTTCCTCTCAATATGACCAGCCCGCCCGTGGGTTTAAGCGGCGCATTAAGCTTGCGAACCACTTCCTGCCCCGGGGCTTCTTTCGCAGCTGCGGCCTCTTCGGCGATACTATGCCCGGTAACCGTGAAGCACTCACCGTCGAGGAATCTGCCTTCCAGCATGCGCTTTGCAACGAGCGCGGTTCCGCCTGCTGCGTACAGATCGGTCGCTACAAATCGCCCTCCCGGTTTCAGATCGGCAAGAATCGGAACACCGGAACTGATGCGGTCAAAATCGTCAATCGAAAGAGGAATCTTTGCCTCATTAGCGATGGCCAGCAGGTGCAGCACAGAATTCGTGGAGCCACCGGTAGCAGCCACCCCGGCGATCGCATTCTCGATCGCCGATCGCGTAAGGATCTTCGACGGAGTGATGTTTTTGCGAAGAAGATCCATCACCAATTCGCCGGAGCGGCGGCCTGCCGCGGCCTTTGCCGCACTCGTGGCGGGCACGCTCGAAAGCCCCATCGGGGCGATGCCCAGGAATTCGCAGACCAGCGCCATGGTGTTGGCCGTAAATTGTCCGCCGCACGCGCCCGCTCCGGGGCAGGCGGAGGTTTCCAGCATCTTGAGCCGCGCGTCGCTCATGTTGCCGCGAGCATGTGCGCCAATCGCTTCGTAAACATCCTGAATGGTGACCGCGTGGCCTTCAAACTCCCCAGGCGCGATAGAACCACCGTACAAAACAAGTCCGGGAATATTCAGCCGCGCCAGCGACATGATGCCCGCGGGAATGGTCTTGTCGCAGCCGACCAGAACCACAAGCGCGTCAAACAGATTGCCGCGTGCCACCAGTTCAATCGAATCCGTGATGACTTCGCGGCTGACCAGGGAAGCACGCATACCCTCGGTGCCCATGGTGATGCCGTCGGAGATGGAAACGGTGTTGAATTCAAGAGGCGTGCCGCCTGCTGCGCGAATCCCCTCCTTCACGTGTTCTGCGAGTTCGCGCAAGTGATAGTTGCAGGGGCCGATTTCGATCCAGGTGTTGGCAACGCCGATAAGCGGTTTCTGGAAATCGTCGTCTTTGAAGCCGCAGGCGCGCAGCATAGCGCGCGCCCCAGCGCGATTCGCGCCGTCGATGAGTGCATGGCTTCGAGGTTTGAGCTGTGAGTCGGTCACTGGATAATTTCTCCGCTGGCGAAAACGGCTAGCAATTCCGGAAAGCGTGCCCTAAAAACGAAAGCCATCATCCCGGTCCGGATGATGGCTGAATTCTTGTGCTTCGCTTTGGCTTATGCCGCCATCATCCGCTGGTGCGTCCTCCTACGAGGACAAAGCCAATTCCTACAACCCCTACAGCTATTCGGCCGCCCCCGATTACGGGTTGGCCGATCGGTGTGGTGGTAATGGCGATGCTCGTCATATCGCCATGAAGAGTACCAGCATGCGGCAGCGGAAGTCAATGAGTCCAATTAATAGTTATGCTGAATCAAATAAATAACAATTATGGTGGAAAGTTACCGCTCGGCACACCCGAGGGAAGAATCTCAATTCTTTAGCGAAAGGGCATCTTTGGACGATTCCTTACATCTAAGTGGGCGAGGTCAGGACCGCTTTCTGTCGGTACGGGAAGCAAATGTCATGCGAAATGCGACGGATGTCTTAGTCATCGGCGGCGGCCCGGCAGGACTAGCGGCGGCCATCGCTGCGCGAAAGAAGGGTTTTTCGGTCACCGTCGCGGATGGCGCAAAACCGGCGATCGACAAAGCGTGTGGCGAAGGGCTTTTGCCAGGCACACTCGCGGCGCTGCGCGAACTGGGCATCCGTATTGAGACCGGCGACGGGCAGATCTTTCGGCGCATTCGCTTCATCGACGGGGCAATCTTGGCCGAAGCGGAATTCACAGACGGGGGCGCCGTCGGTGTCCGGCGAACCGTTCTGCATCAGAAGATGGTCGAGCGGGCCAAAGAATGTGGCGTTGCGTTGCTGTGGAACTCCCCGGTAACGGCAATGTTTGCCGATGGGGCGATCGTGGGAGGAAAAACCGTTCATGCGAAGTGGATCGTCGGTGCGGACGGAATTTACTCGCGTGTCAGGCGTTGGACCGGCCTAGAAGCAGGCGTGCACCGCGAAGTGCGGTTTGCGCAGAGGCGGCACTATCGCGCTCTGCTGGCGCGTGATTGCATGGAGGTCTATTGGGGTCGGAAAATCCAGGCCTACGTGACGCCGCTGCCGCACGATGAGACTTGCGTCGTCGTGATCTCGCGCGATCCCTCCATAGACTTTGAGGAGACCCTTGGGGAGTTTCCTCGACTGAGCGACAGTCTAAGGAATGGCGAGCTGAGCAGCGCCCAACGGGGTGCCTTGACGGCCACCTGCAGGCTCGACCGGGTGTTCCGTGGAAACGTCGTGCTTGCGGGCGATGCCTCTGGGAGCGTGGACGCCATTACCGGCGAAGGCCTTGGGCTGAGTTTTCGCCAAGCTCTGGCTCTTGCCGATGCGCTGGATGCCGGAGAATTGGAAGAGTATCAAGCGGCTCATAGCCGGCTGGCGCGCCGGCCGCAGATCATGGCGCGACTGCTTCTGTTGCTGGATCACTTCGCACCGCTAAGACGAAGCGTTTTGCGCGGCTTGGCGAGTGATCCGGATTTGTTTCGAAGCATGCTGACCGCTCAGGTAAAGGAAGCTTCTCCCGCGTTTTTGGCTGAGGTGACTGCGCGTTTGGGGTGGCGGCTTATTGCCACGAAGACAGCTTACGTGGCGATGGGAGTGGGTCGTTAAAAATCAACGGCAACGTGCCCGCAAAGGCGCGCTTGGCAAGAACGAAAAAGATCTCTGGCCTCACGACTCGCCACGGGGCGGGCCGAAGGCTTCAAGAAGGGCGGGGAACGCATGAAAAGCCTGTTGATGTCTGGAGCCGTTGCTGCTGGCTGCCTTGCTTTGTCAGTGCCAGTGCAAGCGAGACTCGCCCAAGACTCCAAGGAGAAACCGGCGGGCGAACCGCAAGTCATCGAAGTGAAGGCAAGAAAATATGAGTTCGCACCGGCGGAAATTCACGTCACAAAGGGAAGCAGAGTGCGGCTGAAAGTGCATTCTACCGACGAGGCGCACGGCATAAAGCTCAATGTGTATCCGGAAGGAAGCAAGGACAAATCCTCCCCAGGGCTGGTTTTCGGCCATCCCCAGGAGAACGGCAAGGTTGAAAAGGGCGAAGACCAGGTGCTCGATTTTGTGGCCCAGCAGGCCGGGACGTACGAATTCAAATGCGCAAAGGTATGCGGGATGCACCATGGCCGGATGAAAGGGAAATTGCTCGTCGAACAATAGCGGGCTCCCCTGCGGTTGGAGCTGTTGTATGATTTCTGGCTGTGAACATCACCCTAAATGAAGTGGAATGCCGCATACTGGGATCGCTACTCGAAAAGGAAGTTACTACGCCGGAATACTACCCGCTGTCGCTGAACGCACTCGTCAATGCGTGTAATCAGAAGTCGAACCGAGATCCTGTAATGAACCTGGACGAGGCTGTGGTTCGCCAGACGCTCCGCTCCCTGGAGGGCCAGTCGTTGGTGCGGTCGGTCAGTCCAGCAGACAGCCGAGTGACCAAATACGAACACCGCCTGCAGGAAGCTTTCAACTTCTACCGCCACGAGATCGCGATCTTGTGTCTGTTGCTGCTACGGGGCCCGCAAACGCCGGGAGAACTGCGCAGCCGCTCCGAGCGCATGCATTCCTTCGACGACCTCAGCGCCGTGCAATCGAGTTTGCAGCATTTGATGAAGCGCGAGCCGCCGCTGGTGAAGCCGCTTGCGCGACAGCCCGGAACGAAGGAGACGCGCTACGCCCACCTTTTGTCAGGGGACGTGGCGCAGGCGGAGCCGGAGCTAACGGTCACGGCGCACACTTTGGAACGTTCCGTTGACGGCGACCGAGTGAGACAACTGGAAGAAGAAATCACCGGGCTCAAGAATGAACTCGCGGACCTGAAACAGCAATTCGCACAGTTTCGAAAACAGTTTGAGTAGAGCACCGAAGGCGGCCTCGAGGAGCTAGGTTCTGGGAAGAACTCCGGCGAGAGTGAGCCACGGATGCACACCAGCAAAGAGGGAGTAGCTGCCGACACGGATCGTGAGCGCACCAGATTCGGGGCGGTTTGGGGTCGCCGGTGATTTGCGGTGCCGGGGACGGAACCGCGCCTGAAGTCCCGCTTTCATCGCGGAGAAATTTTGCGTCGCGATGCCAATGATTCGCAGGCTTGCTGGCGCTTACCGCAACCCATACCTCAAAACCTTAGTACTATAGGGGCCAAAAACCTGAGCGGTTACCTTTGCCTCAGGAGATACCGCCCTCATGCTGTTACACCTGATTGCAGTCGCGCTGGTTGTGGGTACGATTGCGGTTCCTCTATGCCTGCTGCGGTTTGCGTATCGCTTTGTGAAGAAACCTGCCACCAGGCGATAGCGGCCTGCCAACGTCGTTGTCACCGATGGCGCGGGTGAATTGGCTGCCTGCCGGCCTTGGGCTGCCGATGATTTGCCCGACTGGTTATCAGGGCGAAGTGCGACAGCCAGTACTTCCTCCGAACCAGCCAACGCACACTGGTCGGCGCGGCGGTTTTGGAGACTCCCGCTGAGTCCGCGACGGTTCGGTAGCTGACGGGGACCATTATGGCAGTACCGTGACAGCTATGGTGATTACCACTATAGCAGACACTGCCTGATTTCCTTTTCAAGATCGCTGCCCCATACTCTCCCTCGATCTAAGGAGGATGGCATGATCCGTGGAATCAAGTTTGTCACCGTGCCGGTCCGCAATCAGAAGGAAGCTGTCAGGTTCTATACCGAAAAGCTCGGCTTCCGGGTCCTCACCGACCAGCCATTCGATGAAAAACAACGCTGGGTTGAGCTGGGGCTTCCCCGCAGCGAGTCCAGACTGGTGCTTTTCACCGCGGACTGGCAGGAGAGTTACATCGGTAGTCCCCAGCCGGTCACGTTCTGGAGCGACGATGTGCACGCTACGGCGAAACTGTTGAAAAGCAAGGGCGTGGGCTTTGTAATGGAGCCCAAAACAGAGGCTTGGGGCACGGCTGCAGTATTCAAAGATCAGGACGGAAACCAATTCGCGATCTCCTCCAAATAGCGAACCGGCGTAACGGAATATGAACACAAAGCTTCCGAACCAGGACGTGGCTGACCTTCTCGCGCCCCACTCGCCAGAAGTGCGCAACGTGGCTTTGCTGGCTCGCTCCTTTGTCTTTCCGGCGATGCCCGACATCCCGGAGCAGGTTGACGCCAAGGTGCGAATCATCGGCTATGGTCCGAAATCCGCCGACATCGTCAGCATGCTCATGTCCACTAGAACTCGGGTGAATTTAGGCATTGCTTTCGCAATCGAACAGCACGATCCGGCAAAACTTCTGGAAGGCACCGGCAAATTGCGCCTCCACGTCAAGCTCAAGAGCAAGGCGGACTTACAGAGTGCCGCGTTGAAATCTCTCTTGAGCGCCGCGATCGCGCGGCGAGAGGAGCTGGCACAGAAGTTAAAGAAATAGAATCAGGAGGACCGCGTGATAAAAAGAGCCATTCTGGGCGCCGTGGTGGGTGCTATTGTCGTTTTTCTTGTAAGTTCCCTCTGGCACATGGCCAGCGGCTTGGGACAAATTGGGATACAGAACCTTCCGGACGAGGATGCCGTGCTCTCCGCGATGCGAGGCTCAATCCACTCGTCGGGACTCTATTTCTTCCCGGGGATGGATGCCGGCGCGGAAGGGTCGAAGCAACCGCCCAGCCAAGCGGCCTATCTCCGGAAGTACAAAACAGGACCGACTGGCATCCTGATTTATCATCCTGGCGGGGCAGACTTGGCCTTTGGCAAATTACTCGCTGTTCAATTCCTGACTGGCATGGCGGGAGCTTTGCTGCTCGCGCTAGTGCTCGCAATGACGGCAGGCGCGACGACTTTCTCGAAACGCACAGTCCTGGTGGTAGCGATCTCACTTTTTGCCGCGGTCATCTACGAGATACCGTACTGGAATTGGTACGGTTTCCCGGCAAATTACACCATTGCCCACGCCGCGGGGTGGATCGTGAGCTGGAGCGCCGCGGGCATGGCCATGGCCGCGATCATCCGGCGGGTCCCGGGAACCTAGAACATCGGCGGGCACTTAGACGAATCCGATGCGCACCATTGGCGCTGTTGTAGGTTTGGACCTAGATCGAGATGACCTCAATGATTCCGGAGCGTGATCTTGCGGTACCGATGCGTGATGGCGTGCGCCTGTTCGCCACCGTGTCGCGTAGGGCCGACCACAGCTCGGCCGAGCGTTATTCCGGTTTGTGTGACGCCAGGCGACAGACCGTCGGCGCGTGCCGCCATTCTGCTAGAATCGCAGGCTGCCACCGGAGGTCAGCCTCCATGAAATCGCAAAAGCTTCGTTGTCTCGTCCGATCCACTTTGCCTGTTGCATTTTTTGCTTTGAGCGCCCTTCTAACAGGAGCTGTGCCTCGCAAACCTGCGCAGACCCGTGTGGCGCTTCAGCCCTTCGCGCAACAAGTGCGTCAAGTCGAAAGCGCCTTGGGGTATTTGGGCCAGCCCCTCGCGGAACAAGATCAAGAGGCCGTCAACCGAGCGATCGGCGAAGTCGATGAGGTCGCCGCCATCGCCCATTTGGAGGAGATCCTCGACAAGTACGCGCTCGCGGTTGTCGACATTAATCCCGAGAGCCGCGTCAAGGTCCAGCCCGGCGCCGCAAAACCCGAATTGGTGGAAGCCGGCGCGAGCATCTTTCTCGTGAAAATCCTCAACCACGCCGGCGTGACCGCCAAGCTCGAGGCGCAAAGCCCCAATGCCCTCCCGGTCCTGGTGCAATCCGACGGGAGCCCCGAGCCGCCCAGGAAAGTTGCACCCGAAGACGTCCGCGACCGCTGGATGGATCTCGAGCTATATGACAAAAATCCCATGTCGCAGCGGCTTTCCGGCCTGCCGCTGGAGTATCGGATTCTGATCATCTACAGTCGCGATACCGGACAGCGTTCTGCAGAGATTAGTTTCAATGTCGGGCAAGGCACGCAGGACATTGGCTTTCGCAACGATATCACCGTGGTGTTTACGGCCTTGCCCGCACTTGTGCTCCGGCTGCAGGTTCGAGACGAGCACGGTGCCCCGACCATGGCAGCGTTCACCATCCGCGATCGGTTAGGCCGCTTGTATCCCAATCCCGCGAAACGCCTCGCGCCCGATCTGTTCTTCCAGCCGCAGGTGTACCGCGCGAACGGAGACACCGTTCGGGTTCCGGCAGGCAGCTACACGGTGACTGCTTCGATGGGTCCCGAATACCAGCCGCAAACCAAGCACGTCGAAGTTGCTGCCGCAGGCGCTAGCGAAGTTTCTTTTGCCATGCAGCGCTGGATCGACCCGTCGACCTACCATTGGTACTCCGGTGATCATCACGTGCATGCTGCCGGCTGCTCGCATTACCAAAATCCGACCGAAGGCGTGCAACCGGATGATATGGTGCGCCAAATCCAAGGCGAGAAACTGAACGTCGGAGCGGTCCTTACTTGGGGTCCCTGCTACTACTATCAAAAACAGTTTTTCAGTGGCAAGGACCATCCTCTCTCGAAGCCCGACGCATTGATGCACTACGATCTCGAAGTTTCCGGATTCCCGTCAAGCCATGCCGGACACTTGGTGTTGCTCGGGCTCACCAATCAGGATTATCCGCATTGCGTTCGCATCGAACAGTGGCCAACGTGGGATCTACCCATTCTGCGCTGGGCCAAATCGCAAGGCGCTATGACGGGGTTTGCCCACTCCGGCTGGGGACTCCAGTCCAAGTCGCGCGAGCTGCCCAACTACGAAGTTCCGGGCTTCGACGGCATCGGCGCCAATGAATACATTGTGGACGTCACTCATCCCGACGCGGTCGATTTCATTTCTACGATGGACACGCCTTACCCGTGGGAATTGAACATCTGGTATCACACCCTGAATGTGGGATTCCGCACGCGAATCTCCGGGGAGACAGATTTTCCTTGCATCACGGATGCGCGCGTCGGTCAGGGACGCATCTACGCCAAAGTGGATGGTCCGCTCAGTTACAGCGGCTGGCTAGAGGCGATCCGCACCGGCCGAAGTTACGTCTCTGACGGCAGGAGCCACCTGATGGATTTTGCCGTAAATGATTTGGAAGTCGGCACCAGGGCAAGCGAGGTGAAACTCGCGCAAAAGGGCACCGTCCACGCTCGCGTGAAGGTCGCCGCTTTTCTCAATCCCGTCCCGCTCGATTCTGACAATATTCCCTCCGATCGCGGAAAGCAGTACTGGAAGGCCGCGGTGACAGGGACCACTGAACCGGGCAACATCCACGGCCGCCCCATCGATCAAAACCCGTATTGGCACATCGAGCGAGCACGCATCGGCAACACCCGTCAAGTGCCAGTCGAGTTGGTCATGAATGGCAAGCCCATCGCTCGGAAGGAAATTCTTGCGGACGGCACCATCCAGGACGTCAGCTTTGACGTTCCGGTCGAGCGCAGCAGCTGGCTCGCGGTGCGCGTCTTGGGCTCTTCGCATACGAACCCGATCTTTGTTTTGGTGGATGGCAAGCCCATTCGCGCTTCACGCCAGAGCGCGGAGTGGTGTCTGGCTGGCGTGAACCAGTGCTGGACTCAAAAAGCCCCGAAAATTTCCAAGGCGGAACTGCCGGATGCGCAAGCCGCCTACGACCACGCGCGCGAGGTCTACACCAAACTCATCGCCGAGTGCCCGCAATGAGCGCACAGGTCCGCAAAAATCGAACCCGCGGCCTCGTCCCTTTACGGCCGCAACCTCATTAACTCCCTTTACCTCGATCTTTCCCATTGGCGTATCGGGATTTAACCGCGCCGCACGCTGTCTCCTAGGTCTTAAGTCGCTCGAACGCTGGGGCAATGTTGCGGCCCGGCTCCCGTTGCTCGAAACGCAGGAAATGATCGGCAATCACTCGTAGCGGAGGGCCTCGACAGGATCGAGCCCGGCGGCTTTCCAGGCCGGATAAACT
>DATAIH010000318.1:0-8480 GCA_036262755.1 Candidatus Acidiferrum sp.
CGCTGGGAAGCAGATCACGCACCTGAACAGAGACAAAGGGCACGCCCTGCGCCTTCTCTTTCTGGGCGGGAATGTTCTTCCACAGCGTGTCGATCAGTGCGTTCGCGGGCCCTCTTTCAAAGAGGACGGCGATGACCGCTAGGCGTCCCTCGCTGTCCGCGTGGACGAGATGAGCAACAAGCGGAAAGCCCCTGCCGTTGATGTGTTCTTCGGAAGGATGATGAAAATGAAACTGCTTGAGGGTGTAAGTCTTTTCGCCGACAGAAAGGAGGCTGCCGGGGGCATAGTTCACCTGAATCGTATGCCCGTTGTCGATGATATTCAGTGGCACACCCTGGTAATCGATTTTCAGGGCAGGTAGATCAGCGGTCCTCGCATCCCTCACGTCAATGGGGGACTGCGTGCGACCAAAAGAGCAAGAGGAATAAGCCGGATCAAGAGTTCCCCATTGTTCGGGATGCTCATAAGTCCAGTGTGGCGGATGGCTCTCCTGTGCCGCGCAGAGGAACAGCGTCATTAGCAGGGCCAGCACGGACGCGGACAGGACAGCCTTACAGACGGAAGCCGAATTCATCAACGGTCCACCTCAAAGGTTGGGTCGTAAAGCGTCTCAACCCAAACCCAGCGACCGAGCCGGAAAACACGCCAGTTCCTAACTAACCACAGACGCGCGTGGGCTAGCCACTGTCAAAAATGCCAATCATCGCGAAACGGCTTGGCTTGCCTCATGTCTAGCTGCAGCCTTTGCCCCAGGCGTAGTTGTACTTCACGGCGAAGCCGGTGTAGGCTGCGCTGTTTTAGTGGATTTAACGCCTAAGCGAGGTCGAGAACGAGCGAATTCTGCGAATTAAGGGAAACATCGGCGATCGCCGCACGTCGTCGCTCATCGTACTGGGCGAACGTCCCCTTCCCTTTTGCCGACCGCTCTCACGGACCAGGCGGGTGCCGACTCGTATGTCCGGCGGGCATAAGATAGATCAACACTTTGATCCGCAGAAACGAATACGACGCCGTTGTCGTAGGCTCCGGGCCAAACGGTTTGGCTGCCGCGATTGTTTTCGCTCGTGCCGGACGGTCGGTGATTGTTCTCGAAGCACGGGACCAGATCGGCGGCGGTACGCGCTCAGATGCGCTGACGCTCCCCGGTTTCCTCCATGATGTCTGCTCCGCGGTTCATCCAATGGCGGCGGCATCCCCCTTTCTGCGCACACTCCCGCTCGACGAGCACGGTCTCGAATGGATTTACCCGCGCTACGCTGTCGCTCACCCTTTTGATGACGGTACTGCCGCGGTCCTCGAAAACTCGATCGAGAATTCATGCCGATCGCTGGGCGCAGACGGAAACAACTACCGACAGCTGATCCGCCCTCTGGTCGCGAATTGGAACGAGCTCGAAGAGTGCATCCTTGGGCCGATGAATCTGTTCAGACACCCGGTCATCGTGGCACGGTTCGGGATTCACGCCATGCAACCCGCCAGCTATCTAGCCAAATCTACATTCAGGCTGGAATCGACCCGCGCTCTTTTCGCCGGTTTGGCGGCGCACTCGATCATGCCCCTCGAAGCTTGGGGAACTTCGGCCATCGGCCTCGTCCTGGCGACGCAAGTGCATGTGAGGGGCTGGCCCTTCGCAAAAGGCGGTTCGCAACGAATCGCCGAGGCCTTAGGGTCTTATTTGCGCTCGTTGGGCGGAGAAATTCTCACTAACGCTCGGATTCGCTCCTATGATGAACTGCCGCCGTCAAAGGTCGTTCTTTTTGGCCTCTCGCCGCGTGGGCTCACCGAGATTTTGGGCGACCGCCTTCCGCGGAGTTACCGGCGGTCTCTCGAACGATACGAATACGGCCCCGCCGTCTTCAAAGTCGATTGGGCGCTGCGCGGTCCGATTCCGTGGAAGGCGCCGCAATGCAGCGACGCAGGCACGCTGCATCTTGGTGGGAAGATTGAGGAGATTGCCCGCTCTGAGCGCGATCCCTGGCGAAATGAGCATTCCGAACAGCCCTTTGTTCTGCTCGCCCAGCCGAGCCTCTTCGACGCTTCACGCGCACCGGCGGGTTGCCATACTGCTTGGGCATACTGTCACGTTCCAAATGGCAGCCGACTCGATATGACCGACCGCATCGAAGCACAGGTGGAGCGCTTCGCTCCCGGCTTCAAACAGCTGGTCGTGGGTCGCTCGACAAAATCGCCAGCCCAACTGGAAGCGGAAAACCCGAACCTCGTCGGAGGAAGCATTACCGGAGGCGCCAACTCGCTGCGCCAACTCTTCTGGCGGCCGACATCCCGCCTCTACGAAACGCCGCTCCCCGGACTGTTTCTGTGCTCTGCGTCGACTCCACCGGGCGGCGGCGTCCACGGGATGTGCGGCTACCACGCGGCGATGCGGGCTCTCAAAAAGATCCGCTAACGAACTTCTGACGCCACCATTGTCGATGCACTCTGTGACCGTCGACCAGATCTTCAATCTCCGTGATACCTCGCTGGTTCTGAATCCTGGTAATATGCGCCCCGCCCTGGCGGGCGCCTAACCACGATCGGCAGAACGGGGCAGACCCAGACCACGCCAGGTCCATGGTGAGGAGTTGTTGGCCAACAGCTTGTCCGGGGAGGTCCTGAATGGAAACTGTCCAAACCGAGCAGGTTCCGCCGGCAGTTCAAGCGCCTGAGTGGGGATTAGCATCTCGCGTCGCGTTCCGATTCTGTTTCGTCTATTTCGCCCTGTATTGTCTATCCACGCAAATCATCACGAGTCTTGTTCCGCTCCCAAACCTCGAGATCCCGGATCCCGCGACATTCTGGCCCATCCGCCCGATCGTCCTCTGGACGGCGACCCACATTTTTGGAGTAAGCAAGCCGTTGGTCTACAGGGAAAGTGGCAGCGGCGACAAGATCTTTGATTGGGTCCTACTTTTTTGCATGCTGGTCGTCTCCGTATTTGCTGTCGGCATTTGGTCCGCTCTCGACCGCAGGCGCCCCAATTACGTCACTCTCCACAAGTGGTTTCGGCTGTTCATCCGGTTCGGCCTTGCCGGCCAGATGATGACCTACGGCATGGTCAAGGCCGTACCCTTGCAAATGCCGTCTCCGTCTCTCGCCCGCCTTCTGGGGCGTTATGGCGATTTTTCTCCGATGGGCGTTCTCTGGTCATCGGTCGGCGCTTCTCCCGCCTACCAGATCTTCGCCGGTTGTGCGGAACTCGTTGGCGGAGTGCTCCTAATATTCCCCCGCACAACGACGCTCGGTGCGCTGGTTTGTCTGGGCGACTTGATTCACGTCTTTGTCCTCAACATGACCTATGACGTCCCGGTGAAGCTGCTTTCCTTTCATCTCATCCTGCTGTCGCTGTTTCTGCTGGCGCGTGATCTTAAGCGGCTCACCGATTTCTTCTTTCTGAATCGCACGGCAGCACCCTCCGCCGATCCGCCACTTTTCGCGGGACGTCGTGCCAACCGCATCGCCTTAGCCGCGCAAATCGTCGTGGGTGTCTGGCTTCTCGGAATGAACGCCCATGCCAGTCGCGTGGCCTGGTATCAATACGGCGGCGGACGGCCCCTCCCGCCCCTCTACGGCATCTGGGAGGTGGAGCAGCAATCTATCGACGGCCAACTTCGCGCGCCGCTGCTCACCGACTCTGACCGCTGGCGGCGCGTCATCTTTGATTTCCCCACCCGCGTGACTTTTCAGCGCATGGACGACTCGTTCGCTCGCTATGGCGCTTCAATCGACGCAAAAAACAAAACTCTCGTCATCATCGACGATCAAGACAAGAGCTGGAAAGCCAGCCTCACCTTTGAGCGTCCGGCTACGGATCAAATGACTCTCGATGGCAAGATGGACGGTCACACCGTTCACATGCAAGTAAAGCTAAGGGACCGCAACCAGTTCCTGCTCGTCAACCGCGGCTTCCACTGGATTCAGGAGTATCCGTTCAACCGCTAGCTCAGTTTCGCAGACAAGCTGCTACTAAGCTCGGCACGGAAGGCCCGGAAAACTAATCAGCGTTGGTCGCATTCTTGGTCTTGCTATACTGTTCTCCTCTGCCACGAAGGCAGAACGCGGAACCCCATGGTGGCAGCCTCTCCATCCGCAATTACGCATGGTCTAAGACGTGCTCCTGGCCCCAAGGGCCACTTCCTCCTTGGCAATCTGGCTGCTGTCTCACGCGACTGGCTGGGATTCTATTCGCGTTGCGCCAAGGAGTATGGCGACGTTGTGCAACTTCGCTACCTTCACGTTCCTATCTGCTTGCTAATACATCCTCGCGACATTGAATACGTGCTGGTCACGAATCCCGGGAACTTCACCAAGTCGGCCGATTATCGTGCCCTCGCGCGCGTCCTCGGAAACGGCTTGCTCACCAACGAAGGTAAACCATGGCAGCGCCAACGGAGCCTGATCCAGCCGGCCTTCCGCCGCGAAAACATTTTGTCCTATGCGCCGCTGATGACTCGCGCCACGAGCCAACTGCTCGCTTCGTGGACCAGCGATGAATCACGCAACGTTCACGAGGACATGATGGCCGTGACGCTCCAGATCGTCGCACAATGCCTGTTTGGATCAGAAGTCGCCGGCGTCGCCGAAAGAGTCGGCAAAGCCATGCAAGTTGTAACCGACAGGTTCGTGACGGATGCTAGCCAGGCTCTCCTCCTTCCGTTTGACCTTCCAGACTTCCTGGCGCCAGCGCGGCGCCACGCGATCAGTGACCTGAACAAAATCATCAATGGCATGGTCGCCGAGCGTCGCGCCTTGAATCAGCCGCGCGGAGATTTGCTCGACGCTCTTCTTCAGGTTCGCGATTCCGAGGGTCAGCCGATGAGCGACGCCCAATTGCGCGATGAGGTTATGACCCTCTTTCTCGCGGGCCACGAAACGACCGCGATCGCGCTGTCTTGGACCTGCTTCCTACTCGCACAGAATCCTAGGATAGAGGCTAAGCTCGTCGAAGAACTTCGCACCGTGCTCGGCGATCGCGAGCCTGCAGCCGAGGACCTTCCCCTTCTGCGTTACACCGAAATGATCCTAAAGGAATCGATGCGGCTCTATCCTGCCGTTTGGGGCATTGGACGCCGAGCCGTGGCGGACTGCGAAATTTGCGGCTATCGTGTGACTGCCGGCACTAATATCTTCATCTTTCAATCACTGACCCAGCGCGACCCCCGTTTCTTCTCGAACCCCGATGCATTCGATCCCGAGCGCTGGCGCGAGGATCCCGTCCGTTCCGGGAAAATCCCTCGATTCGCCTATTTCCCGTTTGGTGGTGGCCCGAGGGTATGCGTCGGCGCGGCCTTCGCCATGCTGGAGGCCACGCTGCTGCTCGCCATGATCCAGCAGAAGTTCCACCTTCACCTCGTACCTGATCATCCCGTTGAACCGCTTGCCACGGTCACGTTGCGACCCAAGCACGGCATCCGCGTAACCGTACACCGCCGCACGTCCTCCATCTAAAACACTCTTGTCGCAACAAACGAGGGATGTGGCGCTACGACTAGCATGGCTCCTCGAGTCTCGGTCATTTTTTACCCTACTGGCGTATTCGACACAGGCAACACTTCCAGTCTTGACGGAGAATCCTTGACCGGCCTATCTTTGCTTTCGTTCTTCTGACAGTCTCCTTCACTGAAAGGGGCGGCGAGACTCGCCGCCCTTTTCGGTTTTTTGCGGTTCATTTATTCCTTGGCGCCCGGACATGGTTCTCATCGTTTTCCGCCCCGCACCGCTCAAGCCCACGTAATCTGTGCTTAACATTTAGGGCTGCCGTTGCTCACGTAACGAGATACATGACATTTCCCTGATCTCAGACGTCTCTTGAAGGTGCGGGATACAAAGGAGGTTGGTCCATGAGAAACAGGGTTGGTTTGTGGATACCGGGAATCCGGCTGCTTCCGTTCGTTTTGTTCACCCTTGGACTTGCAGCTCAGCAGCCAACGAAGTACGCGACAGATTCTGTGGAGCAACAGCAGGCCATCGCTGGCGCGATGAAACAACACACGTACTCCATTTCTTTCCAGGACGGAGTCCTTCAGGGACCGGGTATGGATTTCCTCGCGCAGAATACCCCAAACACGCAATTTGTGCTCTTTGGAGAGGAGCACAACGTCAAAGAATGGCCCGAATTTCTGGGCGCACTCTTTTCGTTCCTGCATCAACACGGCAATTTTAATTACTTTGCGTTGGAGAGCGATCCAGTCTCAGCGCATTTAGTTTCCATTCCACCCCTGCGCGGGAACGAAACCGCATGGGAGGAATACGCAGCGAGATATCCAAACGCCGTAACATTCGCGACTGACCAGGAGCTGCGCATGATTCTGGATGCAACCCGAATCTCTACTGGCGGAGTGGACGCAGTTTGGGGGCTGGATCAATCTTTCGGAGTCCTGCACGCGCTCGACCGCTTGAGCGCATTGCCGGGATTTCATTCCACGCCAGAGTTCGAGAAGCTACACAAGGAGGCTGAGCAACACGATTCTAAGCGATTCGGAAAGAACGTGCCTCATTACATGTCGGAAGTCGTGCGCCTAGGCGATCTGGAGGAACTGCGGAAGGAGCAGGCGCCGCCAGAGGGGTCCGAGGCACAGTTCATCCTGGACAATCTTGTCTCCTCGTCGCAAATCTATGGCTACTACTTGCGAGGTGAAGCCGGCGAACCGACGTATTACTTCAACGGATATGTCCGCGAGGAACAGATGAAGCATCTTTTCCTGCGTGAGTACCGCGCCGCAGAGGCGCACGGCGAGCACAACCCCAAGGTAATGCTAAAACTGGGCCAGTGGCATGTGCGTCGCGGCAGCGGACCAAGCAATTTGCAGACCCTTGGGAACTTTGTCACGGAGTTTGCCACCGCGAACGGCACACAGGCACTAGCTCTGGGCGTGTACCTACGGGGTCCTTGGAGGGACGTGTCAACGCAGGACGGGATGAAGCCGATCGCCCTTGCGACCGACGCGACCAAGTGGTCGGTAATTGACTTTCGGCCTGTGCGTGCAACCGTGGCGGGCAGCCGACTCGGCGCAATCAACCCCAATCTTCTCTCGCAGATATATGGATTCGACGCCGGGCTTGTGATCGGAGATGCAAAACCAGCAACATACACGATCTTGGAAAAGGGTGCGCAAAAACCATAGCGTCACGTCATTCACCTGATTCGGTGGCTTCGACCCCGTAGTCTTTCTCAAGGAGTGGAACCCATCCGTCGCTTATGCAAGATCCGCCTCTGATTAGCTGGTTAGTCAAGACCTACGTCACCCCTTCCACCTACGTCCCAAGAGGTGAGCCGTGAGTAGTGCTGCCCGGAGAAGACCTGCCGGAGGGCTTGGCAAGAGGCAATTTGAGGAGCTCGGAGAACTATCCCAAGCAACCTGTTTTGTTAACGGCTTCAACCGCCTGAGATCGTCTGCACCTGTCGCAAGTGACAGGTGTATGCAATCAAGAGGTGCCTTGGAATATCCACACCTATAGTTGCGATCATGGCGATCGCAAAATGGCCAGCACGACTTGGGTAGGAGGATGGTCGTGGCTCGAACTTCAAGGATCCTCGCCCCGGCGTTGGCTTCCTTGACCGGTTTTTGACTCGGTGTTTTGGATCCGGCGGCAACCGACCGAGTTGGCTATCGCGGCTGACGCTAAGCGGAACAATCGAACATGAATGACGAGCAAGCGATTCTCATTGACCGGAGCCCCGGCCGGCTTTTTTCGCTCGCACTGTTGTCAATTGTTGTCGGTACCCTCACGGGTCTGGTGGGAGCGGCGTTCCGCGTTCTGTTGGCGAGAGCGGAGTTGTGGCGGACGTACCTCTTAGGTCGCGCGCACAACTTGGGCTGGGCAAGTGTTCCGTTAGTCGTGTGCTCTATTGCGCTGGTGGGCGCTTTTGCAGCATGGCTTGTTTTTCGTTTTGCTCCTCAAGCCGTGGGTAGCGGAATCCCACACGTCGAACACGAACTGAAAGTCGGCTGGTCGGGCAACGCACTTTCCACCGTAATCGTCAAGTTTGTCGGGGGTGTCCTGGCCATCGGGGGCGGCTTTGCGCTCGGGCGCGAAGGTCCTACCGTGCAGATCGGTGGAGGCATTGGGCACCTCGTCGGTCGCGCCTTAAAGCGAGAATCTAATGAGTGTCGGGTTCTCCTGGCGGCGGGTGCCGGGGCAGGACTCGCGACCGCCTTCAATGCGCCGATCGCAGGGGCAGTGTTTGTTCTAGAGGAGCTGGTCGGGAGCTTCAACGTGTCGGTAACATTCGCGACGCTGGGTGCGTCGGCTTCGGCCGTTTGTGTTTCGCGTGTTTTTGTGGGGCAGGCACCGGATTTTCGGGTTCCTGCGTTTGACTTTCTCAACTTCGGAGTTCTCCCGGCCAGTATTGTTTGCGGAATCGTCATGGGCTTTATGGGGGTTGTCTACAACCGCTTGATTCTTGCCGCCCTCAAATTGAGTCTGAGCTTTGACAAGCTGCGCGGAACGCCCAGAGCTGCGGCGATTGGTGCCCTCATCGG
>DATAIH010000319.1:0-17970 GCA_036262755.1 Candidatus Acidiferrum sp.
CATCGGCGGGCAAGGCGGAGAAGAATCCTCCGGAATGAACCTGACACACACAGGAATTCTTGGGTTCAACGCGGATTTCGCGATTCCGGTTGTGTCCATGACTGCGGAAGATCAGGGCCAGTTGGAGCGTTTTCTAGATCGCGGGATTACGCCGCGCGTGCGGCTCAACGTACAGAACACGTTTACGAGCGGCCCCGTGGAGACCGCTAACGTGATCGGCGAGATTCGCGGGACCGAGCATCCCGAACAAGTCTTGGTGGTCGGCGGGCATCTCGATTCCTGGGACCTGGCCGAGGGAACCACGGACAACGGCTCGGGGGTCGCGACCACCCTCGGTGCCGCCGAAGCCATCATGCATTCCGGGCAGCGCCCGCGGCGCACCATCCGGTTCGTTCTGTTTACCGGAGAAGAGCAAGGACTCGATGGCTCGTTCGCGTATGTCAAAGAGCACAAAGCGGAAATGGCCAATCACCTTGGTGATCTGATTCTGGACTACGGTCAGGGACCGGTGAAAGCGTTTCAACTAGGGGGCCGCGATGATTTGGTGGAGCTGTTCCGGCCGTTTGTGAACAGCCTTTCCAATTTCCAAAAGTTGCAAGTCGACGACAAAGTGGAATCGGGAACCGATACATTGCCCTTTTCGATGGCTGGGTTGCCGGGGATCAATATGTTCCAGGACACTTCCGACTATCGTTTCACCCACCACTCTGCAGCCGATGCGCTGGAGGCGCAGAAGCCGGATGTGCTCACGCACAACGCCACTTTAATGGCCCTGGCGGCGTTTTGGATTGCGGATCGGCCGGAGCGGTTTGCCTCGCCATGGCCGGCAGAGCGCACCGCGCGAATGTTGCGGGCGCAGCACGAATACGACGAACTCAAGGCCTTCCACATCTGGCCTTTCGGGGACCTCGGCGCGGAAGAGAAGAAGGACAATCCCCAGAACTAAATTACTGCTCTGATCCGCCGCACCGGGCAGCCATCGTCGTGCCTGACGAGCCTCGAGGAACGCGTTCGAGTTCGGCGATGGCCTTCTTCAGCCAGTTTGCTACCATCGCGTACACTTCTTCCTCCGTTGCCGTGCGATACAGACAATCCAAGGTCTGGCCGGAATCGTCCAAAGGAATGTGGCGGCAGGGGAACCGCTCCTGTTTGGACCCTTTGGGGACGAACTCCATCAGCGCACATTCGCGGCATGGAAGTCGCTTCCCGAGGTTTCTGAAGTTCAAACAGGTCGGGGAATCCTCAAAAATAAACTGCGGACGCCAGGACGCTTGCTGGGGGGAACGGTAACCACCCCGCTCCAAGAACGCGAGTTCCTCCTGCAGGGCCGTGAGCACGTCCTTCTTGGTCTGATGCATCTCTCTTGGCCTCCCAAGGAAAGTCTGCGCGGCGGGTGAACAAACCGCCGTGACGCGGAACACCGACTGAGGTGACCGGGACCACAGGCGGCCGAGAGCCCCCACTCCATCAGGCTGGTTCCGAGCCGTGTGGCTGGGGCCCAACGTGCTCAAATTGGGATTAGAGACTCCTCGGGTATTCTTGCTAGAATTCAGGCGATTGCCCTTGGTTCCGGATGTGCATGCGTCCCGCGAAAGCCTTGGTTCGCTCAAAGGAGCGGGCCCACTTGAAAAAGAGTGAGCCGCGGTCCTGTCGCTCCAGGCCGTAAACGATTAGCGTGTTCGGACGTCCAAATGGCAAGACGGGGAGTTCGATTCGCGTGCCCTTGGGGATAAACACAAAGCTCGAATCTTGCGGGGACAGGGTGGATTTTGCCCTGGTGGCAATGTTTGCCATTTTTGTGGGGGCGGGTTGCTCGAAGGCGCGACCTAGCAGCGTGCTGGGCGATGCTGCGCACCCCGCTCCCGTGCATTTCTATACCGTCGCGGAGGAAACGGCGCGGCGGCGGATTCAGGCGGTCGGCTCGCTCTACGCGCTCGAGGAAAGCACCCTGAGCTCGGAGGTCGAAGGCCGGGTAGCCGACGTGCTTGCTGACATTGGCGACAACGTAAGAGAGGGGCAGCCACTGGTGCGCCTCGATCCCCAGGAGTTGCAATTCGAAGTCGAGCGGCAACGCGGCATTGTGAGGCAGGTGCGGGCGCAACTGGGGATCGGGCCCAATGATCCGCTGCCCTCCGACCCCCAAAGGATCGCTTCCGTCGAGCGCGCGGAGGCGGATCTGTTCGATGCAGACCAGAAATATAAACGCGCGCAAGAGATGTTTCGCGACCATCTGATTTCCCAGCAGCAACTGGACGAGACCGCCAGCCGCTACCAGAGCGCCAAGGCAACCTACACCGTGGCACTCCAGGAAGTGGACCGCCTGAAAGCACTGTTGGTGTCGAGTGAAGCGAGCGAGAAGCTCGCCGAGAAGAAGCTGAACGATTCCACTATTCGCGCGCCTTTCCCCGGAGCCATCAAAGCGCGCAACGTACACCCGGGCGAGTATCTCCGCGTGCAGAGCCCGGTGATGGTGCTGGTGCGCACCGATCGTTTGCGCGCGCGCCTGGCCGTGCCGGAACGCTGGGCGGGATGGGTCAAAGACGGCGTCACTATTGATTTGCATGTGGAGGCGTTTCCCGGAGAAACCTTTCACGGAAAGATTTCTCGCATCAATCCTGCGGTGGCCGAGGATTCACGGACATTCGAGACCGAAGCCTTGCTGCCTAATTTCGACGGGAAAATGAAGCCGGGCTTCTTTGTGCAAGCCTCCATTCCCAGCGAGAAAGAAGAGAAGACCATCTTTCTGCCGGAAAATGCGGTGAATTACCGCTACGGCGTTTACAAGGTCTTTCTGCTCAATGGCAATCGCGTGTCGGAACGGCAAATTCGTCCTGCCGGGCAAACCGAAGATGAGCGGGGACGGCGCTTTGAAGTGGCCGACGGCCTGAAGCCGGGAGACCGCGTTGCCGTGGCAGTGTCCGGCGAATTGCACGACGGCGCTGTGGTCCAGGAGCAGGCCGGTGGAAGCCCGGGGAACGTCCCGGCAATGAAATAAGAAGCTTGCGAAATACGATCACCGCAAGCGTGGATACAAATGAAGCTCGCCGAAACCTGCGTCAAGTATCCCGTCTTCACGGTGATGCTGATTGCTTTCCTGGTGACACTGGGAGCGTTTTCCTACCGCGGCCTGGCCGTCGACCTTTTTCCCAAAGCCGATCCGGCAACCGTTAACGTCGAAGTAAGATTGCCCGGGGCGACCCCCGAAGAAATTGTGACCGGGGTCGTATTGCCGCTCGAAGACGCCATCTCCTCAGTCAGCGGAATCGACGAAATCCAAGTGTATTCCTTCGAAGGCTTAGCGGATATCACTTGTACTTTCGTGCTCGAGCGTGACATCGACGGTGCCGCGCAGGACATTCGGGAGAAAGTCGCAGGAGCCATCGACCGCCTGCCGCGCGACACGCTGCCGCCGATTATCACCAAGCTCGACCCCCAATCCGACCCCATCCTGACCTTGCTGGTTAGCGGGCCAATGAGCCGCCGGGAGCTGACGGAAATCGCCGACAAACAGGTACGGCGCGCTATCCAGACCGTCGACGGCGTAGGCAGCGTGGACCTGAATGGCGGACAGGCCCGTCAGATCCGCGTCTTACTCGATGCCCAGAAACTTACCGCGCACAATTTTACCGTCCTGGATGTGCGCGACGCCCTGCAGCGGGAAAACATTGAGGCACCGGGTGGCCGCATGATCACTGGCCCGCAGGAGTTGGGGCTGCGCACGCTGGGACGCGTTGTATCGGCGGAGCAGTTTGGCGAGATCGTGATTGGCACGCGCGGCGGGGCTCCTGTGCGTGTCCGCGACGTGGCGCAAGTCGAAGACGGTGCGCAAGAGCTGCGCACTTGGTCCGCCTTGTTCCGAAAGGGCACGCCCCCGCAGGATGTTGTGGCCATCGAGGTTCTCCGGCAGTCGGGCGTGAACACCGTTCGTGTGGCGGACGATGTAAGAAGCAAGGTCGAGGAGTTGCGTTCCCAATTGCCGCCCGGAGTTCGGCTGCAAATTGTCCACGATATCTCTGATTTCATCAAAGCCTCCGTGCATTCGCTGCTCGAACACTTGGTTCTCGGCAGCATTCTCGCTAGCTTCATAGTTTGGATCTTCATCCGCAACTGGCGCGCGGTGCTGATCGCAGCCGTTGCGATTCCCGCATCCGTGATCTCTACCTTCACGCTGATGCGCGGGATGGATTTTTCGTTGAACAACATGACGCTTCTCGCGCTGACGCTGGCGGTGGGCATCGTGATCGACGACGCCATCATCGTCCTCGAAAACATCTTTCGCTACATGGACGAGAAGGGAAGAGACCGCGTTCAAGCGGCCATCGAAGCGACCAAAGAAATTGGGCTGGCGGTCATGGCCACGACGCTCTCGCTGGTGATCATTTTCCTGCCCATCGCGTTCATGACCGGATACGCGCGCAAGTACGTGAACTCGTTCGGCTGGACCATGGCCATGGCCATTATGGTGTCGCTGCTGGTGGCCTTCACGCTGACCCCGATGATGAGTTCGCGGATGTTGAAGTTGGGTGGCCGCGAGAAAAAGGCCCACTCCGAGGGATTCCTGCATTCGGTCGATCAGTTTTATTTGAAAACTCTCGTTTGGGCGCTGGCGCATCGCCGCACCATTATGGTGATTTGCGTGCTGACGTTTCTGTCGACGTTCGGGTTTTATCATTTGGTGGGGCGCGACTGGATTCCCGCGGATGACCAGTCCGAGTTGATCAGCTCCTACACGCTGCCCGAAGGCACGTCGCTCGGGAAAACCACAGACCTGGCGACGGAAATCGCGAAACGCGTGGTGGCGCTGCCTGAAGTGGCGCTGGTGCAGTCGTTTACGCACGGACCGACGAACCACGCGCATCTTTTCATCGTGCTCGTGCCGAGAAACGAGCGGAAGCGCACTCACGTGCAAATGGCCAACGAAGTCCGCGGAATCTTAGCGGACTATCGCAACATGACCTACAACGTACGTCTGCCTTCCGTCCTCGGCGGCGAAATTTATTTTCCCATCTCAGCGGTGATTCGCGGACCGGAACTCTCGAAGCTGGCGGAAATCAGCAAAGCCGCTGCCGGTCGCATGGCCAAATATCCGGAGCTGGTCGATGTGAATCCGAGCCTCAATCTCAATACACCGGAGTTGCAAGTAAAAGTAGACCGCCAGCGGGCCGCGGACATCGGCGTTCGAATGACAGATATAAGTGACGCGGTGCGCCTGTTTTATTCCGGAGAAGACGAAATCACCCGTTTCAAGGAAGGCTCCGAGCAATATCCGGTGACCATGCAACTCTTGCCTGAGCAGCGCGACAATCCCGACGTTCTCGCGCGTATGATGGTTCCTTCTTCGAAATTAGGCCAAGTGCGGCTCGAAAATGTCGCCAACATTCAGCGCGGAGCGGGCCCCGCCACGTTGCAACGTTACAACCGCGAGTTCCAAGTGGGCGTCTACGCGAACGTCGCCGCCGGCTATCCGTTGGATCTCGCGGCTGCACACACCGTCCAGGCCATCAGAGACGTCGGGCTGCCGGCGGGCTATTCGTACCTTTTTTCAGGGCAAGTGAAGGTGCTCGAAGAAACCACCTGGAATTTGCTGTTGGCCATGTTGCTGGCCTCCATCTTCATGTACATGGTGCTCGCGGCGCAATTCGAGAGCTTTTCCTACCCCTTTATCATCATGCTGACGCTGCCGCTGAGCGTGCCCTTCGCGCTTTTCTCGCTTTGGATTACGGGTCGCGCTCTTAGCCTGTGGAGCGCGTTGGGTATGTTTTTGCTCTTGGGCATTGTGAAGAAAAACGGAATTTTGCAGGTGGACTACACGAACCGCCTGCGCGCCACCGGGATGCAATTGCGAGAGGCGATTTTGGAAGCCAACCGAGTGCGCTTGCGTCCTATTTTGATGACCACGCTTTCGATCATTGCGGGACTGATTCCGGTAGCGATCGGCATCGGCGCCGGCTCGGAGCAGCGCGCGTCCATCGCCGTAACGATTATCGGCGGCCAGGCGCTTTGCTTGTTGCTGACGCTGCTGGTAGTGCCGGTGGCGTATTCCTACCTTGCGGAACTGGAAGCCGTTCCCTGGAGGGAATGGGCTGCGCGGCGTGTGGGCCGGGTTCGCAGCGCGCCGAGACCTTCGAATAACGATTGAATCGCTACCTGGGCACGCAAAGAAAAGTCAACCACCGCGTGAGGTCAGGAGCGCTGTGTAGCCGCGCTCCTTGCGTTACGAGCCTCTGAGAAGACCGAAGATTCTTCAGGCATGACTCGCGGCGCGCGCAGAATCAAAAACAGTTCGCTGGCCCAAAGCAGGATGTCCAGCAAGCGCGCGCGTTCCAGATTTGTGAGATTCGCACGACGTAGACTGACCTCCAGGGCCCTTTGCGAGCATTCCTCGATGAACGCGCGCATGGCGGCAAGGTCCACGCGCTCTTCGCGAGACTTTTGCCCGCGCGGGTCAACGGCCTCAAGCCTCGCATAACAGCGAAGAAGAAAATGATTCAGGCAAAGAGTCTGCTGATCGAGTGAAGTGGCCGCGGCGCTATGACAAGCGCCTTCGCTGCAGCTACGTTCTACGAGCTTCGTATCCACCGAACCCACACCTCGCGACTCCAGGCGCTCCCCCATATCATCCGCTCCCCTTTCTTTTTCAGCAATGCGCTAGGCGACGCGGACGTTAGCTTCCTGGGCCATACTGTCGCTAGCGAGAATGTCCGTGTCAATAGAACTAGTCCGGTTTGTAAGCGCCTGCGCAGGCGGCAGGTGCCCTATCAGGTTTTGCGCGCGCAAACAGCGGTCTACGTAAGGAGCAAGGAGCGCGCGCACGCGGCGGACGCTCTGCGCGCAACTCCGGATCGCTTCTCTTCCTTGCCAGAAGATTATCACGGTGATCAAGCGAGCTTCCAAGTCGGAGACCATCACCAGGCTGCCGGCGAAGCCGGCAAAATCCTCGAACCCGGACTGAATCCCCGCCGGAAGGTCCAAAACAGCCCTGGCGGCTTGCTCGGGCTTGGCCACGAACTCAAAACTGAACGCCGTAAAGTGGCTCGAATCGTGAGCGACGGGCCACTCCACGTTGCGTTTAAGGTCCGAGAGATCCGGGAAAGGCGCGACATACTTTCCCGCGCAATTTGGCTGGCGAACTGGACTTGGCACAAAACCTCCATCGACTCGGCCTGTCTCCCGGAGAAGGGGGGGCGCATCCAGCCCGTTCAGGGCGGCCCGGATGCGCCTGCTGGGGCACAAGGGGATCGGGGTGGATCCCCCCGGGTAGAGAATCCCGGCATCCCGAGATTTCACGGATAGGTAGTGCAGTGTGCTGCGATTTCGTTTCATCACGATTTAGGTGGGCGAGATTTCGTCTATGCCGCGGTTCCATTGCGGGTCAGGGAAGGCGACGGTATACTCCATGATCAAGTTGCACGGGGCAGCAGCATTTGAATCCGCGAGGCACGGGTGGATTTCTTTCCTTTTGACGAGACTTATGTGGAGAGGCTCCGAAATGGGGATCCGCCTACGGAGCACCATTTCTTTGTGTATTTTGGGAAGCTGATGAACATTAAGCTGCGGTCCAGAACGATCAATTTCGATAAAATCGAGGATTTGAAGCAGGAAACGTTTATCCGGGTGATTCGAGCGGTGCGCAAAGAAGGGGTGGTGAGGCAGCCAGAACGATTCGGGGCTTTCGTTAACTCCATTTGTAACAACGTCTTACTGGAGCATTACCGATCTTTGGGGAAGAACCAGCAGATCGACGAGACGCACCAGGAGATTCCCGATAAGGTTCTCGACCTTGAGGGAATGATGGTTTCCAAACAGTCCGCGGAGCGGGTGCGGAAGATCATTGCCGCCTTGCCGGCCCGAGATCGGGAGCTGCTGCGCGCGGTTTTTCTGGAGGAAAAAGATAAAGATGCGGTTTGCCGGGCCATCGGGGTCGACCGCGATTACCTGCGGGTACTTTTGCACAGGGCGAAGGACAAGTTCAAGGCGGTCTATGAGAAAGAGGGATATGGAGTCTGCCCTGGGTGACCGGATTCGGGAATTAGCGAAACGATTTTGCGGCCCGCCGCACTATCTCATCGGAAGGGGTCTATGGATCACGACGAAGCACTACGATTACAGGCGGCTGTAAAGTACGTGCTCGGGGAGTTGCCGGAAGTCGAGCGGGATTCCTTTGAGGAACATTACTTTGATTGCGGCGAATGCGCGCTGGATGTGCGCGCGGCGGCGGCGTTTTCAGACAACGCCCGCAACGTGCTCGGTCACGAGGCGCGGGAAGCGGCTTTGCAAGCTGCTGCGCCTGGCAGTCGAAGGTGGCTGGCGTGGCTCAAGCCGATTGTTGCAGTGCCGGCGTTTGCGGTGCTTCTGTTGGTCATTGCGTACCAAAATGCGATTACGATTCCGGAAGCCAAGAAAGAGGCCGGATCGAACGCCGGACAGTTCTTCAGCTCTTCCTTTTCACTGCAGATGGCGAACACGCGCGGCGGGGAAGAAGTAAAGGCGCGTGTTCATCCGAACGAGAGCTTCGCGCTTAAGTTTGACTTCACGCCCACAAAGCACTTCAGCAGCTACCTTTGCCAGTTGCGGGACGAATCCGGGCGCTCCGTGCTGCAAGCCGAGGTTCCCGCAACCAGCATCAACCAAGAAGCCCAACTTGTTGTTCCGACCGGGCGAGTCAAGCCCGGCAAGTACACCCTTGTCTTTACCGGTGTGCCGGCCTCAAACGATGAGGGAACACCTGAGGAAGTCTTGCGTCTGGGCTTTTCTGTTGAATTTCTTCCCTAGTTGAATGAGTATCTAGGCCCAAATTACGTAACCGAGGTGCTCCTAAATGGCTACACCGCACCGCATCGCCTACCACTTTCACGCCGAGGGCCACGGTTTTAGTGGCGAGTTTCGACATCCGGTGTGGTCCGTGATTCCTGCACAAGCTTCGGCTTCACTACCCACAATTGGCGGCCACGCGGCATCTGCGGCCGAGAATTTTCATTTTCAGGATTTCGTTTGCTTCAAGTCTGCACACACGTTTACCTCTGGGAAGCGTAGGCGGGACGAGACTTTCGTCACACATGCGTCCAGTGTGATCAAAGGTCTGAACATCCTGGGGAGGGTGACGGTTGACCGAATCGTATCGAGACTCACATCTGTTCATAGCCCGAAACTCCCTGAAGGGCACATTGTCGCAGAGGACAGCCGCTTCGAGGGGCTACGGATCGACGGAGAAGACGTTAAAGTGACTCTTCGCCATGATCTGCTGGAGAAGTGCGAGACGTTCGAAGCCTTGACGAAAGGGATCGCAGGGGATACAAAAGCGGGCAGAATAACAGCAATTGATCCGAAGCGTCAGGTAGCCATTTGCTCGCTGGTAGAAAAAATCGAGACGAAGTTGAAGGGCGTCGACCTGAAGCGCCACGTGATCGAGGTGCGCGATTTCGGCAAAATCTTCTTGGCCGAGATCCTCGCCCAGCCCGGGACCTTGACGCTGACTATGCTTCGCCTCGAGCTGGGCTCACCGCACGTAGCGGACCTAACGTCTGGCGAGAGCCGCATCAACGGTGTTCCGTATCCGTAATTGGTTCCTTGCTTTGCTTTCTGTCGCTTGTCGTGGTCGCGTGCCATACATCAGTTTCACCAAACCGAACCTTCGAGAATGCGCGGCTTAAACTCAAGCGCGGTGACCTGAAGAATGCCTTATTGGAGGCAGATAAAGCGCTTCGGCGCTTTCCCACACGCGACACGGAATGGCATTGGCGATTCGTGGTCCTCAAGGGCGAAATCCTCGCGCGCCAGCGCCTCTGGGAAGATTGCCTGAAACTCCTGGCTCCAGACCTTCCTGGCTACCTTTCGAAGAGTGATATCGCGGTCTTGCGTAAACTAGCGCAAGGATACGCAAACGGATTCCTAGGGAACCTTGACGAATCCGACAAACTTATCGCCGAAGCCGAGGAAATCGCAAAGGAAAATCATCCTGAGCTGCTTGGCGAGGCTGCCCTTCGAAAAGGCACGGTCGCCTTTTTTGTCCGCGGAGATGACAAAACCGCCGAGCATTTGTTTCACGCGGCGCTGGAAATGGCACGCCAACAGCGGGATCCCTTTCTCGAAGCTAACGCGCTCGGCAGCCTCGGGCTGGTTGCGACAGGGCAGGAGCACTATGACGAGTCCATTGATTGGTTCGGTGCGGCCCTAAAGCTGTCCCGGTCGGTGGGCGCCGAGAGCGCGACGGTCAAGACCCTTGGCAACCTGGGTTGGAGCTACTTCGAGCTGGGCGACTATGAAAATGCGCTGTCATTGTTTAGGCAGGCCGAAGAGTCCTCTGAAAAGAGCGGCCTGGTCATTGACCAGTTGTACTGGCAAACAAACATTGGTGTTGTCGATTACTACCTGCGTGATCCGGCGGATGCAGAGAAAGAATCGGAGAAGGCGCTGGATCTGGCTCGAGAGAGAGGGGAAAGAGAAAGCATCACACAATGCCTGGACAACTTGTCTTCCCTTGCAATGCTGAAAGGAAACTTTGATTTGGCCGAGAAGTACAACACAGAGGCATTACAGGTCTCTGCGGACTTGCCAAACCGGTCGCGAGGGCTCACGTCCACGCTTATTGCCGGTCAGATAGAATTGGCCCGGCAGCATTATCAACAGGCGGAGAAGTTCTTGAACAAGGTTATTAGCGATCCCTCGGCTGGAACGGCACTAGAGTGGGAAGCGGAGGCGCGTTTGGCTAAGGTTTATGCTGGCGAGGGCCTAATGGAAAGGGCGGAGAAAGAATATCAGCGCTCAATTGCCACGATTGAATTGGCCTGGTCTTCAGTGGACCGCGAAGAGCTGCGGTTGACCTTCCTGTCCAGCGCAATCGAGTTTTACGACGATTACATCGATTTTCTGATTCGTCGCAAGCGGCCCGCAGATGCATTGCGAGTGGCAGAACTCAGTCGGGCGCGTACTCTGGAGGAAGGGCTGTCCACGAATGAAAAAAGCATTCCTCATCCTGTCCAGAGGATCTCGCCGCAGCAGACCGCCGGACGCTTTCATGCCACCCTTCTCTTTTATTGGATAGGCCATAGCCATTGCTATCTCTGGGTCATCACGCCGACGAAAACCACACATTTCGAACTCGCGAATGGGTCCGAAATCGAGCCCGTGGTGAAGTCGTATCAGAAGACGGTGCTGAAAATGCACGATGCGCAAGATGCAGCCGCTTCGGACGGCAAGAAGCTGTACGCCATGCTCGCGGAGCCTGCGAGGAAACTGATTCCGAAAGGTTCGCGCGTGATCGTGCTGCCGGACGAGAGCCTGTACGGGCTGAATTTCGAGACGCTGGTCGTGCCCGATGCGCAGCCTCACTTTTGGATCGAGGACGTCACCCTGACCACGGCCAGTTCGCTGACGCTCTTGGAGCGTTCCGCGGCAGGATTGCCGACAAAGGAGAAGACCCTTCTCCTTGTCGGCAACGCCGAGCAAGCGAATGCTGATTTCCCTCCCCTTCCCCAGGCTCCTGCAGAAATGCAGAAAGTTGAGCGCTATTTTCCGGACGCGCAGCGAAGAGTCCTCGAAGGAAAGGAAGCGACTCCTTCTGCTTATCTGAACAGCCACCCGGAGCGCTTTGCCTATATCCATTTCGTCACGCACGGCACAGCCAGCCACACGCACCCGCTCGAATCGGCGGTGATCCTCAGCAAGGAAGGCGATTCTTACAAACTTCATGCACGGGACATCGTGCAGCACCAGTTGAACGCAAATCTGGTGTCCATTTCCGCGTGCAATGGCTCCGGCACAAGGGCCTATTCGGGAGAAGGACTAGTGGGACTGTCCTGGGCGTTTTTGCGGGCTGGAGCGCACAATGTAATAGGCGCGTTATGGGAAGTGAGCGACGTCTCCACGCCGCAGCTCATGGATTCTCTTTACGGCGAATTGAGCCAAGGCAAGGATCCGGCCACCGCTCTTCGCGATGCCAAGCTTAAGATGCTTGACTCGCCCGAAGCCAATTCCGTGTTCAAGAAACCCTTTTACTGGGCACCCTTCCAACTCTACGCCGGGTCTTGAATCGGCCATCCTTCTATCGCCGCTTCGTGCCGACTGAGTGAAACGATCTCAAGGCTCGCTTCACTATCCGAATGTTTGGAAGAGTCCTGTAGGAAGAAGGATGCCAGCCGGATTTGGATAACCTCAAGCACATCGTCGTGTTGATGATGGAGAACCGCTCCTTTGATCACATGCTGGGCGAGCTGATGAAACAAAACCCCAAGATCAATGGCCTGACAGGGAACGCGTCCAACCCAGACGTAAGCGGCGACACGGTGAAGGTACAGCCTAATGCCAAGTGTCAGGGGCAGCTGGCGTCGCTGTATCAGCATTTCGCGACCGGAAGAGACAACGTTAGGCTAGGGAACCCTGCAGACGTTCGGGCGCATAAGGGATCACCTAGGCGCAATCGACTTACCTCTCAACGGACATAACAAAGTTTCCACAGCCGCTGCACTTGTGTTTTGAGCTGCAGTCTGGCTACACTCTGTGCCTGCAAGTTTCCCTAAGCCACCTTTGCCTCGAGAGAGTTTTCCTTGGCCTGCGAGAACGCGGTGTGAAGACTAAGGGAGAAAATCACAAAGAAGCGAGTGTGCGGCTGCCTTGCGTTGGCACTGGGGGCGTGCTTTCCCTCAACCGGCTGGGGGCAAGCTCTGGCGGCTCTTCCGGCGAGGTCCCGGACAAAACTCGTTCCCCCATCTCCAGCGCCACAGTGACCGCAAGCTCGGCGGCCACGGTCATCTCTCACTCTGCAACCCGATCAAGAACTCCCGATTTCGCCGCCTCCTCAGGGTTCGGCTCAATCAGCGTTACGGTGACGAACTCCCGGCTGGCGCAATTCGGTCTCAAGATGAGGTTTTAGTGCTGCTTGGGGAGAGGCTCGGCATCTTGAACAGGTGGATCATCGGTCGCGCCGTCGCGCGAAAGACTAAGAGAAGGAGTGGCGCCCAGAAGGTAACAAAAAACTTGCGCTTCTTATGCGTGTTTGCGCTTCTGCTGGCGAGTGCTTTTGCCCTGCCGCTTCACGCCCAATCCAAACGCAAAGTCATCATCGATCAGGACGCTGCAGGGCCGGGCGGCACTGACATGCAGGCCATTCTCGCAATTGTCAATTCGCCGGAGACCGATGTTCTTGGCATCACCGTTCTCACCGGCGACGACTGGCGCGATGAGGAAGTGCAGCACACCCTGCGCCTCATGGAAATTATCGGCCGCACGGACATCCCGGTGGTTCCCGGAGCGGTATTCCCACTGGTTAGCTCCAAGGAATACATCGCCAAGTGGGAAACACTTTACGGCAAGGTTGTCTATCAGGGCGCATGGAATTTTGCGCGGCGCCACCAGGTCCACGGCCCTTACGAAGTTCCTCCGCTGCCCGAAGGTGCTCCCGCCACGAAGCCTTCCACGGAAGACGCAGCGCATTTTATGGTCCGCATGGTGCATCAATTTCCACACGAGGTGACCATTTACGCCGCCGGCCCAATGACCGATCTGGCCCTAGCCGTCGCGCTTGACCCTCATTTTCCTGAGCTAACGAAAGAACTAATCGTCATGGGCGGAAGCATTAACCCGGTGAGCGACAATCCGGAATTTGCGCTGACCCCTCGTCGCGAATTCAACTTTTGGATGGACCCCGAGGCCTCTCACGCCGTGCTGCACGCACACTGGCCGCGCTTCGTCCTCACAACTGTGGATATTTCCGTCAAAACCAAAATGGAGAAGGCTCTGATCGAGCAAATCGCCAAAAGCGGGACGCCTGCGGCGCAATACGTGGCCAAATACGCCGAGGCGAACATCCTGTGGGATGAGCTCGCGGCGACTGCCTGGCTCGATCCGAGCATCATCACCAAGTGGCAGAAACTCTACGTGGATGTCGAGGTGGATCACGGCGCGTCCTACGGCGACACGCACGCCTGGGCTCCCGGACAGCAGCCGGGCATGGGCGAATTGCTCGTGGAAGTCCAACAGGACCTGGACAAGGAAAGGTTTTACAAGGAGTTTGTTGAACTGATGAGCCGCCCAACGTCCTCGGCGCATACCGCGCGCGCAACAACCGAATTGAAGCACGTGAACCCCAAGCCTTAACCTTGCGAAACCGCGCCCGGGCTCGCATCCGCGGGAATGAACAATCACGGGAAACGCGTGGCAACACGCGGTTTCCTATGGCTTGCCTGACCGCTTGGTTTCCTCGACAATGGATGATTCAACGTTGCCTAACTTTTCCGCATGCGCCATCGCGGCGCGTCGCGGAGAATTGAGTGAGATGTCGACGCAGCCCAATGCCGTAAAACGATTCATCGCTTACTTTTCCATGGAGATTGCCCTGGAGAACGCCATGCCCAGCTACAGCGGCGGGCTCGGCGTGCTCGCAGGTGACACCATCCGCGCCGCCGCCGACCTGCACTTACCGATGGTGGCCGTATCGTTGCTTTACCGCAAAGGCTACTTCACGCAGCGCCTCGCCGATGACGGCTCGCAAGCCGAAGAGCCGGTTGACTGGCACGTCGAAGATTTCTTGACGGAGGAACCGGCGCGCGCCAGCGTTCCCATTGAGACGCGCCGGCTCGAACTTCGATGCTGGCGCTACTCGGTGAAAGGCGTTCACGGATTTGAAGTGCCGGTGTTTTTCCTGGACGCCGACTTGCCGTCGAATAGCGAGTTCGACCGGAATCTCACCGGGTCGTTGTACGGAGGAGATTCCTATTATCGGCTTTGCCAGGAAGTGGTGCTCGGGATTGGCGGAGTGCGCATGCTGCGCGCGCTGGGCTATAACGATCTCACGCGGTTCCACATGAATGAGGGGCACGCAGCGCTTCTTTCTCTGGAACTGCTGGGAGAAGAAGCTCACAGGGCGGGCCGCACTTCCATTCGCGGCGAAGACATCGAAAAAGTCCGCGGCAAGTGCGTTTTCACCACCCACACGCCGGTTCCGGCTGGCCACGACCGTTTTCCGATGGAGTATCTGACCCGCGTGTTTCCTGGGCAGCTCAACTTTTTTGACTTGAGCGATGCAACGGCCGCCGACCTGGTGAAGCGGATTCTACAAGCGGAACAGAGTGTTTCAGGCCTGCTCGACGCGGCTCGCCGGGGCGCTTCGGTGAACATGACGCAACTGGCGCTGAGTCTGAGCACGTATGTTAACGGAGTGGCCAAGCAGCACGGCGAAACCTCGCGCCAAATGTTTCCCGAGGTGCCCATCGAAGCGATCACGAATGGCGTCCATGCGGGCACGTGGACTTGCGCGGCGTTTCAGCAGCTGTTCGACCGCTACATACCGTCCTGGCGCGAGGACAATTTCAGTTTGCGAAGCGCCCTCGGTTTGCCGGCCGAAGACGTGTGGGCTGCCCATCTCATCGCCAAGCATGAATTGCTTGACGTGGTTCGCACCAAAACCGGTCTCCATTTAGACTCGGAAGTGTTCACGATTGGCTTCGCGCGCCGGGCCACCGGGTATAAACGCGCCGACTTAATATTGTCCGATCTCGATCGCCTGCGCCAGATCGCGAAAGATGCCGGCCAGTTCCAGGTTATTTTTGCCGGCAAGGCGCATCCCAATGACGCGGGCGGTAAGGACATCATTCGCCGCATCTTCAAGGCAAAAAAAGCAGTGCGCAAGAACGTCCCGATTGTGTTTCTGGATGATTACAACCTCGAACTCGGTGGAAAAATGACTTCTGGCGTGGACCTGTGGCTCAACACGCCGCAGTTTCCTCTCGAAGCTTCGGGTACAAGCGGAATGAAGGCCGCGCTGAATGGCGTTCCAAGCCTCAGCATTTTGGATGGCTGGTGGGTCGAGGGCCACATCGAAGGCGTGACCGGCTGGTCCATTGGAGAGCCACGCCGCGGGTCCGGGAAGGGCGCGCCGACCGACTGCCAAGGCGAAACCGAATCCCTTTATTCGAAACTGGAAAGCGTCATTCTTCCCCTGTACTACAGCGAGCGGCACAAATTCCTCGAGGTGATGCAGCACGCCATCGCCATCAACGGCTCGTTTTTCAACACGCAACGCATGGTGCAGCAGTACATCACGGACGCGTATCTGCGTTGAGGTCACCGGCCGGGGCCTTCAGTGGTAACGGCGCGACGGAATTCAGCTGAGGCGGTTCTTGTACAATGCCATGCCGACAGCGGCATCCATGCCGATCTTATCGAGCGCTGCGATCTCTCGTTTGGTCCTGATGCCGCCGGCGGCGATGATCAAGTGATGGGTCGCGTCGCGTAGTTTCTTATACCACTTCATGTTTGCGCCCATCATGGTACCTTCGCGCCCCACGTCCGTGCACAAGAAGCCCGCACAAAAAGGTTCGAGTTGTGCCATCACTTCGTCCGCTTGAAAAAGAATGCGCCGGCGCCAGCCGTGGATGGTAATTCGTCCTTTCAAGGTGTCCAATGCGATGACAATGCGTTTGCGGTTGACCGCTCGTTCGAGCTGACGAAGAAAACGCAGGTTTACCTTTCCACCTCGGAAAACGGCGCTTCCAACGATGATCTGACTCGTTTTCCATTCGGCAACTTTCTTTGCGTGGGAAATCGTGCGAATTCCGCCGCCGAAGCGAACCTTCATCCCAAACCTTGTTTTTGCCTGCGTGCACAGCGCGCGAGCCAGATCGTTGTTTGATCCTTTGCCTATCGCGGCATCCAGGTCGATAACGTGAAGCCACGGATACTTCCTGAATTTGCGCAGCAAGCTAAAGACGTCGGCGACGGCGAGCTCGCGCTTGCGGCCGTGCACGAGTTGAACCGCTTGCCCGCCCTGGAGATCGATACAGGGGATCAGCACGGCAGGCGAACCTCGATTCCATGCCCAGCAAGAAACTCTTTCAATGCGCGGATGGATTGCACGTCGTCGTGGAAAATGGAAGCGGCGAGCGCCGCGTCGGCTGCCCCTATTTTGAAAATCTCCTCAAAATGCTCGGGTAACTTCGCGCCGCCGGAAGCTATGACCGGAACCGATACCGCTTTTGAGATGGCGGAGGTCAATTTCGCGTCAAAGCCCATCTGCGTTCCATCGCGGTCTACAGAAGTGAGTAGGATTTCACCGGCCCCTAACGCGACCGCCTTTTTCGCCCAGTCAGTGGCGTCGCGAGAAGCGGACTCGCGGCCGCCGCGAACCATGACGTCCCAGTGATTACCATCGCGCTTTGCGTCAATGGCCAAAACGACGGCTTGCGCGCCAAACTCGCGGGAAAGCTCGGTGATCAATTCCGGGCGCGCGACTGCGGCGGTGTTTACGGTGATTTTGTCAGCGCCCGCGCGCACCACAGAACGACCGTCCTCCAACGTCCGAATACCACCGCCGGCCGTCAGCGGAATGGAGAGCTCTCCCGCGATACGCCGAATGGTCTCCAGGAAAGTCGGACGGCGGTCGCGCGAAGCCGCGATATCGAGCACAACGAGCTCGTCCGCACCTTCTTTGTTGTACCGCGCGGCAAGAGCCACAGGATCACCCGCATCACGCAGATTGGCAAAGTTCACGCCCTTTACGACCCGCGCTCCATCGGTGTCCAGGCAGGGGATGATGCGATGAGCGAGGCTCATGCCGCCAACCTCAGGAAGTTTTGCAGCAGGCGCGAGCCGGCTTCGCCACTCTTCTCCGGATGAAATTGCACGCCATAAATATTTTGTTTTTCCACGACGGCTGCAAAGCTGGTTCCATGAAAGCAAGTAGCTGCTATGGATGCGTGCGCATCGCGCGCAGCATAGGAATGCGCAAAATAGAAGTAGGCGCCGGAGTGGATGCCCGCGAGCAAACGCGACTCGCGATTTGCGGCAATCTGGTTCCACCCCATGTGCGGCAATTTCACACTCGAAGGCAACGCCGACACCTTCCCCGGCAGCAGGCTCAGGCCGCGCAATTGCGGCGACTCCGCGCTCGATTCGAACAGCACCTGCAGCCCCAGGCAGATACCAAGAAAAGGCACGCCCCGCCGGATAGCGTCGACCAGTGGCGCGCGCATGTTTTGT
>DATAIH010000320.1:0-2306 GCA_036262755.1 Candidatus Acidiferrum sp.
AGTTTATCCGGCCTGGAAAGCCGCCGGGCTCGATCCTGTCGAGGCCCTCCGCTACGAGTGATTGCCGATCATTTCCTGCGTTTCGAGCAACGGGAGCCGGGCCGCAACATTGCCCCAGCGTTCGAGCGACTTAAGACCTAGCCGAACTTCGTCACTCGCCGTCGATTTTGGATGAATTTTGACATCAGAAATCGAACAAGTTCTATCTTTTCAATCGCAGTTTTCGCAAACCATGATGTAGTGCAGACCTGCCCTCTTGCGGCCAGCCAGAGCTGGTGACAGACTCGGGCCCAGATGTTTCTGCGGCCGCATCAACGAAGCAAGGACGGTAAAGAGCACACCTACTGGTCGCTGGTCGAGACAGTGCGCACTCCGGATGGTCCTCGCCAGAAGACGCTTTGCTATTTGGGTGAGCTGAATGGCTCGGCCCACGCCCGGTGGCTGAAGACCATCGAGGTATTCAACGAAGAGGGGGAAGCGCAGCAACTCAAATTATTTCCCTCGCATGTGGAAGTGCCGGAGGACGATCCCGAAGTGGCGCGAGTCCTAGTGAACCGCGTTCGCTTCGAGCGAACACGACAATTCGGGGCCTGCTTTCTGGGCTTGGAGTTGTGGAAGCGTCTGGGGCTGGATAAGTTCTTTGAGCAAGCGGTGGATGGGGATGGGGCGGATGTGCCGTGGTCGCGGGTGACGGCCGTGCTGGCGATCAATCGGCTGTGCGCTCCGGGCAGCGAGTTGGGAATCGAGGAGCGCTGGTATCCGGGCACTGCACTCGATGATCTGCTGGAGATTGAGGACGGCAAGATCAACGATACGCGCTTGTATCGCTGTCTAGATCGGATCCTGCCGCACAAGACAAAGCTGGAACAACATCTGAAGCAACGCTACGGAGAATTGTTCGAGGCCGAGTTCGATGTGCTCCTGTATGACCTGACGAGCACGTACGTGGAAGGAGCGGCGGAGAAGAATCCGATGATGAAGCGAGGGTACTCGCGTGACCATCGCCCTGACTGCGAACAGATGGTGATTGCACTGATTGTTAACAACGAGGGATTTCCCCTCAGCTATGAGACGTTCGATGGCAACCGTGCCGATGTGACGACCATGGAAACGATCCTGCGCATGGTGGAGCGTAAGTACGGCAAGGCGCGGCGCATTTGGGTATTCGACCGGGGCGTAGTGAGTGAGGCGAACCTAGCGGCCATTCGCAAACGAGGCGGGCAATATCTAGTGGGCACGCCGCGTAGTCAGATGAAGCGGTTGGAAAGTGAGCTCCTACAGGAGAACTGGACGCGGGTGCGAGAGGACGTGGAAATCAAGCAGATCGCCATTCCGCAGGGAGAAGAGACCTACATCCTGTGCCGCACGTCCGGCCGGCAGGAGAAAGAGAAAGCCATCCGCGAGCGCTTTTCGGCGCGCCTGGAGAAGGCTCTGCACGGCTTGGAGAAAAACATCGCTCAGGGCCGACTCAAGGACCGCTACAAGATGGAGCGAAAACTGGGCCGCATTCAGGAACGCTATCCGCAGGTCAATGATCTCTACCAAGTGGCGCTGAAAGATACCGCCGCGGGACTACGCCTGGTTTGGGAGATGAAGGCAGAGCGGAAGCAGTGGCGGGATCTGCGAGAAGGAGCGTACTTGTTGCGCAGTAACGTGCAGGCTAACTCTGCCGAGGAGCTGTGGTCGAAATACATGCAATTAACGGAGGCCGAAGCCGCGTTTCGCGTGCTGAAGAGCGAGCTTCAGATCCGGCCTCTGTTTCACCAAAAGGAGCCGCGGGTTAAGGCCCACGTAATGGTGGCTTTTCTTGGCTATGCGCTCTGGGTAACGCTGAAGCACCTGCTCAAACGTCGGCCGACGATCGTTCCCCAGCCCTCCATCAGCGGAGTGAACAATGCGCAGCCGTTGTCGCCCATGAAGGCCCTGGATCTGTTATTCAAACTGCAGAGCGCCGACATCGTCCTCCCCACGACCGACGGGCGCGAGATTCACCTCCGCCGCGTTGCCGAGCGCACCTCGGAACAAGCATCGCTCCTTGATCAGCTCGGTCTCAGCGTTCCAGAACGGCTGAAATCCTATTCCAAATGTAGTGCAGACTTTGCGGTCGCTTGAGCTGATTCTGAAGGAATTAGGCGGCCTCTCGACCGTGTCGTGACGAACATGGGCTAGCGGCAACGGGACTGCTCGACGGCAAACGCGCCACCACGCACTGGCGATACGCCGCGCGCCTGGCGAGCCGCTATCCCGGCATTCGAGTGGAGTCCGACCGGCTGTATATCGATGAGGGCAGCATTCTCACTTCCGCC
>DATAIH010000321.1:0-2297 GCA_036262755.1 Candidatus Acidiferrum sp.
GGTTCGCCCCGTGCGCGCGGAGCGACATAACCCCTGGTCCGTTGCCACTCTAGAAACCCATCCGGGAACCCGGTTTTTGAACCGAAGATTTCCGTGACGTGATTGGCGTCGTGGTGCGCACGCTCTACTGGTTACACCCAAGCTGGCTCGGAACGAGCGAAGAGTCGACTCCAGAGGCCTAAAAGGGCGCCCAGAAGGCCATTTTGGAAGCGAGCGGCAGCCTCTGCGGAGAGGGCTCCGGCTGCTTCCGCCTGTCGCCTACGGTGTCCCATCACCAAACTCAGGTTGGCGACCACGGCTGCCATCACCACTTGCCATCGGGTTTTCGTTCTCCCGAAGTAACGACTGCGGCGAATCCCTAACTGCACCAGGCGCGCAATCCGATGCTCGACCACCACCCGTTCCCGCAAGCTCTTCCGCCCCGCTTCGGTTTGGTTGTGGGCGCGGGCCTGTTGCTGCAAACCTTCTTCGGCCTGGATACTGATGGTGCGCGGTCCTTTTCCCAGCACGCATTGCGAGCGTAAGGGACAGTCCTGACAGGTGGCGGCGGCAAACACGAAGCGTCCTCCCCCGCCCTCTTTGGCCGCGCGATAGTCGCTCGTCGTCTGCCCCGCCGGGCACCGCACTTCCCGCTTCTCTAAGTCGATGGCAAACTCGCTCTTGGAAAAACAATCGCCGTTGTTGCAAGCCGGCACCTTGGCCGTCAGGACGCGCTCTTCGTCGGCAAAAGCGCGTCGCGTGGGCCCGCCCCCGTAGGCACAGTCGCCCACGGTTTCTTCCACCTCAGCGCCCGTCACGCGCTCGCTCTGCTGCACCAACTCCAGCGCTTTTTCCTGATCGCCGGCATTGCCCGCCAACACCTCCACCGCCACGATCAACTGACTCTCTATGTCCACGGCTATTGCCGCCTTGTGGCCGTTGAAGCGTCGGCTGGCACTCTTGTGTCCGTGCCGCATCTCCGGATCATGCACACTGGTCAAGCGATCCTTTTCTGTCCCTTGCTTGATCTGGCAACCGCCCTCCGGTTTCTCTTCTACATCCTGCGCCAGCAACCGCTCGAGCAAGGCGGCCGCTGCCGCAATCGCTTCCGCCTGCTCCGCATGGGCCGCCTTCGCCTGCTCGGCCAAGCCCAGCAGCCGTCGCGCATCCTGTACGATCGCCGTTAACAACTGCTCCCGCTGGGCTTTGTCGTTCCAGTCAATCGCCGCCTCACCTTTCAGGCTACTGCCAAAATAGCGATGGCATCCTTGCCCCTCCGCCCACGTCGCTGCACTCTCTCCCGCCACTTCTGCCAACCGGCAGGCCAGTTGTTCGATGCCTTCGGCCAGCAGATTGTAGGTGTCCTTCACCGCTCCCTTGCCCAGGATCGGGGTGGTGTCCAGGGCCACCCGCAGCTTGCCGTTCTTCAGGTAGCCGGCGCGCCGCGCCTCCGCGATGGATTTCTGCAGCAGCCCTTCCCCCATCTCCAGCACAACCAGCTTGGCCTCAAACTCCTGCAGCGCGCTCTTCTGCATCGGCACTTCTTCCATCTCCAACCCCAGCGCCACCTTCCAGCGCAGATCATACTTGCTGCGCTCGATGGCCTCGGCGAAACTCACCCCTTCCACGGCACGCAGCAACAGCAGGCTGATCGCCAGGCTGGGCGGCACCGAGGTGCGCCCATTATTAAGACAATAGAGGGAGGCGAAGTCTTCATCCCGGAACAGGTGTTGCCGGTTCTGCGCCAAGTACCCGTACAAACTGTCGCGTCCGACATAATCGAGATAGATCTGGTCGGCGGCAAACAACTTGTCTTGCGGCGAGCGGGTGCCCATCATGAGTGTGACTCCCGGCTCCGCGTCTTCTTCTTCTTCTTCTCCTCCTCCGGCCGGGCCACGCCGGTCAGGGGCTTACGATCCGGCAAACGCACCAACAGCAGGTGGGTGCGGTCGACCACCTTCCAGGTGACCGTCTCGCCGGGTTCCAGGTCGAGGGCAGAGGCCAAGGGCAGGGGGATGTTGGCGTACACCTGCACGGTGCCCCCCTGGCGGCGAATGCCCTGCAGGAGGGTAGTGTAGTGTTCTTCGAGGGTGGACATATCTATGTAATATCATAGATACAAGAAAAGTCAAGAACTTTTTCAACCTTTGGCAGTTTTTCCAATCCGCCGTTCGGCCCGCCTAAACTGGAGCCCATGGTTGGCGGGGGACTTTCCGGATGAGTCTCTAGGGTCGTGTCGCGTAGTCCCCGCTCATCGCGGAGGTAGGTCGAAAACCCCGGAGCCCGATTCGCAAACGGTTCGCGGATCGCTTGCCAAC
>DATAIH010000322.1:0-22328 GCA_036262755.1 Candidatus Acidiferrum sp.
GACCGCACTGGCGCTCTTCGGACTGGTCTGCTTGGGATGGGCCGCGCAACGATTTGATTTAAAGTGCCGGCCAATGGTTTTTCGATTCACCACCAGCCATGCGGAGAACGTGGCGATAGAAGCGCAACGATTGATGGCGCAAATGAAAGTCTCGATGCAACATTTTCGTGTGTCCATGGCGGGAGGGAACTCGATCGTGGAATTCGAGGCCCTGGTCAGCCACAGCCAGCAGGAAAGCATTGTCGCGCAGCTCAACCGCCAGGGCGTGATGACCGAAGTAACGGCACTCGAGGGTAGCCGCGAATGAGTGTGGGCGACGGGACTCCGCGAAAACCCAAGGCGTTGAAATCGGGCTCCCGGCTGGCGGTTTTTGCCCCGGCGTCGCCCGCGGATTCCGTGGAGATGATCGCCGGGCTCGCGGAATTGAGGCGGCAAGGCCTCCAGGTCGTCGCCAGTCAGGACGGCAAGCCCGAAGGCTACTTTGCGGGGCCGGCGCTGGACCGTATGAACGGGTTCCTTTCCGGCATTCAGTCGGTGCAAATCGACGGGCTGATGGCCCTGCGGGGGGGCTACGGCTCGAATTACCTGCTGGATTTTGAACTCGACCAGCATCTGGAGAAGGCCAAGAGCGTAATCGGATTTAGCGACCTGACCACTTTGCAGATTTATCTCTGGCAGAAGCGTGGCTGGGTCACTTTCTACGGCCCGATGGTGGCCGCGGGGATCAGCGCCGGTCGGGACGCCGGGAAGGGTTATGATGAGAATTCGTTTTTGCAGGCGCTTAGAAAGGCAGAAGGGGGCTGGAAACTGCGGCTGAAGGGAGAGCCCGTGCTTACGGGCCAGGCGGTGGGCAGAGTTTTGGGCGGAGCAATGACTCTGGTCGAGGCGACGCTTGGCACCTCGTGGGAGTTGGACACCAAGGACTCGATTCTCATTTTGGAAGATCGCGGCATGAAGCCGTATCAGGTGGATCGCGTGCTCATGCACTTGAAGCATGCGGGCAAATTTGAAAGCGTGAAGGGCATCGTGCTGGGAGAATTTCCAGATAGCCCGGCGGCCGTGGCGGGAGCGCCGAGCGTGCGAGACGTCTGCGCGCGCCTCTTGCGCCCGTTGGGGATTCCCATCGTGTTTGGCGCGCCCGTAGGGCACACCATGCGGCCGATGCTGACGATTCCTCTGGGAATCGAGGCGCGGCTGGATGCGGAAGGCGAGGGAACATTGGAATTTCTGGAACCGGCGGTGGCGGGTTGAAGGATACAAAACATGTGCATGTGATCGGAATCGGGGGCTCGGCCATGGCGCCGCTCGCCGGTATGTTGCGCGAACACGGCTTTCGCGTGACCGGCTCGGATTCGGGAGTTTATCCGCCTGCGTCGACACTGCTCGAAGATTTGGGGATTTCGTTCTATCACTCTTTCGATGCAACCCATTTGCAGCCCGCGCCCGACCTGGCGGTGATCGCCAATGTTATCGCGCGAGGAAATCCAGAGTTGGAAGAAGTGTTGGACCGGCGGATTCCGTATCGCTCACTTCCCGAGATGCTGGAAGAAGTGTTTCTGCCGGGAAAGCACTCGATCGTGGTGAGCGGCACGCACGGCAAAACGACGACGACGGCGATGCTTGCATGGATTTTTCAAACGGCAGGCAAGCGGCCAAACTTCTTGGTGGGCGGCGTTGCGGAAAATTTTGGTAAGAGCTACGGCCTCGGCGGAGGCGAGGAGTTTATTCTCGAAGGAGACGAGTACGAAACCGCGTTCTGGGACCGGGGCCCGAAATTCTTCCATTATCATCCGGACGACTTGATCGTCACTTCCTTGGAATACGATCACGCGGACATTTATCCTGACTTTGAAACCTATCAACTCGCCTTTCGCCGGCTGGTGAATCTTGTGCCACGGCGAGGAAAAGTGACGATTTGGGGCGACACGGAACAATCCGGGCCGGCGCTCGGCCACGCAGCAGAAAAAGCGTTCTGCCCGGTCGAAACGTATGGATTTGCTGCGGGCAACGATTGGGTGGCCAAGGATTTTGCCGTGGACGGCGAACGGATGCGTTTTCGCGTCGAACATCGCGGCGGGTTGTTCGGTGAATTTTCGCTAACGGCAACCGGAAAGCACAACGCTTTAAACGCGATGGCGGCGATGGCCGTTGCGCATGGGCGGGGGATCGGCGCACAGCAGATTGCCGAAGCGCTCGCAACGTTTCGCAGCGTGAAGCGGCGCATGGACGTGAAGGGCGAAATTGGCGGCGTATTGGTCGTCGATGATTTTGCACATCACCCCACGGCGGTGAAAGCCACGATAGAAGCGGCGCGAACACGCTGGCCGGAGCGGCGTTTGTGGGCGATTCTGGAGCCTCGCTCGAATTCCATGCGGCGCAAAGTGTTCCAGGAGGCTTTGCCGAAAGCATTGGCCCTGGGCGATCGCGTCATTCTCGGGGGAGTGTACCGCGCGCAGCAGGTAGGCGACGACAATCGCATGGATCCGGAAGCGGTCGCTGCCGACGTTCGCAAACTCGGAAAGGACGCGCAGGTATTCTCGAGTTCTGCTGCGATCGCCGAGCATCTGGCGGCCTCGGCAAAGGCTGGAGATCTGTTGCTCATCATGTCGAATGGGAGCTTCGACGGATTGTGCGAAAAGCTGCTGAACAAACTCAGCTCTTCGGGACAGACCCCCAGCGAGGCAAGAGCCCGGTGAGCGTTGCCGCTGTCCGGAAACGTTTTCGACTGCCAGTGCTGCTCCATCTCTTGGTTTTGCCGGCGTTTGCGACCGCCAGTCAAGCCACCATTCAATACCGAGTCTCACTCGATCGTCCCGGGCAGCATCTGTTCCACGTGACGATGACCATTCCGGAGGTCAAGGGCGAAGTCACCGTGCAGATGGCGGCGTGGAACGCGCTATACCAGATTCGCGATTTCAGCGCCCACGTTCAGCAAGTGGAAGCCTTCGTGGGAGCGGAAAAAGCGTCGACGGAAAAAGTGGATAAGCAAACCTGGCGAATCCAGGGAAACGGCACGATCACGGTCCGCTACGCGACCTATTGGGATGAAATCGGACCGTTCGGGACGCAGCTCAACGCGGAGCACGCCTTCATCAATCCCGCGATGATCTTGCTTTACGTCCCGGACCGGCGCGCCGAAGACGTGATCGTTAGGATCCCCAATCCGCCGGGGAATTGGCGAGCAGCAGGCGCTTCGGCTGGCGAGCTCGAATCTCTGGGCGGGACTCCAGCATTCTCCTTTAAGGCGCCCACTTACGATGCCTTTGCGGACGCCCCCATCGAAATCGGCAATTTCCAAGAGTTTGACTTGTCCGGAGTATCGCCGCGCGTGACCATCGTAGTTCACGGCGAAAAATGGAGGCGGAAGCTCATCGAAGAGAGCCTGAAGCGGATTTGCGAGTACGAAATAAAACTCATGGAGGGGGCGCCGTTCGATCATTACACGTTTCTGCTGCACATCGGGAAAGGCGCCGGAGGCGGCGGCATGGAGCACTCGTACTCGACAGCCATCGGCGTCTCATCCGACGAGTACCTGGCCGGCGTGGCGGCCCATGAATTTTTCCATCTGTGGAACGTCAAGCGCATCCGCCCCGCCACGCTGGAACCGGTGGACTACACCAAGGAGCAGTACACCCGGGCATTGTGGTTCGCGGAAGGCGTGACGAGCACCTATGGTTCCTACACGCTGGTGCGCACCGGCATCTGGAGCAAAGACCGCTTTTTGGGCGACCTGAGCGAACAGATCACAGAATTGGAAGAGCGCCCAGCGAACCGCTGGCAGAGCGCGGAGCAGTCGAGCCTTGATGCTTGGCTCGAAAAATATTCCCGCTACAATCAGCCGGAATTCAGCGTGTCGTACTATACCAAGGGGCAGGTGCTGGGCGATTTGTTGGATATTCTGATCCGAGACCGCACCAACAACGCCAAAAGCCTGGACGACGTGCTCCGCGCCATGAATCGCGACTTCGCTAAACAAGGAAAATTTTATCGCGACAGCCTGGATGTTCGTTTGGAGGCGGAAAAAGTTGCGGGGGGTTCTTTCGACGATTTTTTCCAGAAATACGTGGCTGGCGCAGAACCTTTTCCCTATCAGCAAATCCTGGGGCTCGCGGGCTTGGCGTTGCGAACCACCGAGCACCGCCGGGCAGCGCTCGGCTTTACCGCAGAGCGCGATGCGAACGGTTCACTTGTCGTAAACGGTGTCGAAGCCAATGGCCCGGCGGCAGAGGCGGGGCTAAGGGTCGGCGACACCGTCCTCACCTGGAATGGTGGGGAAGCGCCGCGGCGGGTGGCGCGCTGGGTGTATGAGCAAAACCCCGGCGGGTCGCTGGCGCTGCGAATTCGGCGGGACGACAAAGAACTTTTGGTGGAGTTCCGGCTGGAGGAAATCAAACAGACCGTTTACGAGGTTACCGAAGACGCGCAAGCGAACGAAAAATCGCGCCGCATCCGCGAAGGATTACTTCGCGGCGAAACGTCAGGCGATCGAAAGGAGCGGTAAGCCGGCCGCGGGTGACCCTTGACCCCTCCAGCCGGATTCGAGAAAGGTCTAGCCTGACGCTCTTGCGGACTCGAGGTGGTGGCAGGCGAGCCTGTTCCCGTAGCAAGCGGGCTTGGTCATGTTCCGAACGCTCTTCATCGTCGTCTTTTTGTCGCTCTATACCCTGCTGGTGGGGCCGCCGGTAATCCTCTACTCGCTGATCACCAAGGATCCCGATCCTGTGTATTGGGCCGGAATCAAGGGTGTGACGTTTTTCGTGCGCGCGGTTGGAGTTCGCGTGCGCGTTAAGGGCCTCGAGCACATTCCGCAAGGCGCTTGCCTGTTTACCGCGAATCACACCAGCTCCGCGGACGCGCCGGCAATTGTGGGGGCGATTCCGCGCCGCGTCGTTATTCTTTTGAAACAATCGCTTTTCAAATGGCCGATCGTGGGACAGGCCTTCCAGGCCGTGCGCTTTATTCCTGTCAGCCGCGGCGCGCGGGAGGCAGGCATTGCCAGCGTGGAGAAGGCCGCCGAAGCGATGAAAGCGGGACAATCGTTTTTGATCTACCCCGAAGGAACACGCAGTCCGGACGGCCGACTGCAAGAATTCAAGAAAGGCGCCGTGGTCATGGCCATCAAGGCAGCGGTGCCCATCGTACCGATGGTGTGTACCGGCGCCCATCACATCATGGAGAAACACTCGCTGGTGATTCGTCCTGGTGAGATGGTGGTCGAATTCTTGGAACCCATCGACGCATCAAAGTACAGTTTCGAAGAGCGAGACGTTCTGAACCAGAAAGTGCACGATGCGATGGCCGCAGCGCTTCCGCCCGACCAGCGGCCAATCGGCGCGTCATAAATAACGACAACGCGCGGGCAATCAGCGCTTCAGCCGCTCGACTTGGGACTCCAGTTCCCGCACGCGCTTCTGCAGTTCCGGGAGTTGATTGAGCGCCGCCATCATTTTGAGCCACTGGCGGTTCTCGACCGCAGGATAGCCGGAGTAAAACGCCTCCGCAGGCACGTCGTTGGGCACGCCGCTCTGCGCGGTAATGACCGTGCCGTCGCCCACGGTCAAGTGACCGGCCGTCCCCACTTGCCCCGCCAGAATGCAGTTCCTCCCAATTTTCGTTGAGCCGGCGAGGCCAACCTGCCCGCACAGCAAAGTATTCGCGCCAACGCTCGACGCATGGCCGACCAGCACCAGATCATCGATCTTGGCGCCACGCGCGATGAGGGTCTCGCCGACCGTAGCGCGATCCACGCAAGCGTTAGATTGCACTTCCACGTCGTCCTCCAGCACGGCCGGCCCGGACTGGGCCATTTTGTACCATGAGCCATCCGGCCGTTTGGCAAAACCGAAACCGTCTCCCCCGATGATGGCTCCGTTTTGCAAGATGACGCGGTTGCCAATACGGCAGTGCTCGCGCACCACCGAGTGCGCGTGGGCGACAAAATCATCGCCAATCTTGGCGCCTCGATAGATGGTTACAAAGCTATGCAGAACCGCGTTGCGGCCGATTTCTACTTCTTCGTCGATACAACAATACGGTCCAATATGTGCGCCTTCGCCGATTTTGGCCGCCTTCGCGATGATGGCGGTAGGGTGAATCCCAGAAGCGTACCTTGGCGCGTCGTAGAAGAGTTCCAGCGCCTGGGCGAACGCCAGATAAGGATTTGGCGAACGTAAAGCGGCAATGGGCGGCTGATCGCGGTCGATGACCACGCCCTCCTCGAGCAGTATCGCTGAGGCGCGAGTTGTCTTGAGCAACGGAAAGTATTTACGGTTGGCCAGAAAAGTCAGCTGGCCCGGTTCGGCGTGCTCCATGCCGGCGACCCCGGAGATTTCCAGTTCCGGCGGCCCTTCGAGGCGACAACTCAATTTTTCCGCAAGTTCGGCAAGTTTCATGGAAGGTGCTCCTCAAGCACGCGATGAAATGCAAAGTGTAAGGTTCAATAGCTCAGGGAAGAGGAACAACCAAGATAACGCAGAGACGCAAAGTGCGCAAAGGAGCATTCGGTAATCGAAGAAAGGCAAAGCAAGTCAGCGAGCCAGAGGCTAGACCTTTATTCGTTAAAAAGCCGGGACTGTGCCGCGGCAGCCGCTTCGGTCGCAGGTTTGCGCCGGGCGATGCCCACGACACCAAGCACCGTTACTCCGGCAAGGGCCGCGCGCGGCACAAAGATCCTGTCGGTCGAGGAATTCAGGTCAGGGGGGGTAATCTGCAAGCCATTTTCTAGCAGTGAGAGTAGATCATTGGGAATAACGCCTTCCAGGATGTCCCCGTCATGGAATCGCAGCTTCACCCACAGCCCGTCGAGCTTGGGCCGGCTTAGGAAAGCTTTGCGCTGCGGCTCGAACTCATCGGAAAACTCGCGCACGAAATAAATCGAGCGGATTTTCGCGACCGGGAGTTGGATATGCTCGCCTTCCGGCGTGAGTACATCAATGGGATCGAGTTGACCGAGGCGAGCGGGATTCAGGTATCCGCGCAGGGATTTCCTGTCGGCGAGCACAACAACGACCTTCTTGTGCGTCGAGGCTGGGGCTTTGGTTTTCAAAATCGGCAAATCCCGGGTCGGAAAATCGCCAATTTGCCAATCCGCAGAATGTATGTTATGTTAAGCACGTTTTTCCTGTCAAGTTGTTGTTTTCATTGGGGTTAGGGGTCGACGGAGCACCGCCCTTTGACCGATAAAAAGCATATCCTAAAATCGGCATCGATCATCTCTTTGGTCACCGTTGTCAGCCGCGTCCTCGGCTACGTGCGCGACCAGCGCATCACTTTGCTCCTCGGAACCACGTTTTCCGCTGACGCCTGGGTCCTAGCCTACCGCATTCCCAACCTCTTTCGTAGGCTGGTTGCCGAAGGCTCGATGACGGCCTCCTTTATACCGGTCTTTTCCGGATACATGCAGGAGAAAAGCAGGGAAGAAGTCTGGGACTTCGCCAATCGCCTGTTTTGGACGCTGGCGCTGGTTGCCGCGGTGATCAGCATTTTGGGAATGGTGTTTTCTCCGGCGGTGGTCCAGGTATTCTCCGGGGCTAACGTCGCCCGCGACCAGGCCGTGGACTTGAACCGGATTATTTTTCCTTACCTGTTTTTTGTCGCCCTAGCCGCCCTCTCGATGGGAATCCTCAACTGCTTCCATATCTTCGGATTGCCCGCGGCCACGCCGGTGATGCTGAACATTGCCACCATCCTCTTCTCCGTCGGGATCGTCTGGCAGCACTTCAAAGATCCGGCTACGTCCTTGGCGGTGGGAGTTCTCGTCGGGGGTGTCCTGCAGTTTCTGATTCAGGTTCCCAGCCTGGTACGCAAGGGCATGAAGTTCACTTTCGGCATCTCCTTTTCGCACCCTGCGATTCGCGAAGTGGCGCGGCTGATGCTTCCGCGTCTTTTCGGAATCGGCATCGGCCAAATCAATCTGCTAATCGACACCAAGTTTGCCACGGCTGCAAAAATGCCTCCCGGCAGCCTCGCGGCACTGTATGTTGCCGACCGGGTGATGGAATTGGTCCTGGGCGGCTACGCGATCGCCGTGGCCACTGCAATTCTTCCGATGATGTCGCACCAGGCCGCGGTGAAAGACTACGAATCGCTGAAGAAGACGCTGTCGTTCTCCGTGCGCATCGTGGCGTTCATCACCATTCCCGCGGCGCTGGGCCTGATGGTGCTGCGCGAGCCGATCATTCGCGTGCTCTTTCAACACGGCGAGTTCGTGGCCTCCTCTACGCGCCTGACGGCGCGAGCTCTGCTCTATTACGCCATCGGCTTGCCCGCGCTGGCGACGGTCAAGCTGGTAGTGCCGGCGTTCTATTCCACAAGAGACACGAAAACACCGGTCATCGTCGCTTCCATTTCCCTGGTCATCAACATCGTCCTGAACATCCTTTTTCTACAAGTGTTCTTCAAGCAAGTTCAGAACGGCGGGCCCGCGCTGGCCACCGCCCTCGCGACGTTTTTTGATTTCTTCGCTCTGCTCATCATTTTTCGATTGCGTTACGGTTCGATGGGAATGATGGAAACCATGCATTCGTTTGCAAAGATTTCTTTGTGCTCCGCCATCATGGCAGCGGCCTGCTGGGTTGGAAATCGCTATACCGCGTTCACCTTGCATTCCCGATTCCTGGTTCAGCTGGTTGTTTTTGCCGGGTTGCTCACCGGCGCAACCGCGCTGTACCTTGCGCTGGCGTGGATTTTCCGCTGCCATGAGATCGAGGAAGTCTACGGTATTGCAATGCGCCGGACAGCCGGCGGGGAAGGCGGCTACGCGGAGGCGTGATGGAAGTACTTGCGGCCATCTCTTCGTTTTTGACGCACATCCGGGTCGAGAAGGGCCTGTCTGCAAACACCGTCTCTGCCTACCGCCGAGACCTGATGAAATTCAGCGACTTTGCCCAGAAGCGCAATCTCTCGCTCGCGGCCGTTCGAAGCGACGAGTTAATGGACTTTCTGGCCGGACTTTATCGGCAAAGACTGGAAAGCAAGAGCGTGGCGCGGCATCTGGTGTCGTTGCGGAACTTCTTCCGCTTTGCCCAGACACAGGAATTGATCCCCGAGGATCCCTCGGTGAACCTCGAATCTCCCAAGATCCGGCGGTCCTTGCCGGGGTATCTGCGTCTGGAGGAAGTGGAGCGCTTACTGGCGCAGCCCGATGGGAAAACTCCCTTCGGCATGCGGGACCGCGCGATGCTGGAAGTTCTGTACTCCGCTGGATTGCGCGTTTCCGAACTTGTCGGCCTGCGCGTCAGCGATCTCGACACGAAAGTCGGGTGCGTGCGCTGCATCGGCAAAGGCGACAAAGAGCGGATCGTGCCGATCGGGAAGAAGGCCCTGGGCATGGTGGAACGCTATCTGCGGGATGCCCGGCCGAAGTTGCTTGGCAAAGCCAGCGGCAGCCCCACGCTTTTCGTCAACCGCCGCGGCGGCGCCCTCAGCCGCGTTGGGGTGTGGAAGATTCTGTCCAGTTACGGGCGGCGCGCGGGCTTGCGTGTGGCGCTCACGCCGCACATGTTACGGCACAGTTTTGCCACGCATTTGCTCGAGCGTGGCGCGGATCTGCGGTCGGTGCAATTGATGTTGGGCCACGCGGACATTTCTACAACGCAGATTTATACCCACGTGGTGGAAGAGCGGTTGAAGCAGATTTACAAGGCGCATCACCCGCGCGCCTAGCGCGGCAGTTCGAGGGGCTCATTGCCGGTGGCTCCGCAAAGAATAGCGCGGACACCTTAAATGCAAAAGGAGCGCAATGCCAGATTACATGTTTTTACTGGAAAGTCGGCTCTCGCCGGAGCAGCGAGCCGCAATGATGCGCGTGCAAGAGCTCTCCGCGGCGCTCGGATTCAACGTCTACCTGACGGGCGGGACGGTGCGCGACCTGATCACCGGGGCGTCGCTCCGCGATCTCGATTTTACCGTTGAGGGAAACCCCTCGCGTATCGCGCGCGAACTCGAAAAAGGCGGCGCAAAAGTCCTCGTCGAGGATGAAAAGTACCGCCACGTCGAAGTCCTGTTTGCCGGAGACTGCGAGGGGAGCATTTCCGCTGCGCGCGATGATTACTATGTTCGGCCTGGAACGCGCCCGGAAATCCGCTGGTCCACCATCATGGAGGATTTGCGGAGGCGCGATTTCTCGCTGAACGCCATTGCCATCTCCCTGAATCCGGCTTCCCGCGGTCTGCTGCTGGACCCCACAAACGGCCTGTCGGACATCGAGCGCGCTGAAGTGAGAGCCCTGAGCATCCACAGTTTTACCAATCAGGCGGTGCGGCTGCTGCGCTTGCTGCGTTTCGCGGCGCGCATGGGTTTCAAGGTCGAGCAGCGTACGCAGGAATGGTTCGACCTGGCTATCGAGCGCAATCTGCATCACACCATCGAGCCGGAGGACGCCGGTAGCGAGCTCCAGGCCCTGGCGCGGGAAGAACGGCCCACGGTCGTTCTCAAGGCGTGGGAAGAGGCCAAGCTGCTGGAGGTGGTCAACCCGGTTCTGGCGAAGAAGCATCCCGACTACGACGCGATTAACCGCCTGGTGAAGGTTCGCGAAGATCTGTTCACCGCGGGATTCCGGCCGCGGCTGTCCGCGCCGATGCTGTTGGCCATCCTGGGACGCTTGAAGGATCGCGAACAGTCGGCGGTGCTCGCGAAGGCAGGTTTCCGCAGCGCAGAGGCGGAATCGATTCTGACGTTTGAAGAAAAAGCGCTGGCCACTCAAAAAGAGATGGTCGGCAAGAAAATGCAGGCCCCGGTGGACGCGTACCGGTTTCTCGAGAAGCTCCCGCCGGAACAAGTGGCCTATTTGCTTGCTGAGTCGAACAATAGCGGCGCGCTCTCCAAGATTCGTGCTTACCTGCACAAATGGCGACCCATTCGCAGCGGGTTGAGCCAGGTGGGGAATGAGTTGGAAGGGCTGGGGATGGCGCGAGGTGCGAAGTTCGACCAAATTGTCGAGCAAGTATTTGCCATGCAGCTCACCGGCCGAGGGAAGACACCCGAGGAGCGCGAAAAAATCCTGCGCAAGCTGAGTGGAATCAAGGAACAACCGAAAAAGAAGGAAAAAGAAAAGAAGGCTGGCAAGAGTGCCAAGGCGCACGCGGCGGCGATCTCCCAGGCGGCGAGCCAGAAACACGCTGCCGAAAAAGCGGAAATGAAGCACGCCGCAAAAGCAAAGGCGGCGCATGGAAGATCGGTGGGCAGGGCCGGGGCTCCCAAGGCTCATCCCCGGCACGTGAGCGCGGCCAAGAAGAAACATCGCTAGAAGGTACCGCTTGCTAATTCCGACCCTGTGCAAAAGTCACATTGCGTAATGCAAATCTCTTAAGGGAGTTTTAGAATCGTTTCCATGGGCCAACCGCAGTTCGTACATCTGCACGTACACACGGACTACAGCCTGCTCGACGGGGCTTGCGAGACGTCCGAGTTGCTCGATGAAGCATCCCGCCAGCGGATGTCTGCGGTAGCCATCACCGACCACGGCAATCTTTTCGCCGCAGCGAATTTCTTCTATGAAGCCAGTAAGCGCGACGTCAAGCCCATCATTGGCTGCGAGGTCTACCTCGCCAAAGGCAGTCGCCACGACCGCGGCGAAAGGCCCAATGGCAACGGCGGGCCGGAGAGAGCGGAAGTAGAAACAGGGATGCGCGGCACCAACCACCTGGTGCTGCTATGCGAGACGCCGGAAGGCTATCACAATTTAGTCAAGCTCGTCTCCGCGGGCTTCCTCGAAGGCTTCTATTACAAACCGCGCATTGACCACGAACTGCTGTCGAAACACAGCAAGGGCTTGATCGCCCTTTCTGCCTGCCTTCGCGGCGTGGTTACCGAGGCCCTGGCGGAAGAGAAGTACGAACAGGCGCGCGAGAACGCTTACCGTCTGCGGGATATTTTCGGCAAGGGCAATTTCTTTCTTGAGATCCAGGACCAGGGCCTCGAAATCGAGAAGCGCGTGAACCCGGAACTCGTTCGTCTCTCGAAAGAAACCGGTATTCCGCTGGTGGCCACAAACGATTGCCACTACCTACATCACGAAGATGCGCACGCCCAGGAAGTTTTGCTGTGCATTCAGACCGGCAAGACCATGGGCGACGCGAACCGCATGAAATTTGCGACAGACCAGTTCTATTTCAAGAGCGCTTTGGAGATGGCGCAAGTTTTCGGCGAGATTCCCGATGCCCTGAGCCGTACGGTGGACATCGCGGCACGCTGCAATGTGAAGATTGAGCGAATCTCGAATCCATTTCCGGAATTTCAGGTTCCCAACGGCTACGACTCCGCCAGCTACTTTGAAAAGGTCGTGCGCGAAGGCTTCGCGGCGCGCGTGCCCCACCTCGAGCGCCTGGCAAAGGAAGGATTCCTGCGGAACCCGCTGGCGGAGTACGAACGCCGCCTGACTTCCGAAATCGAGATGATCAAGAAGATGCGCTATGAGGGCTACTTCCTGATCGTCTGGGATTTCATTCATTATGCGCGGGCGCAGGGGGTGCCTGTAGGGCCGGGGCGTGGATCGGCGGCCGGGAGCCTGGTCAGTTACGCGCTGCGCATCACCGACGTGGACCCGCTGCAATACAATCTGCTTTTCGAGCGCTTCCTGAACCCCGAGCGGGTGTCCATGCCGGACATCGACATTGATTTCTGCATGCGGCGTCGTGGAGAGCTGATTGACTACGTCACGCAGAAATACGGCCGCGAAAACGTGGCGCAGATCATCACGTTTGGAACCATGGCGGCAAAGGCCGCGGTGAAAGACGTTGGTCGCGCAATGAACATTCCGTACGGGGAAGTCGACCGGCTCGCGAAACTGATTCCCAATACGCTCGGGATTGAACTGAAGGACGCCCTAGAAGAAGCGCCGCAACTAAAAGCTGCGGTCAATTCCGATGAAAATCTGAAGGAGCTGATGGCGGTGGCACTGCGGCTAGAAGGATTGTCGCGCCATGCCTCCACGCATGCGGCCGGAGTCGTGATTTCTCCGCGCCCGCTCTCGGAAATCGTCCCACTTTATAAGACAAATCGCGATGAGATCACCACGCAATTCGACATGAATGCCCTGGAGCGCGTCGGGCTACTGAAGATGGATTTTCTCGGCCTGACGACGCTCACCGTTCTGCACGACACCGTGCGCATGGTGGAGCAAAACCGCGGCGTGAAGCTGGATATCGACAATTTGACGCTCGAGGACGAGGAAACCTACAAGCTTTTTGCCCGCGCCGACACCACCGCCATCTTCCAGTTTGAATCCCACGGCATGCGCGACATTCTCCGCCGCTACCAGCCGACGCGGATTGAAGACCTCACCGCGCTCAACGCGCTCTATCGCCCCGGCCCCATTCAGGGGGGAATGATCGACGACTTCATCAACCGCAAGCACGGGAAGACCAAAGTCACCTACGAACTTCCGCAGCTGAAAGACATTCTCGAAGAAACCTACGGGGTCATCCTTTACCAGGAACAGGTGATGCAAATCGCCAACCGGCTGGCCAGTTTTTCGCTGGGCGAAGCGGACATTCTGCGCCGGGCGATGGGCAAGAAAAAGAAAGAAGAAATGGCGGCGCAGCGCGCGAAGTTCATGGCCGGTTGTGCCGCAAGCAAGATTCCGGAAAAGAAGGCCGAGAAGATTTTTAACTTGATGGAGGAATTTGCCGGCTACGGTTTCAACAAATCGCACTCTTCCGCCTATGCGCTGCTGGCGTACCAGACGGCCTATCTGAAAACGCACTATCCGGTGGAATTCATGGCCGCGCTGCTCACTTCCGAGGCCGGCAGCACCGAGAAAGTGGTGAAGTACATCAACGAAGCGCGCGGGATGAGCATCTCGATCCTTCCTCCCGACGTAAACGAAAGCGATCTGTACTTTACACCGGTCGGTGAAGCTATCCGGTTTGGCCTCGCGGCCATCAAGAACGTTGGCGAAAACACGGCCAAGGCGATTCGTGAGTCGCGGCTGGCGCAGGGCGAGTTCAGGTCGCTCTACGATTTCTGCGAGCGCATCGAATCGCGTTTTTTGAACAAGCGTGTTTTCGAGAGCCTGATCAAGTCCGGCGCCCTCGATTCGCTTGGGCCGCGTGAGTCGCTGCTTGCGTCGGTGGATGAAGCACTCGCCACTTTGCAGCGTGCCTCTCGCATGCGCGAATCGGGACAGCATGGCTTGTTCATGGCCGCAGCCGCGCCTGCGCCAATTCCATTCGAGCTACATGAAGCGGAGCCGTCAAGCGAGGAAGAGCGTCTCGCCAGCGAATACGCTATGCTCGGGTTTTACGTTTCCGGGCATCCCCTGGCAAAATACTCTTCGCGCCTGGCCGATTTGAAAGTAGTATCGCTTGACCAGGTGGAAGGCCAGCGCGGCGGAAGGGAAATCACCATCGCGGCGCTGATTGTGAGCAGCCGCCCAATGCGTTCACGGAAAGGCGCGCGCTGGGCCATTTTCACGATTCAGGACATGACCGGGATTCAGGAGCTGCTGGTCTTCCCGGAAAGTTTTGCGCGCTTGGAGCAAATGCTGAAACCCGGCAAGCCGCTGCTCATGAAAGTCCGCGTGCAGGTGGAGGAAGCCGGAACACGCCTTTCCCTCGCAGAGGCCCGACTGCTCCAGGATATTGCCGACCGGCCGGCCAACGGTGAGTTTCGCGTGCGCCTGGATTTGCGGAAGCTGAGCGAGCAGGCGATGGATCAATTGAACGCACTGATGGCAGATTCGCCGGGAAGCTGCCCGGTGGTATTTGACTTGTGCCGCCAGGACGGCTCGGTGGCCGTTATGCGCTCGCAGCAGCGCGTGAACCCCTCACCCGAATTGGTCGAGGCGATCCGGCAGGTCTGCGGTGATCATGCCGTGGGGTCGGTGGGAGCATGAGAACGAAGGAAAAAGACAAGGGTAAAAAAAAGCAGGCCGAGCGCCAGCAGGTGATCGAGCATCTCGAGAACGATGTCGAAGAATTGCGGCGCTGGTCCGACAACGGAGAATCGGACTCCGAGCTGGAACGCCTCCGCCAGCAAGTCGCCGAGCTGCGGCGGGAGTTTTACACACATCTGGGGCCCTGGCAGCGCGCGCAAATCGCGCGGCACCAGCAGCGGCCTTATATGCTCGACTATGTGAATTATCTGTTCACCGACTTCATGGAGCTGCACGGCGATCGCGGCTTTGCCGACGATAAGGCCATTGTCGCCGGGCTCGCGAAATACCATGGTCGGCCCGTGGCGGTGGTCGGCCACCAAAAAGGGCGCGACACCAAGCAGCGCCTCGCGCGCAACTTTGGCCAGCCAAAGCCGGAGGGTTATCGCAAAGCTTTGCGAGTAATGCAACTAGCGGCCAAGTTTGGGCGGCCGATTCTCACCTTCGTCGACACGCAAGGCGCGTACCCTGGGATCGATGCGGAAGAACGCGGGCAGGGCGAAGCGATCGCCAGGAATCTGCGGGAAATGGCGCGGTTGCGCGTGCCGATCATCGTAACCGTAACGGGCGAAGGGGGCTCCGGTGGCGCGCTGGCAATTGCCGTCGGCGACAAAGTGAACATCCTCGAAAACAGCTTCTACTCGGTGATTTCGCCGGAAGGTTGCGCCTCGATTATTTGGCGCGATGCGACGAAGGCGGAAACCGCGGCAGCGGCCATGAAAATTACCGCGAAGGATTTGAAAGACCTGGGAATCGTGGACGAAATCATCCCGGAACCCGATGGCGGGGCGCACACCGATTCCGAAGGTGCGGCCCGCTTGCTGGATGACGTCCTGGACCGGCAGCTCGTGGCGCTGACGAACGAGCCCGTGCGCGAATTGCTCTCGGCGCGGTATGAGAAATTCCGCAAAATGGGGCAATTCTTCGACTTGCCGAGCGGTGGCTAGCCCCACCTTCCTCGGACCGATGAACCTGAGCGCTTCGCTTTTTGACCCCGTAGCACATTGGAAACGCGCGCGTCGAGTGTCGTTGTGCCCCCCGGTTGTGCGTTCTACTCTGTGGAGGCGCTCACCCGGGCGAGACGCACCGAGAAAGAGCTACTGGCCCGCCAGGTCGATGGGGAGAACCTTACAGGGTTCGTTTGCGACAACCTTGCGGTTCAACTTGAGGACCCGGCGAAGTCCAGGGAGAACAGGAACCGTCATGTCGGAGCCCTTCCGTCCTTACGAAAAGCTGGTGGACATCGTCATCTTTGGAAAGAAGTTTCAGGTGCCGGAGCGAAATTCGCTGCTGCGCTGCTTCCAATTCCTCAGCCCGGAAACCATTCCCTACGGGCGTTTCTGCTGGAATCAGGATTGTCAGTATTGCCGCGTGACCTGCCAATTGCCCGATGACGACGAGCCGCGGGAGATGCTCAGCTGCAAATTCATCGTCATGCCGGGCATGGAAATTCTCGAAATGAGCCAGGAATTAAAGTGGTGCCTGCGCGCGAAGCTGCCCTCCGACCTGCCGGTTTCGTCTTAACAGAGAAGGCTTAGCGCCCGCGAAGTGTGTCCCTGGTCCGATCTAGGCCTAGGGAAGATCAAAAACCGGCGCCCCTGCAATACGGTCCTCTCCCATCAGAATCTTTGATTATTGTAACGAGCCGTTTCCGCTCCACGCGAGACGCGGCTGGACGACGAAGGGCACGCGCGAGCTAGTCGGAGCGCAGGGCCTGCATCACGTCCACGCGGGCAGCGCGGGCTGCCGGCAATGCGGATGCGACGACCGCGGCGGCTAGAAGCACAAGCACCGAGCCAACAATCGGAAACGCGCTGGGCAGGACTAGATCAGGGAAATAGTGCTCCGCAAAACGGGCAAGCGCATACCCGCCGAGTCCACCCGCCACTACTCCCACAACGGCCATGATCACGCCTTCCCGGATGACTCCGGCGAGCAGGTGCTTCGGCGGAGAGCCGAGTGCGAGGCGAATCCCGAACTCGCGCGTGCGAGCGCTGACGGAGAAGGCCAGGACGCCGGCAACTCCTACCAGCGCAATGGTGAGCGCGACCGCCGCGAAGATGCCGAAGACGACGGTATTCAAGCGGTCCGGCGTCAGGACTTCGGCGCGAATGTCTTCGAGAGTGGCGGCCTTTTCGACGGGCTGCTCCGGGGACATCCCACGAATGATTCTTGTGGCCGCGGTCACGAGCGAATACGGATTTACGCTCGTGTGAATGAAGAGGCGTCCCCCAAACATTGGACCATGGTTAAAGGTGCTGTAAATGGTGAGAGTTGGCCGCGGAGGGAGGTTTTCATCGTCAATATCAGCGGTGACGCCGATGATGCGCAGCGGCTCTTTCTTAAACCCTGGGATGAACGCTAGCACGGGATCTGTCCAATAGACATGGCGATTGATGGCATCCTGGCCGGGGAACATGCGCTTGGCGACAGTCTCGCTGACAATCGCAATCGGTTCTTTTGATTGAGTGTCGAGGTCGTTGAAATCGCGGCCGGCAAGGATGGGAACGCCGAGAGCGGCAAAGAATCCGGGTGAGATAACGCGAAAATGAGCGTGAGGATCATTTTCAATACTGGAAGCATGCCCGTCGGCGGAAAATTGCAGGCCGGGGCCATCGTTATTACCGTCGCGCCATGGAGCAGACATGCCGTAGGCCGTCTTGGTCACGCCTGGCAGAGAGTCAACGCGCCGGATCGTTTCCTTGTAGAAATCCACGACTTGCTGGTCTGTTTTTTGGTGCTTGATCACGGGAACGTTGATGGCCAGGACGTGACGCGTGTCCATGCCCGTTTGCGCGGTCATCATGGAGACAAGAGTTTTCAGAAGCATGCTGGCGCCGGCGAGAAGCATGAAGGAGGCGGCAATCTGGACAACGGCGAAAGCGCGGAGACGGCGGTTGGTGCTGCCGGTAATGCGTACGCTGCCGCTGGCGAGTCCGTTGGATTGCGAAACGTTGGCGCTGGGGAGGCGGGGAACATAGGCAAGGAGGACTGCGGCGATGATTGCGAGGCCCGCGCCAACCCAAAGCACACTCGAGTCGACGGTGAGGTTGAGAGCGCGAACGGAAAACTTGGAGGCGTAGCGCGCAAGAACGTCGAGCAGTGGACGCGCAATCATTACGCCAAACGCGGCTCCGGCGACGCAAAGGACGAGACTTTCGGCGAGCAGGGTACGGCGCAAGGCGCTGGAGGAGGCGCCGAGTGCCGCGCGAATGGTCAACTCGCCTTCGCGGCGTACAGTGCGAGCGAGGATGAGGTTGGCGGCGTTGGAGCAGGCAATGATGAAGACAAGGGCAGAGGCCCCGAGAAGAACGAGCAAGATCGGCCGAGCGTCGGAAGTAACTTGGTCGCGAAAAAGCCTTGCGTCAATCTGGAAATTTGCGTTGGTGGGATAAGCTTCGTGGTGATCTTTCTTCATCGTGGCGTAGACGGATTGCAGTTCGGCACGAGCCTGGTCGAGTGTTACGCCGGGTGCAAGGCGGCCGAAGAGCTCGGTCATGCGATGGACGCGGCCGGTAACCATGGTGGCGTCGAGGTGATGCGCGCTCATCACGACATTGGCGATGATCGCCGTGTCCGTGGGATAGGGAAGGGAAGGTTCGAGGACGCCAATAACCGTGGCTGTGCGCGAGTCAAAGCTGTCGAGGCGGACCTGTCTGCCGATGACGTTGGGATCTTTCTTGAGAGCGCTTGACCAAAATGGGTACGTCAGAACCACGACGCCGGCGGCTTTCGGGCCATCGTCTTGAGGGCCGATGAGGCGGCCAAGTACGGGATGAAGGCCGACTGTCTGGAAATAGTTGCCTCCGACGACGGCGGATTGAATCTCGCGCGGCTCACCCAAGCCCACCATGGTCATGGGAATAGCCGAGAAATCGCCAAATTCGCTGAGGGAATGGATGCTGTTTTTGAAGTCCTGGATTTCGGGAACCGACCAGGCGATTTCATCCATGCCGATGCCTTTGGCGCTCTGCTTAACGTAGATAAGGCGGCTTTCGTCGTCGTTGGCGAGCGGACGAAGGAGAACACCGCGCACAAGGCTGAAGATGGCGGCATTGGCACCGATGCCCAGGGCCAGCGTGAGAACGACGGTCGTGGCAAGCCCCTTGGCGCGCATCAAGGAACGAAAAGCAAACCGCAAATCTTGACCAAACAGCGTCAGCCCATGCATCGGTCACCCTTTCCTGGAACCGCAGATTTCCATATCAGAGAGATTTTCACCGTCTGGCCCGGAGAAGGCAAGCCTGTCGGCGTGGAGCGCCGGAAGCCGCAATAACCCGTGCACGTCAACTGGCCTGGCTCTGTGGTCCATGGTGTCGCCTTACACCCGCACCTCTAAGGCTATAACGCGGCAGGCGGCGTGCTGTTTCACACGGGTAGGCAGGCACGGCGAGGTGGAAGACCCGCCCCGAGTAGTTGTAAAGTGGGCTCTGCCGATAAGTTGGGTCGAAGCATGATGGTGTCGAACTCCACGGATCTGCGGTGCGACGGGTGCGGGCAAACGGCGTCGTCCGTGCATATCGCGCGAAGGCTCCGGCGGCTGGAATGGGCGACGCGTTATCGGCCGGTGCACATCCACACACTTTTGCTTAGCGCCGTTGCTCCGCGCGATGACGCAGAGTTTCTCTACGCGCCGGGCGGCGAATTCCGCGGAGAGGCAGGCGGTCTGCTGACAGCTGTAGGGATTTCCACTCGAGGAAAAGCCCCGGCGGACATTCACGGAGAATTTCAGGCTGCCGGATTCTTTTTGACGCATCTCTTGGAGTGCCCGGTGGAGACGCTGGAGCGGCAGGTAGGGAGCGAAGGGCAAACCGGGTCGACTGCGCCCGAACTGACGACTCTGCTCTGCGAACATCTCCCGTCGGTCGTCTCACGGATCCGGCGTTCCCTCAAACCGAGGCGTGTGATATTGATCACAGAAGTCCCTTCAGACGTCGTGCAGGATATCCTTTCCATGAATTTGGGCTGCCCGGTTGTTTTGGACCAGGGGAGGCCATTTCGATTTGGCCCGTCGACCGAAGGAGTCGGTCTTTCCCGGTTCCAGGAGATGCTCTCGGAGGCGGAGAGGAGCCCTGAACGATAGTACAGCGTCGGACCTGCGCAGATCCTGTACTTCGCGGCAAGACTAAGGAGATAGACGCCTCTTTTGACTGTGGTAGAATCGGAACGAGAAGAATCACATGAAAAAACAAGCGAAGTTTGGCGTCGGCATGGGAATCATCGTGGTAGCGCTGGGGTTTCTCGCCTGGCTCGGGTACGGCGAGAGCAAGACTTATTACCACACCATTGTCGAGCTCGAGACCTTGAGCGGATCGGCGAGAACACAACGCATGCGCGTCGGCGGTACGGTGGAGGAAGGAAGCATCCGTCACCTTTCCGGGCGCGTTGACTTTGTGCTGCAAGGAGAAGGGAAGACCCTTCCCGTTACGTATATTGGCAGCGATCCCTTGCCGGACACGTTTGTGGGCAAGGCGCAAGCCCTGGTAGAAGGCCGCCCGGGCCCGGACGGCCGCTTTGTGGCGGAGCACGTTCAGGCAAAATGCGCCTCCAAGTACGAAGCTGCCCCTGGGGGAGACAACAAGGGCGCCGCAGCAAGTTCTACCCAGCGAAGCAGCATGTAACAGTCCCGGGAAGACCGGGGGAGAGGCGGGGTCGCGATGGATGTATTTGGTTCCTTTGCGCTCCTTCTAGCTTTTGTGTGCGCCGTGTATGCCGTTGTGGGGGGCATCGCGGCGATTATCACGCGCCATCCGCTCCTGGTGAAAAGCACGCGCCAGGCGGGAATGGCCACCTGCGGCCTGATTTTCCTTGCGACGTTTAGCCTTGTCTATCTGTTTTTCACCGACAATTTTTCGATTTCGTATGTGGCCTCGCACAGCAACCGGGACCTGCCCACGTTTTACAAAATTGCGGCGCTGTGGTCAGGGATGGAAGGCTCGCTGCTGTTTTGGAGCTTCCTGCTGGCCATCTATGTTCTGTCTGTTCTGATTACCTACCGCAACAAGAATGGCGAGTTGATGCCGTACGTTGGCGCGGTCATGGCTGGCGTGCAACTCTTCTTTCTGACGCTGAACAATTTTGTGGAAAGCCCGTTCAAGGCGCTGGCGGCACCCGGGGCCGATGGCGTGATGAGCTTCATCACGCGAGCCGACGGCAACGGATTGAACCCGCTCCTGCAATACCCGGAGATGGTGATTCATCCGCCGAATCTGTATTCCGGTTATACGGGCTTCACGATTCCGTTTGCCTTTGCGCTTGGCGCCTTGCTGGCGCGCTACCCGGGAGAGAAGTGGATCCACTTGACGCGCAAGTGGACAATGATTGCCTGGATGTTCCAGTCGGCCGGAATCCTTCTCGGCGCGCACTGGGCGTACGCGGTGCTGGGCTGGGGCGGATACTGGGGCTGGGATCCCGTGGAAAATGCCTCGCTGCTGCCCTGGCTGACCGGCACGGCGTTCCTGCATTCCGTGATGATGCAGGAAAAGCGCGGAATGATGAAAGTTTGGAACGTGTGGCTGGTCTTTTGCACCTTCTTGTTATGCATGCTGGGCACCTTCCTGACGCGCAGCGGCGTGGTCAGTTCCGTGCACGCCTTCGCGCAGTCGAACATCGGGCCGTGGTTTGTTGCGTTCATGGGCATCACGCTGGCGGTTTGTTTGGGCGCGTATTTGAAGAACCGCGATTACCTGGCGAGCGAAAACCAACTGGATTCGGTAATTTCTCGCGAGTCGAGCTTCCTGTTTAACAATCTGCTTTTCCTGGTGGCGTGCATCGCCGTCCTTTCCGGCACGTTGTTTCCCGTCTTCTCGGAGTGGCTGACCGGCAACCGCATCAGCGTCGGTGCGCCGTACTTCAATCGAGTGAACATTCCCGTGGGGTTGTTGATTCTGTTCCTGACGGGAGTCGGGCCGCTGCTGGCGTGGAGAAAAACCTCCAGGGAAAGCCTGAAGCGGAATTTTGGCTGGCCCGTGCTCACCGGCCTGGCAGTCGGCGCAGTGGCTTTCATTTTCGGATTCCGCGCGCCCTATTCGCTGGCGAGCTTGATCCTGTGCGTCTTCGTGGCAGCCACGATCTTGCTTGAATTCTACCGCGGCGCGAAGGTGATCCGCGCGCGATCGGGAGCTTCCTTTGCCGCCTGCGCGATTGACTTGACCATGCGCAACACCCGCCGCTACGGCGGCTACATCATTCATATCGGCATGGTGTTCGTGTTTATCGGTCTGGCCGGGGCGGCGTTCAATCGCGACGTGCAAAAGAACATGCAACCGGGCGACTCGATGCAGATCGGGCCGTACACGCTGGTTCTGCAAGCCACGGACACAAAGCCGGAAAAGAATTACACGGCGCAACGCCTGCTCGTCGAAGTGTCCCGCGACAACAAGCCGATGATGATGCTGTTTCCGGAGAAGCGGCAGTTTCTCACCAACAAAGAGAACGGCACGATGGTGGCGATCTA